>NZ_NHPJ01000121.1 GCF_002252985.1 Halorubrum halodurans | reverse complement strand
TCGGGCTCGTCGGCGGCGACGTCCCCGTCGTCCGCCTCGACTTCCTCCCCGCTCATCGGACGGGTTTCTCCGCGTTGCCGCGAACCAGTTCGATCATCGACACGCCGTTGACCTTCTCGACCTTGTAGTTGACGCCGGAGAGGTCGCCCATCGCGCGACCCTTCGCGCCGCCGATCCCCGCGATCGTGACCTCGTCGTGCTCGTCGATGAAGGAGATCGCGCCGTCGCCGGGACAGAAGGCCGTGACCTGCTTCCCGTTCTTGATGAGCTGAACCCGGACGCACTTCCGGATCGCCGAGTTCGGTTGCTTCGCCTCGATCCCGACCTTCTCTAAGACGATCCCGCGGGCCTGCGGGGCGCCCTCGAGGGGGTCGGACTTCTTCTTGAGCCCGCGCTCTCGCCGAGCGTACTCGGAGTCGGACCAGCGGCGCTTCTGCCGGTCCTGTTTGAGCTTACGGGCGGCATATTTGCCGTTCGCCATCGTACGCCGTCTTCCCGACGGAGCTACTTAAGCGTCGTCTTTCCGCCCGGAGAAACGCGCGCAGATCNNGATCTGCGCGCGTTTCGTCGCTCGAGAACGACGGGCGCTCGCGACCGCTGAACCGATAAGCCACCCGGAGAGGCCGTCGTTGGCCGGAGAGCGCCGTCCCGTCGACCCCGGCTCACTCCGCCGTCTCCTCGCGTGCCGTCTCGACCCAGTCCGGAACCGCGACCGTCGCGCCGCGGTCGCGGTACGCGACGTCGACCTCGACCGTGGCGGTCCCGTCGTCGTGTGGGCCCTCCCACGACTGTTCGATGCGCGGGACGAACCCCGGCTCGAACACGTGGGCGGTCGCCGACGCCGTCTCGACGGTCGCCGGAACGCTCCGGTCGCCGTCGAACGACTCGGAGACGAACCGGGCGGTCGGTCGCCCGTCCACCTCGCCTTCGCCGTCCGCCCTCGGATCCCAGTTCCCGAGTCCCGCGTACGTCGTCTCCCCCGAGTCGTCGCTCTGCGGTACCCGGATCCCCACGCGCGCCTCCGACCGAAGCGCCGCCTCGAAGTCGTCCGGCGACCGCTCGACCGCCTGCCGGCCGTAGCGTACGTTCTCGCCGGTCCGTTCACGGACCAAGGCCTCCCCGTCGGCGACGTAGCGTTCGAGCACCTCGGGCTCCTCGCCGCCGGTCAGCGACTGTCTGAAGTACCACCGGCCGTTCTCGAGGTCGTAGCTCGACTCGTACTCCTGGGAGGGGAGCCACGGACTCGGCTCCCCCTCGCCGTCGTAGGACGTCTCCGCCGTCGAGAGGAGGGTCACTCCGCCCGTCTCGACGACGGACTCGACGTGGCTCTCGGCCAGCGTCGCGACGTCGAGCCCATCGCCCTCGCGCCAGTCGGCGTCCGGGAAGGGGCCGGCGGCGCCCCCGCCGGAACACCCTGCGAGGCCGACGCCGGCGGCCGTGGCGAGCGCCGCGAGAAGCCGTCGTCTGTTCGTTCTCGATGCGTCCATGTCGGCCCCGTGACGGCCCGAGAGAAAAAGCCCGCCGAATGCGACGCCCGCGGGCGGGAACGGAGTCGGGACGCTCAGGTCAGCTGGACGTCGTCGATGTCGTGGTGGCGCTTCGCCAGCGTCCGCGCGGTCTCGATGTTCCGGCCGTCCGCGCCGATCGCGACGCCGCGGTCCGGCTCGGCGACCTCCACGTACGCGACCCGGTCGTTCTGCTCCGAGACGGTCACCGCGTTGACCGCCGCCGGCGCGAGCGCGCTCGCGACGAACGCCTCCGGCGTGTCCGCGTCCTCGACGAGGTCGATCGACTTGCCGAGGTCCCGTTCGGCCGCCTCGACGGTCTCGCCGGCCTGGCCGATCGCCGCGGCCATCTCGCCGGCCGGGAGGAGAAAGACGAGCCGGTCGCCCTCCACGAGGCAGTCCTTCGGCGCCACGCCGGTCAGCTCGTCGAACCGGCCGATGTACCGCCGCGCCTCGTCGGAGAGCTCGACGCGCATCAGTCGTCGCCCACGACGCGCGATCCCATCCGGAGGTCGACGTCGCCGGTGCCGATCGAGATCGGCTTGCCCGCGATGACGTTCTCGATGACGCCGTCGAGCTCGTCGTACTCGCCGTGGACCGCCGCGTCGAGCAGGTGGTTGACCGTCACCTCGAACGCCGCGCGCGCGAGCACGGAGTCCTTCGAGCCCGAGATCCCGTGGCGGCCGATCGACTCGATCTCGCCGTTGTTCGTCATGATGTCCGCGACGAGCATGAGGTGCCGGACGTTCACGTCGTCGAGCCCCTGCTCTTCGAGCGTGTTCTTCGTCTCGTCGATGATCGTCTCGCGGGCCGCCTCGACCCCGAGGTTCCGGTAGATCTCGTGGATGTTGTTACACGTCGTCCGCGAGGCGTCGACGCCCTCGATCTCGAGGACGTCGCCGAAGGCGGATCCCTCGGTGTAGAGGACGAACTCCTCGCCGTCCTCCAGCTGCTCTTTGCGGATGACGACGCGCTCGACCTCCTCGATCCCCTTGAAGACGATGTCGCGGAGCCGCTCGACGAGCTGGAGCAGCTCGCGGTAGCTCGGCTCGTTGGGGCCGAACTCGATCACGGTGCCCGCCTGCCGGGCGTCGACGCCGAGCGAGTCCTCGATCGTCTCCGTGATGATCTCGGCGACCGCCGTCGGGTCCGAGTGGGTCGGCCACCGCTCCAGGAGGGTGTCGTCGTTGAGGTCGATCCGGACCAGCATGTCGGCGACGTTCGTGGAGACGTCCCCGAGCGCTAGGATCCGCGTCGACTCGATGGACCAGACGACCTCGTGGGCGCGCTCGCGGTCGGTCGCGTACTCGCCCTCGAGGTGGACCGTCATCATCGGCGTGTCCGGCGTCTTCCGGGCGTCGACCAGCTCGATGAGCCGGGGAAGCCCCTGCGTGACGTCGATCTCCGCGACGCCGGCGTAGTGGAAGGTGTTCATCGTGTTGTGCGTCACGACGCCTTCAGCGGTCGTGAACGTCTCCAACCCCTCGACGGAGAAGTCGTACACGTGCTCGTGGTCGTCGGTGACCGCCTCGATCGACTCGATCCGGTCCCACACGACGTCGCCCTCGACTGCCCGGCGGAGCTCGTCGAGCGAGTCGGAGTCGACGCCGGCGTCGTCGGCCTTCGAGACCATCCTCCGAAGCCGCGTCCGACCGATGCGCTGTCGCTTCGACGCGGCGTTCACCTGTCTGCTCGGTATCCCCGCGTCGGAGGCGATCTCACGGAGCGAGTCGCCGAAGTTCGGGATCTGATCGGTGGAGTCCGGACCGTCCACGTCGAGGTCTTCGGCGAGCTCCTCGAGCGCTTCGCCCCGTTCGCCGACCATGCCGACCTCGTTCGCGAACCGGCGAACGTGTTTCTTCGGAACGCGTAGCGTTCGGGACCCGTCCTGCTCCGCGAGGGTCGAATACACGCCGACCCGCGCGAGCAACAACGAGATCCCGGCCGTGAGTCGATCGCTCGTGGAGCTGGATCTGACGGCGTTCCGTCCGACGTTCCCGTCTCCGCTGAAGTATCCACGGAGGAGTCCACGAACGAACTCGTCGCTCGCGCCGAACGCGAATTCGGGGACGACCTTGTCCCCGTCCTCGGTACACGCGGCGCGAACGAAGTCGGCGAGAACCGTTCCGTTCAGACGAACGTCGTATCCACGGGCGAAGCCGCTGTCGTTCTCGTACTCGTTCACCGAGAGATCGAACCGCTCGGCGAACGCTCGGATCGCGGATTGGAACGTCTCGTCGACGTTCGAGACTGAGACGTAATGGTCCGTCGCCGACCCCTCCGCGAGCCACGCACCGACGAAGAAGCCGGTCTCCGAGTCCAGCGGGAACCGTTCCGGAAGTCCGACCGTCCCGCCGACGGGATACACGGTCTCCTCGTCTATCTCGCCGGTGGCAAGGGCGTTCCGCCTGTTCCGAAGCTGCGCCTCACCGGCGGGTACGGCGTCGACTCCGCCGTCCGTCAGCGTCGACGTGTACCAGTAGTCGGTAGACGGGAGATACTCTCGGAGATCGACCGTGTTCGTCCCCTCGACCTCGAATCGTCCGACGACCGGAAGCCAATCGCCTTCGGCGAGGTCGTCACCCGCGACGGGGGTGATCTCGTTGTCGCGTCGCGTGACGAACGAGTGCGCCTTCGTCGCTCGGATGGTTCGTCCCGACTCGAGGTCGAATCGGAGCAGTTCCTCTGGCGTCTCGTGGCGACTGACCTCCTCGACCGGCTTCCATCGAACCCGCTCGTCTTCGTCGAGACTCAGGGTTTCGAGCCCGTTCGGGGCCATCGTGACCTCGTGGTCGTCGAACTCCCGTGATTCGCGAGAGTCGATGACGTCGTCGACGAGCGAGCCGATCTCGACGATCTCCGTCTCGCCGTCGCGGCGGACGATCACTCGTTCGTCGTACGGGACGCTCATCTGCGTGCCGGGTTCGCCGATCGACTGCGCGGAGACGGTTCCCACGGGCTCGAGGGGATCCACGCGGGTCTCCATGTAGCGGTTCTCGACGCCGGTGACGATGTCCGTCGCCTGCTCGATAGTGATCTCGCCGTGCTCGTCGGCCTTCGCCTCGAGCGTCTCGTACACCTTCGTCTTCAGCCGCTTCGGGAGCTCCGTCGCCTCCACGACGGCCTCCATGTCGTCGGTGACGTGCTCGTACTCAGTCATCCGACTCCACCCCCAGCTCGTCCGCCTTGTTCAGGCCCGGACCGGCGTGCTCCGAGAGGTTCGTCGGCGGCGCGCGCTCGCCGAGGAACCGCTCCTTCTCGTCGTCGGAGTCGAACTCCGACTCGAGGACGCGGTCGGCGATGCCGTCGACGTCGATGCCGTCGCCCTCGCCGGAGGAGACCTTGATCGGCGAGGTGCCGTCCTCGCCGAACTCGAACTGGACGATCCGCCCGGAGGTGTCCCGGACGGTGCCGTCGTACTGCGCCTCCAGCTCGGAGAGCGCGTTGATGAGCCGCCGCTGGAGGTAGCCGGACTTGGAGGTCCGGACCGCCGTGTCGACGAGCCCCTCGCGGCCGCCCATCGCGTGGAAGAAGAACTCCTCGGGCGTGAGCCCGCCGCGGTAGGAGTTCTCCACGAAGCCGTGCGCCTCCGCGGAGAGGTCGTCCGCCTCGTAGTGCGCGAGCGTGCGGTCCTCGTAGCCGCGGTTGATCCGCTCGCCGCGAACCGCCTGCTGGCCGACCGAGCCGGCCATCTGCGTGAGGTTGAGCATCGAGCCACGCGCGCCGGAGCGGGCCATCACGACCGCCGGGTTGTCGTCGCCGAAGTGTTGGTCGGCGATCTCGCCGGCGGAGTCGCGGGCCTTCCCGAGCGTCTGCATGATCTTCATCTCCAGCGTCTCGTCGACGCTGCGGCCGGGCAGCGACTCCAGTTCGCCCGCGCGGTACGTCTCGATCAGCTCGTTGACGCGGTCGTACGCGCTGCCGATCGCCTCGTCGACCTGCTCTTCCGCCTCCGGCGGGATCGACTCGTCGTCGATCCCGATCGAGAAGCCGAAGTGCATGATCGCGCGCATCGCGAGCGAGGCGATCTCGTTGATGAAGACGCGGGCCCGCGTCTCGCCGTACTGCTTCGTGAGGGTGTCGACGACCTCGCCGCCGAACGCCCCGACGGCGTCCTCGTCGATCGTTCCCTCGACGAGCTGGCCGCCCTCGATGACGACGGCGTCGCCGGTCGAGGAGGTGAACTCGAGGGAGAGGTCGTCGGGAAGCAGCTCCGAGAAGAGCGTCCGGCCGGTCCAGAACTCCCGGCCGTCGTCGTCGACCCCGTCGGCCTCGGGCAGCTCGTCCACCCGCGTCGCCCGGAGCAGGTCGAGCGCCTGCGTCTCAGTGAACTCGGGGTTGGCGTGGGTGAGCAGGTACGTCCCGGAGATGTGGTCCTGGATCGCGCCGATGATGTTCCCGCCGAACCGCGGCGAGAGGATCTGCTCTTGGACGCGCATGAGCACCCGCGCCTCGGCGCGTGCCTCCTCGTTCTGGAGCGCGTGCATGTTCATCTCGTCGCCGTCGAAGTCGGCGTTGTAGGGCGGACAGACGACGGTGTTGAGCCGGAACGTCTTGTACGGCATCACGACCACCTCGTGGGCCATGATCGACATCCGGTGCAGCGACGGCTGCCGGTTGAAGATCACGATGTCCCCGTCGACGAGGTGGCGGTTCACCTCCCAGCCGGCCTCGACCTTCTCCGCCAGCTCCTCGCAGTTCTTCTCGGTCACCTTCAGCCGGCGGCCGTCGGGCCGACGCACGTAGTTCGCGCCCGGATGCGCCTCGGGGCCGTTCCGGACGTACTGGCGCGCGTCGTCGACGTTGCGCTCGGTGACGTTGAGCGTCTGGGTCATCTCCTTGGCCACGCGGTCGGGGACGCCGACCTCGTTCAACGAGAGCGTGGGGTCCGGCGAGATGACGGTCCGCGCCGAGAAGTTGACGCGCTTGCCGGAGAGCGACCCGCGGAATCGTCCCTCCTTCCCCTTCAGCCGCTGTGAGAGGGTCTTGAGGGGGCGACCGGAGCGGTGGCGCGCCGGCGGCGTCCCGCTGATCTCGTTGTCGACGAAGGTGGTGACGTGGTACTGTAACAGCTCCCAGAGGTCCTCGATGATGAGCTGGGGGGCGCCCGCCTCGCGGTTCTCCATGAACCGCTGGTTGATGCGGATGATGTCGACGAGCTTGTGGGTGAGGTCGTCCTCGGAGCGCTGGCCGTTGTCCAGCGTGATGGAGGGGCGGGTGGTGACCGGCGGCACCGGCAGCACCGTTAGGATCATCCACTCCGGTCGGGAGTGTTCGGCGTCGATGCCGAGCACCTCCAGGTCCTCGTCCGGGATGTCCTCGAACCAGTCGCGGACGTCGGAGGGCATGAGCTTGTTCATGTCCTCCTCGGTGAGGTCGACGTCGAGCGCCTTCTCGATGGCGCGGCGGTCCTCCTTGCGCGGACGGAACTCGCCCGCCATGATCTCGTTTATCCGCTCGAGGGAGATGTCCGTCTGCTCGGCCAGCTCCTGCGGGGAGGTGCCGGGGTCGTCCGCCTCCTCGTCGGGCTGCATCGCGGCCGCGATGTGCTCGGAGTAGTCGCCCGAGAGCACGTCCTGGACCTCGTAGTAGGTCGTCGGCTTCTCGTGTTTGATGTCCGCCTGCGGCTCGCCGCAGTAGGGACACGTCGACGCCTTCCGGGCCTGCCGGACGGCCGCCTTCAACACGTCGTGGGGGTCCTCGCCGAGCTCCTCGGCGCGCTCCAGCCGGTCACCGAACTCCTCGCGTTCCGCCTCCGTGAGCGCCAGCTTCCCGCACTCGCGGCACGTCGACCGCAGCAGCCGACGGATGAGCTTCGTGAAGCCGACGTGGATGACGGGGGCGGCCAGCTCGATGTGGCCGAAGTGGCCGTTACACGACCCGGAGTGGGAGCCGCAGGTCCGACACTCCAGTCCGGGGTCGATGACGCCGAGCCGCGGGTCCATCAGCCCCATGTCGATCGGGTAGCCGTCGTCGTCGTACGTGTCCGCGGTGATCACCTTCGTGGCCGACATGTCCCGGTACGTCTCCGGGTCCATGAGGCCGAAGTCGATCCCGCCGAGCACCTTCGGTGTTTGCATTGACATTTAAATCGCGTCCTCCAGTTCGAGTTTCGGTCGGATGCCGAGGGCGATCATCTCGTCGAGCAGCAGCTTGAACGCGTAGCTGACCTCCAGCTCGTGGATGTCGTCCTCGTCGCCCGTGACCGGGTCGTACACGCGGCGCTGTTCCCTGTCCTCGACGGCGACGAGGCCCGTCTCCGCGGAGACGTACACCTGTTCCGCGTCCGAGGACTCGAGGAGCCGCTCGTTGAGCACCATTGACGCGCCGTGGCCGATGATCGTGTCGCGCTCCATCTCCCCGACGCGGAGGCCGCCCTCGCGGGCGCGTCCCTCGGTCGGCTGGCGCGTGAGCACCTGGACCGGCCCGCGCGAGCGGGCGTGGAGCTTGTTCGACACCATGTGGTACAGCTTGTGGTAGAAGATCGTCCCGACGAAGATCTCCGCGTCGATCTTCTCGCCGGTGACGCCGGAGTACATGACCTCCTTGCCGGAGGACTTGAACCCGTGCTCCTCCAGCCCGTCCCGGAGCTCCTCCTCGTCCTCGCCCTGGAACGGGGTGCCGTCGACGCGCGATCCGCGCAGCGAGCCGACCTTGCCGCCGAGCATCTCCAGCACGTGGCCGACCGTCATCCGCGACGGCAGCGCGTGCGGGTTCATCACGAGGTCGGGGACGACCCCCTCCTCGGTGAAGGGCATGTCCTCCTGCGGGGCGAGGTGGCCCACGACGCCCTTCTGGCCGTGTCGGGACGCGAACTTGTCGCCGAGCTCGGGCACCCGCTGGTCGCGCACCTTCACCTTCGAGAGCTTCGAGCCGTCCTCGCCCTCCATCAGCGTGACGGTGTCGACGACGCCGGACTCGCCGGAGCGCATCGTCACCGACGTCTCGCGGCGCTTCTGCGGGGAGAGCCCGCCCATGTCGTCCGGCTCCTCGAGGAAGCGCGGCGGGCTGGTCTTGCCGAGCAGCACCGAGGACTCGTCGACCCGCGTCTCGGGATTGACGAGGCCGTCCTCGTCGAGATGGGTGTACGCGTCCTCGCCGCGTGCGCCGCGGACGTCCTGGTCCGGGATCTCGAAGCGGTCCTCCTGGCCGCCGGGGTACCGGCGCTCCTCGCCCTCGTAGGTCCGGAAGAAGTGCGAGCGCGTGAGCGCGCGGTCGACGGAGCCCTGGTTCATCACCAGCGCGTCCTCGATGTTGAACCCCTCGTAGCTCATCACGGCGACGACGAAGTTCTGGGCGGCCGGCCGCTCGTCGAAGCTGATCTGGTCGGACGTCTGCGTCTTCACCATCGCCAGCTGCGGGTAGTGCAGCAGGTGTTGGCGGGTGTCCGGCCGGATCCGGTAGTTGGCGGAGGGAAGCCCGAGCGACTGTTTCATCATCCCCGCGCCCATCGTGATGCGCGGAGAGGCGTTGTGTTCGGGGTACGGGATCATCCCCGCGCCGATGCCGAAGACGAGCTGCGGGTCGATCTCGAGGTGCGTGTGCTTGTCGGTCACGTCCTCCTCGTCGACCGCGACGAGGATGTCCTCCTCCTCCTCCGCGTCGATGAACTCGATGTAGCCGCGGTCGACGAGGTCCTCGAAGTCGACGTCGCCGCGCTCGAGGGCGGCGATCTCCTCGTCGCCGAGGAGCGGCTCGCCGTTCTCGACGACGATCAGCGGTCGGCGGGCCCGGCCCGCGTCCGCGTTGACGATCACCTCGCGGGTTCGTTCCTTCACCGAGACGTTCACCATCTCGCTCACGTCGCCGCGTCGGCGCGCTTCGCGGATCTGGTCGGCGAGCTCGTGCGGGTCCGGATGGGTCCCGACGAGGCTCCCGTTGACGTACACCTTCGCTTCGCGTTCTGCTTGTGCCATGTTAGTCGTCCGCCGTCTGTCGTTCGACGCCCTCGATGCCGGGGATCCCCTCGACACCCATCGACGCCAGTTCTCGTTTCAGCCCCTGTTCGTCCTCGACGGTCTGTGACAGCTCCATCGCCTGCGCGAAGTTCTTCACGAGCCCGCAGTTCGGCCCCTCCGGGGTCTCGGAGGGACAGATGCGACCCCACTGGGTCGCGTGGAGGTCCCGCGCCTCGAAGTGCGGCTGCGAGCGTGACAGCGGCGACCGGAGGCGGCGCAGGTGAGAGAGAACGCCCATGTAGTCGGTCCGGTCGACGAGCTGGGAGACGCCGGAGCGGCCACCCACCCAGTTGCCCGTCGCGATCGGGTGTTCCAGCCGCTCCGTCAACACGTCCGAGCGAACCACCGTGTTCACGGTGAGCTGTCGGTTCCGCATGTTCGCCCGCTCGAGCTGGTACTTCACGTCGCGCGCCAGCTTGTTGAGCGCGGTCCGGAACAGGTCCCGCATCAGGTCGCCGGAGACCTTCAGCCGCTTGTTCGCGTAGTGGTCCTTGTCGTCGGCCTCCCGGCGGTCCAGGGCGAGCTCGAAACACGCCTCGGCCATCCGGCAGAGGTAGTACGCCTTGTTGATCCGGACGTCCTCCTCGTCGACGCCCTCCTCGTGGAGGTGCGGCAGGAGGTAGCGGTCGATGACGTAGTTCGCCCGCTTGAGCTGGTAGTTCTTCCCCTGGCCGCTCGCGACGCGCTCGCCGAGCGTCTCGATGGCCCCCTCGGTGGTCTGAACCGAGGCCTCCTCCAAGTTCTCCAGCATGAACTTCACGATCTCGGGGTCGTCGCTCACGCGGTGGACGATCTCCTCGTCGGACTCGAGCCCGAGCGCGCGGACGAGCGTGACGAAGTCGATCGAGCCGGACACCGAGGGGAACGACACCTCGAGGAGCCCCTCGCGGTTGCGCTCACAGAGCACGAGGGCGCGGTAGCCGCGCCGTTGGGAGAACGTCTTCGCGACCTGGATCTCGTCGCCGTACTTCGAGTCGTACTCCGCGAGGATCTTGTTCGGCGCGAGGTCCTCCGAGGTCATCAGGACGCGCTCGGAGCCGTTGACGATGAAGTAGCCGCCGGGATCGACTGGGTCCTCGCCGATGTCGATCAGCTCCTCGTCGGTGAAGTCGGCCATGTTACACTTGTCGGAGCCGACCATGATCGGCATCCGGCCGACCTTCGTCTCCGTGCTGTCGACGACGGTCTCGGGTTCCTCCTCGCCGCCGCGCACGATGGACATCTCCATGAACACCGGCGCGGAGTAGGTGATGTTCCGCAGGCGGGCCTCCTGGGGGTAGAGAAGCTCCTCGGAGCCGTCCGCCTCGCGGACTCGAGGCGTGACCATCCGCACGTCCCCGAGTTCGACGTAGACGGGTTCCTGTCCCTCCTTGTCGCCGATGTCGGTCTCGATCGTTTCCTTTTCGTCGACCACTTCCTGCATCCCGCGGCCCAGGAAGTTGTTGAAGGATCGGAAGTGGTGTTCGGCGAGTCGTTCGTCGGAGAAGTACTCGCGTGACACCACGCGTCGGTCTTGCCTGTTCATGAGACGACCAGTCGGAACACGACCGCTTGATCCGTCGTGCGTGAGTCTCGGACGATCTTCACCACGTCCCCGACTTCGGCGTCGTCCGGGGTCGCGGGGTCGGTACGTTTGATCTTCGGTAGGTTCGTCTTCTGTACGTCGTACTCGGACAGGACCGCCTCGATCTCCTCGGGATCGTCGATCAGGACGTGGTCCGGGACGAGTTCGTGTTGGCTTACGTCTACCATGGGTGGTGGTGGTGGGGAAAAGCTATCACGAGATACTACAGCGTGTTACCGACTCCAGCCGGATAAGGTTTGCCAACTCCGCCGCGCACGGCTCTCCGCGCGGGGCGTTCCACGTCCTCACGCTCGGGAGTGACACACAAAAACGTACCGCCCTCCCTGTGACCGGTCACCACCGCCGCCGCCGATGACAAGCCTTATTTGCCAGACACGGGTACGACAGGTTGCGACGCGCCCGGATGGTGTAGTGGCCCATCATACGACCCTGTCACGGTCGTGACGCGGGTTCAAATCCCGCTCCGGGCGTCCCCCTTTCGGGGCTTCGTCGCTGTCTGCCCGGATGGTGTAGTGGCCCATCATACGACCCTGTCACGGTCGTGACGCGGGTTCAAATCCCGCTCCGGGCGTCTTCCGTCGCCGCCAGTCGACGAGCGAGGCGGGTCGGCACCGGCGGCTCCGCCGCCGACCGCCCGTCGTGTCCCACCGACCGCAACCGTCCGCACCTCACGTCTCCCCGACCTCGGGGGATCGGTTCCGGCTATAACTCCAACGCCGACCGGAGGTCGGCGACCCGGTCCTCGGTCTTCTCGTCCGGCTCGCCGTCCGGCTCGACCGGGGTTCGGCCGTCGTACGTCTCGTGGACCATCGACACCCCCTCCGCGAGCGTGTCGAGGCCGTAGCCGCCCTCCAGGACGTACGCCACGGCGGCGTCGATCCCCTCCGCGACCGACCGGATCCGGTCGGTCAACAGCGCGTACCCCTCCGAGGAGACCCGCATCCGCGAGATGGGGTCGTGACGGTGCGCGTCGAACCCCGCGGAGACGACGAGCAGATCGGGATCGAAGCGGTCGAACGCCGGCTCGATCGCCTCGTCGACCGCGTAGAGGTAGTCGGCGTCGCCCGCGCCGGCCGCGAGCGGGAGGTTCACCGTCGCACGCGTGCCGTCGCCCTCGCCGGTCTCGGCCAGTTCGCCCGTCGCCGGGTAGAGCCCGTCCTCGTGGATCGACGCGTACAGCACGTCGCCCCGGTCGTAGAAGATGTCCTGGGTGCCGTTGCCGTGATGGACGTCCCAGTCGAGGATCGCGACCCTGTCGGCGCGGCCGGCGTCGACGACGCGCTGGGCCGCGACCGCGGCGTTGTTGAAGAAACAGAACCCCATCGCGTCGTCGGTGACCGCGTGGTGGCCCGGCGGCCGGCCGATCGCGAACGGGGTGTTCCGGCCGTTCTCGCCGTCCAGCGCCGCCTCCGCCGCCCACCGGGCCAGTCCGGCCGCCGAGAGCGCGGCCTCCCAGGTTCCCTCGCCCGCGACCGTGTCCGGATCCCAGTTGCCGCCGCCGTCAGCACAGAACGCCTCGAGTTCGTCGACGTAGTCGTCGTCGTGGACGGCGGCCACGGCCCCGCGGTCCGCCGGCTCCGCCTCGACGTACTCGACGCCGTGTCGCTTCGCGAGTCCCCGCCGGATCGCGCGCAACCGGTCCGGGTTCTCGGGGTGTCGGTCGCCCGTGTCATGGTCGAGACACCGCTCGCTGTAGCCGAAGCGCATCTATTCGAACAACGCGAAGTACGTCTCGATGTCCTCGGCCTGTACGGTCCGGCGGTCCGCGTGGCGAGCCAGCGTCGCGGCCGCGCTCGCCACGTTGTCGGCGTAGTCCTCGAGGATGTCGGCCAGCGCGATCCGGGCGTCAACGCCGACCCGATACCGGTCGTCGATGCGAAGCCGCGCGATCCGGTCGATGGGCGCGACGGGGAGGGAGAGCTCCTCGCGGGGGATGACCTGTTCGACGCCGAAGTCCGACGCCATCAGCGTCTTCCGCCCGTCCTCGGTCGCCCGGTCGGCCGCGTCGATCGCCAGTTCCGCGCCGTGCGACTGGATCCGCCGGGCCAGCTCCTCCGCGGCGTCGGCGCTGACCCGGAGCTCGCCGGCGTTCCGCCGGATGATCGTGTCCACCGGCGCGAACGGCAACTCGACACTCATACACACAGTCGGGTTCGTCCACCGTATAACGCTTTCCGTTACCGGCGTCTACGCGCCCGAACGACGGCCTCGGGGGCACTCAGCGGGTCGTTCCGTCCCGTCGCCGGGCGGGTCGTCGTCCCCGCGACGCGAGGACGCCCGGCGACCGCGTGTCAGAACACGTCCTCGGCGTGGATCGTCCCGTCGCGCTCCGGGCCGCGAACCGTTATCTCCTCGCCGAGCCGCAGGCTCGCGTCCGTCTCGACGCTTTTCGTCCGCTCCCCGTCGTCCAACACGATCGGGCTCCCGGTCTGGACGACCGTTCCCGTGAACTCCACGTCGGCGGCGGAGCCGGGATCGGCGGCCGCCGTCGCGGTACCGTCGCCGTCCGCCACCGCCTCGGCCTCGCCGTCCGCCCCTCCCGAGCCGCCGAAGGCGTCGAGCCCCGTGTCGGCCGCCGCCGCGTCCGTCGTCCCCGCGTCCGCGCCGTCGGTCGTCCGGCCGGCCCCCGCGTCCGCGCCGTCGGCGTCGAGCACGGAGACGGTCGATCGCCAGTTCGCGGACGCCTCGAGGTCGTCCTGCCAGCCGTCCTGGATCTCCACGTCGGTGAAGACGACCCGGTCCGCCAGCTCGATCTCGCGGTCGGCCTTCTCGCCCCACAGCGCGACGCGGATCTCGCCCGTCCCGTCTTTGATCCGGACGTTGCGGACCTGTCCCTCGCTCCCGTCGTCGCGGTCGAACGTCCGTTTCGGGTCCGTCTCGATGACGCCGCCGGCGATGTCGACGGTCTCGCCGATCTCCAGTTCGGCGATGTCCGTCGTCTCCGGCACGTACTCGACGTCCTCGTCGACGCGGTCGACGGTGCCCCGGTCGCCGACGTGTAGCTCGAGGTCGCCGTCCCGCTCGCGGACGTAGCCGTCGCCGACCTCGACGACCTCGCCCGATTCGAACTCCTCGACGAGGTCGGCCTTGTCGTCCCACAGCGTGACTCGGACCCGGCCGGTCTCGTCGCCGACGGTGAGGTTCGCCACCCGCCCCTCGCTCCCGTCGTCGCGGTCGAACGTCCGGACCGTGTCCGTGTCGAGGACCTTCCCGACGAGGTCGACGTCGGACGCGCCGAGCGTGAGGTCCTCGACGCGGTAGGTGTCGAGCACCTGAACGTCGACCTCGGCGTCCTCGTCGGGTTCGACCTTGTCGGCGCTCACCTCGAGGCCGCTGTACCCCTCCTTCGGTCGGCCCATGACTCGCAACACCTGGCCGACCTCCAGTTCCTCCTCGGCCGCGGTCGCCATCTCGTCCCAGAGGGCGACCCGGACGGAGCCGGAGGCGTCCGCGACGTCGACGTTACAGACGCGCCCCTCGGCGTCCTCGCCGTCGCGCTCGAACGTGCGGACGTCGCCGATGGACGTCACCTTCCCGAGGAACTTCACGTCGTTCATGCCGGGCTCGATGTCGGCGATGGTGTCGGCCTCCTCGTCGCGGAGCTCGTGGGCGATGAGCATCGCGGCGGTCTCCTCGTCCGCCAGCCCCCCCATCTGCTCGACTTTGTCCTCGACGGCGGCCGCGAACTCCTCGAACTCGACGTCGGTCTCGAGGTCCTCGTAGACGTCCTCTATGGCTCCCATACGCGTACCTCGTAGGGTCGTCGACTCCGCGGATAAGCGTTGTCCTTGCGCCGTTTCCGCGCCCTCGTCGGCCGCGTTCTCCGTCCGCTTTCGTGCCGCGTTCTCGCTCGGCATACCCCGCACTCGTCCCGGTTCGGTACAAAAGCGTTCAGTCCCCGAGCCGGGGCCGGCCGTCGGCGGTCCGTGCGACCGCCGGGCACGGAGCGGGCGGACCGTAACCGTCTTAAGTATCTCGGCGATACGTGTAATCGAGTCCTGGTAGGGTAGTGGACTATCCTCTTGGCTTGCGGAGCCAGGGACCGGAGTTCAAATCTCCGTCAGGACGCTCACTTTGCGGCCGTCTCACTTCGTTCGACAGCCACTGCGTTCGCGTCCTGACGTGCCCTGCGCTCGCTCGTTCGCGGCTTCGCCGCTCACTTTCGAGGGCTCCCTTCGGTCGCCCTCGCACCGCTCGCGCAGGACTCCGTCAGGACGCCATGGAACGACTCGCGTACGTTCTCCACGGGACCAGATCGGTCAGTCCAGACGAACGCCATATCACGTCCACTCCGTAACTACCCATATCCTGTCAGGAAGGGACTGCTGAATATAGGGGGTGAGTTCAGCGGAGCGATCCGATAATCCCTCGGAGAACTCTCTATTCGAACACACATACAGGAGACTGATATATGAGAGCAATAGCGATTCGGGAGTCGATCCCTGCTTCTGTCAGCAAGCGTCTTCTGTATCCACGTCGATCGAGAGTTCGCCCATAATACCGATTTCGACCAGAATACTCAGACAGTCCACGTCGGTCCGCAACTGAGTGGATGTCATCTGCGTCCCACCAGCTGGGTCATCCGCCTCAGCGCGAGCGTGGAGCGCATATTTCCCAGGTGACTGAACGGGATTTTTCCAAGAGTACGTATCGATTTCCTCGTTCCTGTCATCGTCTCGGTCGGCCATTGGTCGCGTTGGATGTGTTTCCCAGAACACGACCTCGTTATCGGTTACATCTTCGATAACGACATCGAATACAACGGGGCTATCGCCGAGGTTCTTAACCCACACCTCCGCAATTGAGACAGACCCCGATTCCTGGGTGAACTCCGAGACAGACGAACACCCAGAAAGCGGGATCGAGAGCACGGTTCCGGCCGACAGCAGTAGCATTCGGCGTGACTGAGTGGAGGGCACGGTTATGTGCTCATCTCGATTCGATATGAATGCTGGGTCAGGGCAAACCTAACCGAACAGAGCTATCCAGGGAGAAAGAGGGTGAGCCGAATCCAGCTCCACGTGAGTACGGGATAGGCGCGTTGTATTCATCACGTCGCTATGAACGTCAACGCAATTTGGCAGAAATATCAGCAGCACATTCGCACACGGAGCCTCTCGCCTGGTGCGCACGAAGACGCGCGCGACCGGTTCGGACGGATCTCTTTGGACAGTCCGAGAACCGAACGGGTCGCGATCGAGAACGTCGGTCCTCGACGCCCTAGTCGTGCGGGTGGAACCGGTTCATCGCGCGCTTGACGCCCTGGGCGTCGCCGATGAACGTGACGTGGTCGCCGGACTCGAGCACGCGGTCGGCCGAGGGGACGTAGTTCTCGCCGTCGCGGCTGACGACGGCGACGAACACGCCGTCCGGGATGTCGGAGTTGAGATCGCGAATGCTCTTGCCGGCGAGTTTCGCGGAGGTCACCTCGACCTCCTGGACGTCGTGGCTGTCCCCGAGTTCGCTCATCCAGTGGGTGAGCGCCGGGCGCTCGATCTCGTCGTCGATGGCCACCGCCGTCGCCGTCGACGCGTCGATGGCGGTGACGCCGATGCTCTCGAACGCGTCGACGTTGTCGGGGTCGGTCACCCGCGAGTAGGCCGACGCGACGTCGAACTTGGTGATGGCGAGCTGGCACGCGAGGAGGTTGACGTCGTCGTCGCCGGTCGTGGTGATGATCCGCTTTGCGTCCTCGATCCCGGCCTTGCGCAACGTCTCGGTCTCGTTTCCGTCGCCCTCGTGGACGGTGTACCCCTCCGCGCGAGCGCTCTCGACGGCGTCCGCGTCGGCGTCGACGATGACGACGAACTCGCCCCTGTTCTCCAGTCGTGTGGCGAGCGCCCGGCCGATCCGACCCCCGCCGATGATTATCGTGCGCATTGGTGACACTCCGAGGTACTCGCCGATCTGTCGCGCCAGCCCCGCCTCGACCGCGACCGTCGCGAAGATGACGGCGAACACCGTCCCGACGAGCAGTTCGCCGGCCGCGACGTTCCCCGCCAGCTCCAGCTCGATCGCGAAGAGCGTCGCCACGCTCGCCGGGATGATCCCGCGCGGTCCGACGGCCGCGATGAACAGCCGCTCGGCCCGCGTGAACCGCTCGACGCCGAGGGTGGCGAGGAACGCCCCCAGCGGGCGCAACACGAGCATGACCACGAGAACGAGCCCGATCGCGCCGACGCCGAGCGCGAGTATCGCCTCGACGTCGATCAGCGCGGCCAGCGAGATGAACACGAACGAGAGCACGACGAGCGTCGTGTTCTGTGCGAACCGCTCGATCTCCTCGCGGTTGTCGATGTCGGCGTTCCCGAGCAGCATCCCGCTCGTCGCCGCCGCGGCGATCCCCGCCTCGGCCGCGACGGCCTCCGCGGCCGCGAACGACCCGACCGCCGCGGCCAACACGAGGAACTGCGACGCCTGGACGTCGCGCTCGGGGACGAACTCGCTCTCCAGGAGGAGGTAGATGACGACCGTCGCGAGCACCCCCGCGGCGACGCCGGTGCCGAACCGCTGGAGGAACGACACGAACGTCGCGGGCACGCCGAGGTCGTCGAGCAACAGCGTCTCGAAGACGACCACGGCGACGATCGCCGCGGTCACGTCGTTGACGATCCCCTCCGTCTCCAGCGCGGTCGCGACGTGGTCCCTGACCCGGACGACGTCGAGGATCGGCGTGATCACCGTGGGGCCGGTCGCGACGAGCAGCGCCCCGATGAGCAGCGCGATCTCCCAGCTGGCCCCCTCGAGGACGCGGACCGCGACCGCGGTCCCGAGGAACATCACGACCGCGCTGACCGTGACCAGCCGGAGCGAGACCGTCGACGCGCGACGGATCCGCTCGATGCGCAGCGCGAACGCCCCCTCGAAGACGATGATCGCGACGCTGAGACCGACGATGATCTCGAGGCCGTCTCCGAACGTGTCCAGCGTCACGAGCCCGAGCACCTCGGGACCGAGGAGGACCCCGATCGCGAGATAGAAGATGACGCTCGGAACCTTCAGCCGGTGTGCGAGGAGCTGTACGCCGAGCCCCGAAACGAGGACGACCGCGACGACCGGCAGGAGGCTACTTGACACGTCTACCCGACTATTGTAGTCTGTTTACATTACTGTGTTGGTTCGACGCCCGTCGAACTCGGGATTTATGTCCGTTCCCGACGGAGACGGCCGCGTGACACGGGACGCCCGCGACGACGCCGGCGGCGAGACCGTCGACGCCGCCTTCGAGGCGGGAGTGGCCCTGTTCAACGCCGGACACGTCCTCGCGGCACGCGATCGATGGGAGGCGGCGCGGAGCGCGGTCGCCGACGGTCCGGCCGCCGACGGGTCCGACGCCGGGGAGGTCGACGACGTCGGCGGTGCCGTCGACGGGTCCGACGCCGGAGAGGTGCGGGTTCTTCGGGGATTGGCCGCGGCCGCGACCGCGGCCGATCGCGCGGGCGACGGGGATCGATCGGCCCACATGCGGGACGCGGAGCGGTCCGACGCCGCGGAGCAGGGAGCGCGCGCGCTGACCCTCCTCGAGGGGACCGGCGAGGCGTACCGCGGCCTCGCGCTCGAGCCGGTTCGCGAGTGGTGTCGGCGGCTCGCCGCCGCCGGCGACACGGCCGGATCCGATCCCGGCCCGGTCGACGCCACCCCCGACCCGTTCGCCCCGTCCGACGCCGACCCGCCGACGCTCCGGATCGACGGCGTCGCCGTGGGGTTCGAGGAGCTGGGTCTCGCGGCGACGCTCGCCGCCGCGCCGGCGCTGGCGGCCGCGGTCGACGCCGGGGAGGAGCCGACGCTGGCGGCGGCGGCGCGGCTCGCGCGGGAGGAGCGCGGGACGGGCCGGACGCAGGTCACGGAGCTCGTGTTCGCGTACCTCCGACGACCCGAGGCGCGTCCGCAGATCGCGGCGCGGATCGCCGACCACGTCGACCGGGACCGGCGCGAGCGCCGGGACGTGTCGGGACTCTTCGAGTGAGCCGCGTCGTCGGGGGACGGGAGCGTCGCCGGACGGACTCAGGGCTCGTCGGTCGGCGGGCCCTCGGCGATGGGGTCGCCCTCGAAGGTGTAGTTCGCGGAGTTGTCCTGCGGGTCGTACCCGAGGACCTCGCGGGCGCGGTCGATCGAGTAGTACTTCCGGTCGTTGTCGGAGATGCCGTAGACGATCTCGAAACCGTACTCCGCCAGCAGACAGCGGTCGAAGAGGTGCGCGCAGTCGCCGTGTGAGAGCCACATCGCCTGGCCGCGCTCGTACTCGCGCGGCGGGTGGTCCTTGGTGAGGTTGCCGATGCGGACGCAGACGACGGACATCCCGGTCTCGTCGTGGTAGTACCGACCCAGGAACTCGCCGGTCGCCTTCGAGACGCCGTAGAGGTTGCCCGGCCGCGGAAGCTCCTCGCCGTCGAGCCGGTAGTCGTCGTCGGGTCGGTACAGATCGGGCGTCCGGTCGTCGGTCTCGTAGCCGCCGACGGCGTGGTTCGAGGAGGCGAACGCGAACTTCTCGACGCCCGCCTCGGCGGCGGCACGCATCACGACCTGCGTCCCGTCGATGTTGTTCCGGAGGACGGAGTCCCACGGCGCGGTCTTCCGCGGGTCGCCGGCGAGGTGGACGACCGCGTTCACGCCGGTCACGGCCTCGCGGACGGCGCGCTCGTCGGTGATGTCCGCGACGTACTGGTCCGCGTCGGTCACCCGATCGGGAACCTTCGCGGCCGAGATCGGCTCGCGGTCGAGGAGCCGCCAGTCGTACTCCTCGCCGATGCCATCGAGGATGGCCTGGCCGACCCGCCCGCCCGCGCCAGTGAGTAGGACCGGATCGTCCATTCAGCCTACTATGGACGCGAGGACGGCATATATGACACGGTTCGGCCGCCGAGACGCCGACGCCGGGTTCGCGACCTCAAGAGAGCTTCTGCCGGGAGACGGTGACGCCGGTCGGCGCGATCACGAGCTGGTCGTCGCCCTTCTGGACGATGTCGCCGTCGACCTCCTCCGCCACCTGGCGGAGCTCGTCGATGATGTGTTCTACCGTCCGATCCGACGTGGAGTGGCGGGTGATGTCGGCGATGACGAAGTCGCCGTCGTACACCGCGTCCTTGATCGGGATGACGTCGCTCTGGTCGCCGATCTCGGCGATGTGTACCCGCATTCCCGCCTCCGCGCTCGCCTCGGCGAAGTCGTCTATGTCGAGTTCGACGTAGTCGTCGACGGAGCGCTGCCCGCCCCCGCCGAGGATCTTGCTCATAATACCCATACCCGTGTTACGACGAGGTCGCACATTAGTTCTTACGTCAGACGCGGTCGCCGGATCCGCCCGTCGATGGCCATCGAGTCCGCCCGGTAGGCGGGAGCTCGGGGCGACAGTCGCCCTCGTCGAGCGGGAGGCCGGGCGCGTCAGTCGTTCCCGTCGAGTCGCTCCTGCCACTCCTGGACCCGCGAGAGCAGCTCCACCGGCGCGGTCGCGGCGACGTCGACGTCGGCCAGCTCCTCGATCACCGCGCGCGCCTCCGGATCGAGTTCCGTTCCGGCGTCCGTCCCGGCATTCTCGGCTCCCGGTCCGGCGTCCTCGGCGGTCGCGGCCGTCGCGCCGGCCGGTCCGTCGCCGCGGGCGGCCCCGCCGCCGTTTCGCGAGGCCTCCTCCCCGCGATCGTTCCCGGCGAACGACCCGGTCGAGAGGTCGAAGACGGCCTGTGTCGTGGGCGATCCGCCGTCTCCCCCGTTCGATCCGCCCTTCGCCTCGATCGCCTTCTCCTCGCGCAGCCGGTCGAGCACCCGGTCGGCGCGGTCGACGACCGGCTCGGGAACGCCCGCGAGGTCGGCGACGTGGACGCCGTACGACCGGTTCGTCGGGCCGTCGCGCACCGTCCGGAGGAACGTCACGTCACCGTCGCGCTCGTCGACGGCGACGTGGACGTTCGCGACGCGCGGGAGGTGGTCCGCGAGCGTCGTCAACTCGTGGTAGTGGGTGGCAAAGAGGGTGCGGGCGCGCACCTCGTTGTGGAGGTACTCCGTGGCCGCCCACGCGATGGAGATGCCGTCGTAGGTGGCGGTTCCCCGACCCACCTCGTCGAGGATCACCAACGAGTCCGCGGTCGCCGAGTGGAGGATGTTCGACAGCTCCTGCATCTCCACCATGAACGTCGACCGCCCCTGGGCCAGCTCGTCGAGCGCGCCCACGCGGGTGTAGATCCCGTCGACGAGCCCGACCTCGGCCGACCGCGCCGGGACGAACGACCCCGCCTGCGCGAGCAGCTGGATCAGCGCCGCCTGCCGCATATACGTCGACTTCCCGCTCATGTTCGGCCCCGTGACGATCAGGAAGCCGCGCTCGGCGTCGAGCTCGAGGTCGTTCGGAACGAAGTCCGTCGTCCGCTCGACGACCGGGTGCCGGCCCGCCTCGATCGAGAGGGTCCGCGACTCGGTCAGCGTCGGCCGCGTCCAGTCGTTCCCGGCGGCGTGCGTCGCGAGCGACGCGAGCGCGTCCACCTCGGCGATCGCCCGGCCGACGTTCTGGAGCAGCGTCGCCGCCTCGGCGACCCGCTCGCGAAGCTCCTCGAACAGCTCGTACTCCAGCTCGCCGCGCGCCGCCTCCAGCCGGAGCACCTCCCGCTCGCGCTCCTCCAGCTCGTCGGTGACGAACCGCTTCGAGTTCTTCAGCGTCTTGATCTCCCGGTAGCGTTCCGGCACCTCGTCCGCCACCGACTTGCCGACCTGGATGTAGTAGCCGTCCGTCTTGTTGCGGTCGACGGTGACGTGTGAGAGCCCGTGGTCGCGCTTCTCGCGCTCGGCGAGCGTGTCGAGCCACTCGAGGGCCGCCTCGTGGCGCTCGATGAGCTCGTCGAGCTCGTCGTCGTACCCCGTCCGGAACAGCCCGCCCTCCGTCTTCGTCTTCGGCGGGTCCTCGGCGAGCGCGGCCGCCAGCTCGTCGTGGAGGTCGCGGGCGCGGTCGCGGTCCGGCCGGCGGAGGACCTCGGCGACCGGCGACTCGGCCAGCGGCGTCCCCTCGATCGCCTCCGCGAGCGCGGGCAGCAGCGCGAGGGTGTCCCGGACCGACGAGAGCTCCCGCGCACCCGCGCTCCCGCTCGTCGTTCGAGCGGCCAGCCGCTCGAGGTCGGCGGCGTCGCCGAGCGTCTCGCGGAGCCGGTCGCGCGCGAGCGCCGCGGACGCGAGCGACGCCACCGAATCGAGCCGCCGGTCGAGCTCGTCGCGGTCGCGTTTCGGCCGCGTGAGCCACTCGCGGAGCAGCCGCCCGCCCGCGGCGGTGACCGTGTGGTCGACGGCGTCGAACAGCGTCCCGTCGGCGTCGCCGCGCATCGTCTCCGTGATCTCCAGGTTGCGCTGGGTCGTCGCGTCGAGCTCGACGTGGTCGCTCGCGGCGTACGTCGTCAGCCGGGTCATCGACGCGAGCACGCCCGCGCCCGTCTCGGCCACGTACGCCAGCGCCGCGCCGGCCGCCCGCGTCGCCGGGTCGGAGTCCAGCCCGACGCTGTCGGCGGTCTCCGCGCCGAACTGTTCGCGGACCGCGTGGGCCGCCCGCCCCGGCGCGAACGCCTCCGCGTCGAAGACGGAGACGGAGCCGGCCAGGTCCTCGCGGACCGCGCCGAGGAAGGCGTCGTCGTTCCGGAGGTCGGGACCGGGCAGCACCTCCGCCGGGTCGAAGCGGTACAGCTCGGCGCGCAGGTCTCCCCGATCGGCGAGCTCGGCCGCGAGGAACCGGCCGGTGGTGACGTCCGCGAACGCGACGCCGTAGGGGCCATCGTCGTCGCCGCGCACCACGGTCGCCAGGTACCGCGCGTCGTCGTCGCTCGTCTCGAGGAGGGTCCCCGGCGTGACCACTCGGGTGATCTCCCGCGCGTGGCCGTCCTCCGTCTCGTACTGGTCCGCGACCGCGACCCGGTAGCCGCGCTCGACGAGCGCCTTCAGGTACGGCGTCAGTTCCGAGAGCGGGACGCCCGCCATCGGGTACGACGACCCGTGCGAGGACTTCTGTGAGACCGTCAAGTCGAGCTCGTCGGCGACCAGCTCGGCGTCGTCGGCGAAGAACTCGTAGAAGTCGCCACACTGCATCGCGAGGACGTCCGCGTCCGTCGACTCCTTGAGCTCGAGGAACTCCCCGACGATCCCCGTTGGCATACCCGTACTCCCGCCGTCGGCGGCTAAAACCCTGCGGGTCGCTCGCGACCCGGTCGGGCGATCAACCCGCGTCGATCGCGGGCGGAGCCATTCACCGCGCGTCCGTCGCGGTCGGGTTCACCGCGCCCGGCCCGCCGCCCACGTCGTAGCCGCGACGGATCGCCTCGCCCATGTCGTCGACCGCGGCGACGGCGGCCCCCTCGAGCGACTCGCCGCGGGCCAGCCGCGCGGCGATCGCGCTCGAGAGGGTACAGCCGGAGCCGTGGGTCGCGTCGGCGTCGATCCGCGAGTTCTCGATCCGGCGCACGCGCGGGTCGTCGCCCTCGCCCGCCATCACGAGCGTGTCGGTCACCGTCCCCGCGTCGGCGTCGAGGTGGCCGCCCTTCACGAGCGCCGCGTCGGCGCCGCGCTCGACGAGTTCTCGACCCGCACGCTCGGCGTCGACGGGCGTCTCGACCGGACCGTCGACGAGGATCGCCGCCTCGTCGGCGTTCGGCGTGACGAGCGTCGCGGCCGCGATCAGCTCGTCGTAAGCCGCCTCGGCCCCCGCCGACAGCAGCCGGTCGCCGGTCGCGGCCACCATGACGGGGTCGACGACCACGGGGCCGTCGAACGTCCGTACCTTCCGCGTCACCGCCTCGACGATCTCCCGCGTCGCCAACATCCCGGTCTTGACCGCGGCGGGGGCGAGATCGTCGACGACCGCGTCGTACTGGGCGGTCACGTGCTCGGCCGACAGCGGGACCACGTCGTGGACTCCGCGGGTGTTCTGGGCGGTCGTCGCCGTCACGACCGACGTGCCGAAGACGCCGTGGGTCGTCATCGTCTTCAGATCCGCCTGTATCCCCGCTCCGCCGCCGCTGTCGCTGCCGGCGATCGTCGCCGCGACGGGCGGCGAGACCGGATCGTAGGACCGGCTCATACTCCGGTGGTATTCATTGGTTGTACTAGTGGCTGGCGATCGCCGCCGCCGAACGGGCTTTCCGCGTCGAGGCCGGACGGCGGACATGACCGACACCGACCCAGTCGCCGTCACGGTCTTCTCCGACTACGTCTGCCCGTTCTGCTACCTGGGCCGCCAGTCACTCGAGCGGTACCGCGAGACGCGGGACGGGGACGCCCCGCCGCTGCGGATCGACTGGCACCCCTTCGACCTCCGCAGCGGGAAGCGTCGACCCGACGGGAGCATCGACACGGACGCCGACGACGGGAAGGACGAGGACTACTACGAACAGGCGAAAGAGAACGTCCGCCGGCTCCAGGCGGAGTACGACGTCGAGATGGACCTCGAGATCGCGACCGACGTGGACTCGCTCGACGCGCAGGTCGTCTCCTACCACCTGAAACGACACCACCCCTACGAGACGTGGCTCGCGTTCGACGAGGGCGTCTTCGCCGCGCTCTGGAGGGACGGCGAGGACATCGGCGACCGCGACCGCCTCGTCTCGCTCGCCGAGACGGCCGGCGTGGACCCCGACGAGGCTCGCTCCGCCCTCGCGGACGACACGCTTCGCGGGGAGGTCACGGAGCTGTTCGAGGCGGCGAAGCGGCGCGGCGTCACCGGCGTCCCGACGTTCGCGTACGACGGCCACGCCGCCCGCGGCGCGGTGCCGCCCGAGCACCTCCGACGGCTCGTCGAGGGCGCGTAGCGCCGTCCGGGCGCGTCAACCCCGAGCCTTCGCGTCGTCGGGGTCTCCCCCCGTCGCCTCCGATCCCCTTCCGTCCGGATCCACGTACCGGCAGGCGGCGTACACGCAGCCGAGCGCGAGCGCGGTCCCGAAGACCACGTCCGTGAGCCAGTGGATCCCGAGGTACATCGTCGAGACGACCACGGAGCCGGCGATCCACCAGGCGAGCGCCGTCCACGCGGGGTACTCCCCGCGGGTGAGCGCGGCGAACGCCGCGACCGTCACCGACAGGGAGGTGTGAAGCGAGGGGAACACGTTCGTCTCGACGTTCACCTCCCCGGTGAGCGTCTGGAAGTTCGGGTTGAACGTGTACAGAAGCGAGGTGACGGCGTCGGGCATCACGTTTCGCGGGCCGTACGCCAACACGACGGTGTAGAGCACGAGGCCGAGCGCGTAGTTGAGCGTGTACGCCACGATCAGCCGCTTCAGCGTCGTCGACTCCGGGAGGGCCGCGTACGCGATGAACGGGAACACGAGCAGGAAGGCGTACCCGTACACGTAGACGGACGAGAAGTACAGCGTCAGCTCCGGGCTGTGGAAGGTCCCCTGGAGCCACGCGACGAACCCGCCCTCGAGCGCGAGGATGGCGCCGGTCAGCCGCAGGCCGAACACCTCCGAGACCGACTGGAGCGCGGGCCGACCGATCCCGCTCACGAGGAGCACGGCGAACAGGGCGGCGACCTCCCGACGCGACTCGCGGAGGTACGGACCGAGGTGCTCGCCGACACCGTAGAGCCCCCGCGGCCCCACGATCGCCACGCCCGCGACGAGACACATCGCGGCCACCCAGAGCAGAACGCTCGTGACGATCGAGAGGAGCGGGCTCATTGATCCCGCGCGAGCAGCCTGTCGGACTCGTCGAACCGATAGCCGATCTCCCGGAGCGCGTCGCGCGTCGCCGCCACGTCGAGCGTTCCGTCCTCCCCGCGGAACGGGTGTATCGGATCCCCGTCGTCGGCGTCCCACCGGAGCGCCTCCGGAACCCACTCCGGCGACGTGGAGAGGGGCGTGCTCGCCGGCCGGGCGTGGCCGGCGAAGGCGTCGTCGACGACCGCCGCCTTGTCCACGAGCGAGGCGACGATCCCCCGGAACCGCGGGTTCGAGAGCGGCGCACGTCGCGCGTTGTAGCCGACGTAGTAGAACGCGGCCGAGCGCGTGCTCACGAGGCGGACGTCCTCCTCCCGACCGATACGCGGAACGGAATCCGGACCGAGGTTCGAGACCGTCCCGTCCGCGTGGCCGTCGGCGACCCACTGGACCGCCTCCACGTCGGAGCCGACGACCGACACCTCGAGCCGGTCGAACGACGGCGTTCCCAAGTACGCGTCCGGGATCCCCTCCCGGCCGTCGTCCCCGGCCGGCGATCCGTTCGACCCGTCGTCCGCCGCGGGCGACCCGGCGCGAGCGAGGAAGTGGCCGGGGGTCCGCTCGAAGACGACCCGCTCGCCGGGCGTCGCCTCGACGAAGCGCACGGGGCCGCTTCCGACGGGCTCCTCGTTGGGGGTGACGAGCGCCTCCGTGGTCTCGACGTCGAACTCGAACCCCCCGACGGTCGCCATCTCGGCGCGGTCGCTCCAGACGTGTTCCGGAAGCACCGGGACCCGCAAGGCCCGCGTTGCCACGTCGGCGCCGACGTCCCCGATCCGCAGCCTGACGGTCGAGTCGTCGACGGCGGTGGCCGACTCCACGATCGAGCCCCGTCCGCGGAACTGCGGGGCGGGCACCGGCGTCTCGGCGTTCCCCATCGAGGTGTCGCGGAGGAACGCGTACGTGAACGCCACGTCCGACGCGGTCACCGGCTCGCCGTCGTGCCACGTCGACGACCGCAACTCGACCGCGAGCGTCTCCGGGTCGTGCCACTCCCAGCCGCGGGCGAGCCACGGGATCGCGGTCCCGTCGTCGACGACCGCGAGCCGGTCGTACAGGATCGACATGAACGTCCCGTATCGCCGGTACTCCGCCGCGATCGGGTTCCAGTTCTCGGAGATGCGGCCGTCCGTCGTCACGAGACGCAGGGCGACCGGCTCCCCGTCCGCGCGTCCCCCGTCGACGTGCTCCATGCCGAGCAGTCCGGTCGCGGAGACTGGCGGTCCCCGCTCCCAGCCGACGAACCGGTCCGTCCGCGCCGCCGCGAGCGCGTCGGGGAACGCGACGACCGTGAACGGCTGTTTCTCGCAGACGTCGGTGAGGAGGTCCGCGACGACGGCACGCCGGTCCGCCCTCCCGCTCGCCCGTTGTGCCTCCAGGTGCTCGTCGGTCTCGAGGTCGGTGAACCCGAACGGGTTCTGCCAGCCCGGCTCGGCGGCGAACCGCGAGTGGATGAGGCCGTAGAGCTCGTCCGGGTCGAACGGGAGCACCTCCGTGTACTGGCCGACGTAGACGTCGAAGTCGTGGTTGAGGAGCACCGTCCGATGGAGGTCGGCCACGTTCATCGTCTCGACCCGTGCGTCGACGCCGACGGCCGTCAGGTTCTCCGCGAGCGCCCGTGCGATCCGGATCCCGTGCGGGTCCTCGTCGGCGGGCGTCGTCCGGATCTCCAGGACGAGCTGTGAGGAGCCGTCCCGTCCGGCGAGGTTCCGCGCCCGCCCGGCACAGCCAGCGCTCCCGACCGCGAGGCCGATGCCGGCGAGCGCGTCGCGTCGACTGATCCGCGGGGCCATTCTCCAGCCGGAGTCATCCCCGAAACTATATCAGTTCTGTGGTGTGTCCGGCCTCGGCCCCGCGTATCGGTCGACGGCGGCGGGTCCCTTCGCCGTCCGGAATCACGCCCGATCGTCACGGGCTCCCGCCTCGCCGCCGGGGGCGCGCCCCCGTCACCGCGAGTTCAGATCACGTCCGCGAGCGGGAGGAACAACGCGACGAGCCACGCGACCACGCCGGAGACGAGGACCGGCCGGTCCCCGGCCGCGCGCCCCGCCGCCAGCAGTCCGAGCGCGACGAGGACCGCGGCGCGGTGGACGATCAGTCCGGGGGGGACGGCCACGCCGAGCGCGGCGAAGTCGAGGACGAACCCGGCGCCGAGCCCCGCCGTGACGCCGAGGAAGGCGGCGGCCGGGTCGGAACGTCTCGCCCCGAGGGCGACGAGCGCCGGAAGCCCGGCGGCGATGACGAGGTACAGCGGCGCGGCGATCGCCTTCGGCGGGACGCCCGGATACGCGAGTTCGATCGCCACCCCGGTCGTCCGCACCGCGAGGAACGCCCCCGCGAGCACGCCCCCGAGGACCGCCACCCGCGCGTGTCGGCCCGCCTCCCGGCGTAGCCGTCTCGCCGCCTCCGCGAGCGCCTCGCGCGTCCGCCGCCGGACGAGCGTCCCGGCGAGCGGGAGCAGGACCGCGATCTCGATCACGGAGAGCCAGCCGTCGCTCCGCCCGCCGTCGATCCCCCGGTACTCCCGGCGCACCTCCGCGCTGACCGGCGCGTCGATGAAGTCGTCCTCGAGCCGGACGGCCGGGTCGTCGATGCTCGAGACGGTGTGACGGAGGCGGAACCAGTCGTAGTACTCCTCGTGGACTTGTACCGCCGTGTACGCGGCGTCCGGCGACTCGTAGGCGCGGACGTGGTCGCGCGAGCCGAGATACGCGCCGTCGTGGACCTCGAAGGCGACGGTCGTCCACTCCCCGCCGTCCGCGCCCTCGAAGTAGGAGTACCGCGTGGAGCCGTCCGCGTCCCGCCACTCCCGACCGACGGCGTCGGCGACGAGGTCCCCGTCCGCCTCGCGTTCGGCGTCGTCGGTCACCTCCCACGCCGACCCTCCGTCGCCGGTGAGCGCCGCCCGGACCGTTCCGGCGTCGTCCCGGAACACGACGTTCATCGCGAGCGTGCGCCCGCTCACCGATCGGCGCCGACTCGTGTACGGCCACAGGTCGTGCTCGCCCTCGACCGCGATCAGCGACTCGGCGGAGACCCCCTCGGCCGCCGGGTCGTCCGCGGTCCCGCCGAGCGCTCCCGAGAGGACGAGCCCCCCGACGACGAGGAGCAGCACGACGGCCGCCGGCTTCCGCTGCATGGACGCGGGTGTCGCGCGGCGTCCTCATACCCTTTCCGGCCGCCGGCTGCCGCGGCGCCGACTCGACCCGCACGTCCCGACGTCACCCCGCCGCCTCGCCGTCGCCGAACTGGCCGTCACCCCGCCGCCTCGCCGTCGCCACGTCCCGGCGCGCTCTCACCACGTCTCGACGTAGCCGTCCCGCACGTCCTCGGCACACCCCTCGCAGTCGGCGTGTCCGGACTCGAAACACGCCGGTCTCCCCTCGGCGTCGACGGCGGTGGTCCGTCGTTCGGCGTACCGTCGACAAACGATCCGCGCGCGATCGTCGGCGTCGGTTGGCAGGTCGTACCGCTCCGTGCCGGCGTTCCCGCCGTCGGGATCCGATCTGCCCTCCGCGTACGCCCGCTTGGCTTCCTCGAACTGCCGCCCGGCCTTCCGGAGCTGCTGGCGGATCACCCGTTCGAGCCGGTCGTCCATGCCGCCGGTTTCGACCGCCCGAAGTATAGGTCCGTTGCCGACGGGCCTCGGCGTGGCGCCGACCCGCGCGTCCACGAGCGCGATCCGTGTGAGCGTTCCACTCGAAACGGAGCCCGCGCGTGGCTGACGCACGTCAGACGCTAGTCAGACGATCGGGCGAGGCCGGCCGCCCGTGCCCCGATCGCGGACGGTCGGCGTCGCTCGCCCGACCACTTTCGCTCCGGTCACACGTGCTTTAATACCATGAGGACCCAACCGTCGTACGCCTCCCATTGAAACACGACCGGAGGCGAGATACCCATGAGCGAACTGCGACAGGAAGCGGAAGCGATAGCGGAACAGTTCTCGGACCACCTCGATGTGGGCCCCGA
Source organism: Halorubrum halodurans (assembly GCF_002252985.1). Taxonomy (GTDB): domain Archaea; phylum Halobacteriota; class Halobacteria; order Halobacteriales; family Haloferacaceae; genus Halorubrum; species Halorubrum halodurans. Next base: position 20,140 of record NZ_NHPJ01000121.1, on the reverse strand, counting down.
CGAGGTCGAAGAGCGGCTGGAGAACCTCGTCAACGAGTACCGCGTGCCGCTCGACGAGGCGCGCCGGAGCGTCACCAACAGCTACCTCGACGACGCCGGGATGGAGCGGGACGAGCTCGGCCGGGGTGGCACCGAGCGGGTCCGGGTGAACGACATCGACGAGGACGAGCAGTGGGTCGACCTGCGGGTGAAGCTCGTCGACCTGTGGGAGCCCAGAAGCGACTCCATCTCGCAGGTCGGGCTCGTCGGCGACGAGTCGGGCACGATCAAGTTCGTGGCCTTCGAGACCTCCGACCTCCCCGAGTTGGAGGAAGGGACCTCCTACGAGCTCTCGAACGTCGTCACCGACGAGTACGAGGGGAGCTACTCGGTGAAGCTCAACCGCACGACGGGGATCACGGAGATCGACGAGGAGATCGAGGTCGGCGACAACGCCGAGACCGTCGAGGGCGCCCTCGTCGACATCCAGTCCGGATCCGGGCTGATAAAGCGCTGTCCCGAGGAGGACTGTACCCGCGTCCTCCAGAACGGCCGGTGCTCCGAACACGGCCAGGTCGACGGCGAGTTCGACCTCCGCATCAAGGGCGTCCTCGACGACGGCGAGACCGTCACCGAGGTCATCTTCGACCGGGAGGCCACGGAGGAGCTCACCGGGATGGGCCTCGAGGCGGCCAAGGACATGGCGATGGACGCGCTCGACACGACCGTCGTCGCCGAGGAGATGGCCGAGGACGTGCTCGGGCGCTACTACCGCGTGACCGGACCGACGTTCGGGCGGTACGTCCTGGTCGACGAGATGGAGGAGCCCGGCGCGGTCGACGTCGAGAGCGCGCTGATCGAAGCGAGGTCGATCTGAAATGAGCCAGTCAACCCCCACCCGAGAGGTCGCCCGGCGCGTGTTCGCGAGCGAGTTCAACGACGCCGGCTACACGTTCAAGGAGTCCGACGACGAGCGCGCCCCCGTCTACCTGCTGTTGCCGACGGGCGAGTCCGCGAACCGCGTCTTCTTCGTCGGCACCCTCACCGAGAAGGAGGACGTCGGCGAGGACTCGGAGTACTGGCGGGGCCGGGTCGTCGACCCGACGGGGACGTTCTTCGTCTACGCCGGCCAGTACCAGCCCGAGGCCGCCTCGAAGCTCCGGGACCTGGAGCCGCCCGCGTACGTCGCGGTCGTCGGCAAGCCGCGGACGTACGAGACCGACGACGGGACGGTCCGCGTCTCGGTCCGCCCCGAGTCGATCACGGAGGTCGACGCGACCGTCCGCGACCGCTGGGTCGCCGAGACGGCCGAGCGGACGATCGAGCGCGTGGCCGCCTTCGACCACGAGGGCAACGAGTACGCGCGGATGGCCCGCGACGAGTACGACCTCGACCCCGAGACGTACAAGGCCGCGGCGCTGTCGGCGCTCGAGGACCTCGACGACACCGACGAGCTCGCGGACGACGCGGGCGAGGCGGACGATGCGGAAGACGTGCGGGAGACGACCGACGCGGCCGAGGAAACGGAAGCGCCCGACCCGACCGGGATCTGACGGGTCGACGCGACCGGGATCCGACGCCCTCCTCGACGTTTCGTGTTCCGGAGACGACGCGAACGGACGCCTGAGACCGTCTGACAAACGCTTAAGTGGTCCGCGCGACGATCGGCTGGTGATGGGCAACAAGAACAAGACGATCTCGTTCCGCGTCAACGAGGACGCATTCGAGACCCTCCGCGACATCGCCGAGGAGCGGGACATCTCGCTTTCGGCCGTCTTCCGGGACTACGTGGATACGCTCGTTGCCCACGACGGACAGGTCCGCGTCATCCCCGAGGCGGAGCTCGAGAGCATGGGCGACAGCGGCGAGTCGTTCCCCCCGAAGATCGAGGTTCCGAAGAGCTTCGTCCGGGAACACGAACGCCTGGAGCTCGAGGCCGACCACCTCCGCGAGCAGCTCGAGGAGCACAAACGCTACGTCAACTACCTCCGCGAGCAGCTCGAGGACGAGGACGAGGACGTGATCCAACTCGAGGACCTCGACGGCGAGCCCGACGAGCCCTCCTTCCGGCTCGGATAGACCGGACCGCCTCCGGCCGACCTCCCGCGACCCGCCCCGACCAGCCGACGCTCCCCCTGGGATGACCCGACCGCGACGACCGACGCGCGGTCCGGCGATGGGGGAACGATCGTTCCCGCGGCCGTTCCGTTGACGAACTCGCGTCGTCCCCGACGATTTCTGCCGATCTGTAACGATCGACGAAAAGGATATTACTCGGGGCTCGGACTGTACTCGCATGACGAGGTGGCTCCGACCGTGAACGTGTTCGACAGGGCGTACGACGACCCGGTTCGCGTCCTCGACGAGGACGGCACGGTCGTCGGCGACGTGCCCGACCTCGACGAGGCCGAACTCGTCGGGATCTATCGTGACATGCGGCTGGCCAGACACTTCGACGGCCGGGCGGTGAGCCTCCAACGCCAGGGGCGAATGGGGACGTACCCGCCGCTGTCGGGCCAGGAGGGCGCGCAGGTCGGATCGGCGACCGCGCTCGCCGAGACCGACTGGATCGTCCCCTCCTACCGCGAGCACGGCGCGGCGTTCGTCCACGGGCTTCCGCCGGAGCGGACGCTGCTCTACTGGATGGGCCACGGCGACGGTGCCCGCCCGCCGGACGACGTCAACGTCTTCCCGATCGCGGTGCCGATCGCCTCGCAGGTGCCGCACGCGGTGGGGGCCGCGTGGGCGTCGAAGCTCCGCGGCGAGGACGACGTCGTCGTCTGTTACTTCGGCGACGGGGCGACGAGCGAGGGGGACTTCCACGAGGCCTGTAACGTCGCGGGCGTCTTCGACACCCCGACCGTCCTCTTCTGTAACAACAACCAGTGGGCGATCTCCGTCCCGCGAGAGCGGCAGACGCGGAGCGCGACGCTGGCGGGGAAGGCGGAGGCGTACGGCTTCGACGGCGTTCAGGTCGACGGGATGGACCCGCTCGCGGTGTACGCGGTCACGGAGGCGGCCGTCGAGAAGGCGCGCGACCCGCCGGAGGATCGGCTCCGCCCGACGCTGGTCGAGGCGGTCCAGTACCGCTTCGGCGCGCACACCACCGCCGACGACCCCACCGTCTACCGCGACGACGACGAGGTCGAGCGGTGGCGGCGCAAGGACCCGATCCCGCGGCTGGAGCGGTACCTCCGCGACGAGGGGGTCCTCGACGACGACCGGGTCGACGCGATCGACGCCGAGGTCGAGGAGCGCGTCGCCGACGCCATCGAGGCGGCGGAGTCGGCCTCTCGGCCGGAGCCGCGGGCGCTGTTCGAGCACGCCTACGCCGAACTCCCGCCCGAACTGGAGGCACAGTACGCGGAGCTCACGGCGCTCCGCGAGGAGCGCGGCGACGCGGCCTTCCTGGGTGAATAAATGAGCGACACGCAGAACCTCACGCTGGTACAGGCGGTCCGGGACGGGCTCCACGGCGAGCTCCGCGCGGACGACGACGTGGTCGTGATGGGCCAGGACGTCGGGAAGAACGGCGGCGTCTTCCGCGCGACCGAGGGACTGTACGACGAGTTCGGCGGCGACCGCGTCGTCGACACGCCGCTGGCGGAGTCCGCCATCGTCGGCTGCGCGGTCGGGATGGCCGCCATGGGGATGCGGCCGGTCCCCGAGATCCAGTTCTCGGGGTTCATGTATCCCGGCTACGACCAGATCGTCTCGCACATGGCCCGGTTCCGGGCCCGCTCGCGGGGACGGTTCACGCTGCCGATGACCCTCCGGGCCCCCTACGGCGGCGGGATCCGCGCGCCCGAACACCACTCGGAGTCGAAGGAGGCCTTCTACGCCCACGAGGCGGGGTTGAAGGTCGTGATCCCCTCCACCCCGTACGACACGAAGGGGCTGCTCGCGGCGTCGATCCGCGACCCGGACCCCGTGATCTTCCTCGAGCCGAAGCTGATCTACCGGGCGTTCCGCGAGGAGGTCCCCGCGGAGCCGTACACCGTCCCGATCGGCGAGGCGGCGACCAGACGCGAGGGCGACGACGTCGCCGTCTTCACCTACGGCGCGATGACCCGACCCACCCTCGAGGCGGCCGAGACGCTCGCCGAGGAGGGGATCGACTGTGAGGTGCTCGACCTCCGGACCGTCTCGCCGCTCGACCGGGAGGCGATCGTCGACGCCTTCGAGCGGACCGGCCGCGCGGCGATCGTCCACGAGGCCCCGAGGACGGCCGGGCTCGCCGCCGAGATCGCCGCGATCCTCCAGGAGGAGGCGCTGCTGTACCAGGAGGCCCCGATCGAGCGGATCACCGGGTTCGACGTGCCGTACCCGCTGTACGCGCTCGAGGACTACTACCTCCCGAGCGCGACGCGTATCGAGGAGGGTATCAAGGAGGCCGCGGAGTTCGAGCCATGACGATCGAGGAGTTCAGGCTGCCGGACGTCGGTGAAGGGGTCGCCGAGGGCGAGCTGGTCTCGTGGCTGGTCGCGCCGGGCGACCGCGTCGAGGAGGACCAACCCGTCGCCGAGGTCGAGACAGACAAGGCGCTCGTCGAGGTGCCCTCCAGCTACGACGGCGTCGTCGAGGAGCTGTTCGTCGAGGAGGGCGATATCGTCCCCGTCGGCGACGTCATCATCTCGTTCCGCGTCGGCGAGGAGGACGGAACCCCGGCGGACGCGGGAGCCGACGGCGCGGAGCCGACCGACGCGGGGGCCGACGACGCGGAGCCGACCGACGCGGGAGCCGACGGCGCGGAGCCGACCGACGCGGGGGCCGACGACGCGGATCCCACCGACTCGGCGCCGGCCGCCGACGGGAGCGACGAACCGGGTTCCCCGTCGGGTCGCACGTTCGCCCCGCCGTCGGTCCGTCGGCTGGCGCGCGAACTGGGCGTCGACCTCGCGGCCGTCGACGGGAGCGGCCCCGGCGGGCGGATCGCCGAGCGCGACGTCCGCGAGCATGCCGACTCCGGCAGTCCCGCGGACGACGGAGACGGCGAGGACGCCGCGATCGGCCCGAAGCCGGTCGACATCGGGTCCGGCGACCGGACGTCGGCGGTGAGCAGGCGCGACTCCGCGGCGGGGACGGACGCGACGACCGCGTCGGGATCGGGTGCGAGTCCCGAGCGCGCCGGCCGCGATCGGACGCTCGCGACGCCGGCGACCCGGAAGCTGGCGAGCGACCTGGGCGTCGACCTCGACGACGTGCCCACCGACGAGACGCGCGAGGGCGAGGCGTTCGTCGCGGCGGAGCACGTCCAGGCGTACGCCGAGGCGAGCGCGCGGCCGGACGCCGAGGCCGCGCCGCCCGCCGGCGAGGCCGAACCGGGCGTGGAAACGGAGCCGACGCCGGCCGACCCGGCGACCGACGCGCCGACGTCGACCGCGACCACGGCATCGATCGACGCCGACGCCGACGACGGGACGGCCGACGGATCGGGAGCGACGATCCCGTACCGGGGCGTCCGGCGGACGATCGGGAAGCGCATGGCGCAGTCGAAGTTCACGGCCCCGCACGTCACGCACCACGACACCGCCGAGGTCGACGCGCTCGTGTCGGCCCGCGAGCGGTTGAAACCGCGGGCGGCCGAGGAGGAAACGAAACTCACCTACCTGCCGTTCGTGATGAAGGCGGTCCTCGCCGGGTTGCGGGAGTACCCGATCCTCAACAGCGAGCTCCGCGAGGAGGCCGAGGAGATCCTCCTGAAAGGAGAGTACCACTTCGGCGTCGCGGTGGCGACCGACTCGGGGCTGATGGTCCCGGTGGTCGAGGACGTCGACGAGAAGGGGCTCTTCGAGCTGGCCGCCGAGGTGAGCGACCTCGCGTCGCGTGCGCGCGACCGGTCGCTCGCGCCGGCAGAGCTCCGCGGCAGCACGTTCACGCTCACCAACTTCGGCGCGGTCGGCGGCGAGTACGCGACGCCGATCATCAACTATCCGGAGACCGCCGTCCTGGGGCTCGGCGCGATCGAGAAACGGCCCGTCGTGCGGGAGTCCGAGGACGGAGCGGAGGTCGTTCCGGCCTCGACGCTGCCGCTGTCGCTGTCGATCGACCACCGAGTCGTCGACGGCGCGGTCGCCGCCGAGTTCGCGAACGTCGTGATGGACCACCTTGAAGAGCCGCTGCTGCTGTTGAACGAGTGATGGTGGTCGGAGACATCTCGACGGGAACGGAGGTACTTGTCATCGGCGCGGGACCCGGCGGCTACGTCGCCGCCATCCGCGCCGCACAGCGGGGGCTCGACACGACGCTGGTCGAGAAGGACGCCTACGGCGGGGCGTGTCTCAACCGGGGCTGTATCCCCTCGAAGGCGCTCATCACGGCGAGCGGGCTCGCCCACGAGGCTGGCACCGCCGAGGAGATGGGGATCCACGCCGACCCGGCCGTCGACCTCGCACGCATGATCGAGTGGAAGGAGGAGGTCGTCGACCGGCTCACGGGCGGCGTCGAGAAGCTGTGTAAGGCCAACGGCGTGAACCTGGTCGAGGGGACCGCGCGGTTCGCCGACGACCACACGGTCCGCGTCGCCCACGGCGGCGACGGGCAGGGCTCCGAGTCGATCGAGTTCGAGCACGCGATCGTCGCCACCGGCTCCCGGCCGGTCGAGATCCCCGGCTTCTCGTTCGCCGACGAACACGTCTGGAACGCCGCTGACGCGCTCGACGCCGACGCCGTCCCCGACCGTCTCGTCGTCGTCGGCGGGGGCTACATCGGGATGGAGCTCGCGACCGTCTACGCGAAGCTCGGTGCCGAGGTCACGGTCGTCGAGATGCTCGAGGACGTCCTCGACCCCTACGAGGACGACGTGAAACGCGTCGTTCGAAAGCGTGCCGAGGAGCTCGGGATCGCGTTCAGCTTCGGCGAGGGCGCGACCGGCTGGTCGGAGGGCGGCGACGGCGGCTATCTCGTCCACACGGAGACCGAGGCCGGCGAGGAGTCGACGTACCCCGCCGACAGAGTGCTCGTCGCGGTCGGCCGCGAGCCCGTCACTGGCGGGCTCGACCTCGAGAACGCGGGCGTCGAGACCGACGATCGCGGGTTCATCGAGACGGACGACCGGACCCGGAGCGCGGTCGAACACGTCCACGCCGTCGGCGACGTCGCGGGCGAGCCGATGCTCGCACACGTCGCCTCCACGGAGGGGATCGTCGCCGCCGAGACGATCGCCGGCGAGCCGGCCGCGCTCGACCAGCGGGCGATCCCCGCCGCCGTCTTCACCGACCCCGAGATCGGAACGGTCGGGATGACCGAGGCCGACGCCGAGGATGCCGGCTTCGACGTCGCGGTCGGCGAGATGCCCTTCCGCGCCTCCGGGCGCGCGCTGACGACCGGGCACTCCGACGGCTTCGTCCGGATCGTCGCCGACGCGGACGAGGGGTTCGTCCTCGGCGCGCAGATCGTCGGTCCGGAGGCCTCGGAGCTGATCGCGGAGGTCGGGCTCGCGATCGAGCTCGGCGCGACCCTGGAGGACGTCGCCGCGACGGTCCACACCCACCCGACGCTCTCGGAGGCCGTGATGGAGGCCGCCGAGAACGCGCAGGGCCAGGCGATCCACACGCTGAATCGGTAGACCGCGTTTTCACTCGGATCCTCCGTTTCCACCCGACGCCGCGAGCGTCGCGAGCGTAGCCTCACACGGCTCATTTCTCTTTTCATATCGCGATATACGATATACGAACGGACAGGATCCGGAACCTCCCGGATCGGCGTACGCCGGCGGGTCGGTCGATCGCGTCGCCGGTTCCGGCGGATCGACCGGCTTTTTCCCCGGCAGCCCCTCGCTCCCGCCATGGCCGACGAGTTCGACCCCGAGAAGTTCGAGGAGAAGTACGTCCACTACTTCCCCGAGCTCCAGCGGGCGTACAAGAACGCGTTCAACCAGATGAACGAGCGCTACGACTCGGAGCTGATCCACGGGATCGACCAGATGGTGCTCAACGAGTCCGAGCCGGCGTACGAGGACGGCGAGTTCCGCGTGGAACTCCCCGAGAACCCCCGCGACCGGCTCCAGGGCGTACTCGTCGACGACGAGAAGTTCGAGGCGACGCTCGAGGAGTACGTCGACCGGATCGAGGCGGAGCTGTACCGCACGCTCGGCGTCGATCCCCCCGAATAGCCGGGAGATCCCCCCGAACCAAAGGCATAAGCCGGCCGACCGCCAACTCGTGGACATGAGCACGGATACGAGCGACGCGGACAACGACCTCCGCGAGCGGATCACGAACTTCCTGCGGCGGAACTTCCCACAGATCCAGATGCACGGCGGGAGCGCCGCGATCAGCCACCTCGACCGCGAGAGCGGCGAGGTCCAGATCCAGCTCGGCGGGGCGTGTTCGGGCTGTGGCATCTCGCCGATGACGATCCAGGCGATCAAGTCCCGCATGGTGAAGGAGATCCCCGAGATCGAGACCGTTCACGCCGACACGGGCATGAGCGCGGGCGCCGACGGCGACCTCGGCGGTACGGGCGGCGGCGGCATGTCCCCGTCGTTCCCCGGCGAGACGACCGACGGCGACGACGACGAAGGGCCGCAGGCCCCGTTCTGACCGGTTCTTCTCTCTACTTCCCGCGGCGAAGCCGATCAGCGGCAGCTCTCGCCTGATCGCTCGCTCGACGCCGAGCCGTCCGCGCGAGCTGATAAATCGTATATCGCGATATCAAAGTGTAGTCTTGAAGTTGAGATGCGCCGATGAAGCGAGCGGCCGAATGGCGGGAGCGACTCGGGGAGGTCGCGTCCGAGTCGGGTCCGCGGGACCGTCGGGATATCGGACTTCAGCCCGTCACGCGAGTTTCGTACGGGGTGTCGAATCGCATGTCGGCCGAGCAGCGTGTCGGTGATCGCGATGCGTCGAGAGACCGTTCGCCGAGAATCGGGCGTCTGAGACGTCATGAGACGCCGAGCAGGATTCGTCCGAGAACGCGTTCGACCAGGGAGTACGTAGATGGAGATCTACTATATATCAGTATTTTACTGTAATCTGCGACGAAACGGCACGTAGCCCTAATTATACCAATTATAAGCTCTTTTTCGGGAATCCTCCCGAGCGGCATGTGATGCCAGATAAGGCACGCCGTCGCGTACTACAGAGTACTGGGGCAGCACTGACCGCGGGTCTTGCGGGCTGTAGCTCGGGCGATGCTGGTGACGGTTCCAACGGCGGTTCTGATGACGGTTCCGACGGTGGTTCTGATGACGGCTCCGGTGGTCAGTCCGGCTCAACCGACGGGTCGTCGGACGACTATGAACCGGTCACGTTCCTGGAGACACCCGGTGAGACTCCGGGTGACACTGAAGAGATGTGGGAGCCGTTCTCGGAGTACGTCGATTCGCAGGTTGACGAGCTGGACTTGAACGTCGAGTTCGCCGATAGCACCTCGGGGATCGGCCAGTCGCTCATCAACGACCAAGCCGAGATGACGCGCAGCGACATCGTGTTGCTCGCGAACCCCGAGGAGATCGACGTCGTCGGCATCGTCAACGAGGGCGGTGCGTCGGTGTACTTCTCCGGAATCGCGACGCGTCCGGACTCCGATATCGAGGAGCTTTCAGATCTCGAGGGGGAGAGCATCGTGTTCGCTGACCGTCTCTCGACGAGCGGGTCGCTGTATCCCAATTACATGCTCGACCAAGCCGGACTCGACACCGGGGAGGCCCCATATGGCGACCCGGTGGACTACGACGGGACGTGGACGAGCGGCCAGGCCGGCGCGATAGAGAACTTCCTTAACAGGGACGAGTTCGCCGCTGTCGGCTGTGACATCGCCGTTCTGTTGGAGTACATCTCGGAAGACCAGTGGCCGGACCGGGTGCGCGAACGGTCCGGGCGGTGGGACGACGACGTCGGGTCGAGTTCGACGGAGCTGGAACTGGTCCAGGCGTCGCAGTCGCTCCCCCTCTCACCGATCATCGCGCGAAGCAGCTGGGAACACCCGCTGCGCTCCGACATCGAGGAGGCGATCCTCTCGATCGACGAGGGGACGCTACGGGAGCCGGACGGAGACGTAGACAACCCGATCAGTGCGGTCTCGCCGGGGAGCAACGAGGACTACCAGCCCATTCTCGACGTGATCAACACGCTCGGCGTTGATCTGGGGGACTTATAGCAGTATATGGTCCTCCGCGTACAGGATTTGACCAAAGAGTACGGGGACACGACGGCCCTGTCAAACGTCTCCTTCGAAGTCCCCGACGGGAGCTTTGCCGTCGTGCTCGGCGAGTCCGGGGCTGGTAAGTCGACGCTGTTGCGGATCCTCAACGGGTTGACCGAACCCACCTCGGGGAGCGTGTATCTCGACGGTCAGGAGGTCACCAACTCGCGGTCGGACGTCGGAATGGTCTTTCAACAGCACAACCTCGTCGATGAGCTGAGTGCCTACGACAACGCTCTGACCGGGACGTTCAATCGAACCGGATTCCTTCGGAGTCTGCTCAATTCACAGCCTACCGAGGATCGAGAACTCGCATTAGAGGCACTAAGCACGGTCGGGTTGCTCGACGAGGCGGATCAAAAGGTCAGTCACATGAGCGGAGGTCAGCAACAACGCGTCGGGATCGCACGCGCGTTGGTTCAGCGGCCCACGCTCCTCCTCGCCGACGAACCCGTCGCCAGTCTGGACCCTGCCAGTGCCGAAACCGTAATGGCGTACTTTCGTGAGACCGTAAAGAAACGCGACCTCACGACGCTGGCGAGCCTCCATCAGGTCAATATCGCCAGGGAGTTCGGCGAGCAGTTCATCGGCATGAAGAACGGCGAGGTGATGTTCGTCGGCTCGCGCTCGGAACTCACACCCTCGATTCTCGAGGAGATCTACGGTGAGATCCAGACGGAAGAGCTCCGCGAAGGGACCGAGGCTGCCGGCGTGAACGGATCGATACAGAACGAAGCCGCCGAGATGAGAACTGAACGATGAGTACTGATCGCGATCGCCTCGTCGAGAGGCTGCTTCGACGGTTCGTCGGTGATACTCGAGAGGAATCAGCCATCAGACAACGGCACAGCGAGTTGAAGCGTGCCCGACTGATACGTCGGCTGTCCCAGTCAGCGCTACTGGCCGGCATCGCGGTGCTGCTGTACGTCTCATTGAACGCGGCCGGGTTCTGGAGGACGGAGTGGATGGAGTACTGGCCTCAGTTCGTCGAGGCACTCGCGCAGTATTTCCCGCCGGAGGTGTATTTCGGCGTGATTCCCTTCGTCGATCTCGCTCGCTACTACCGGTTCATGAACGAAGCTGGGCTGGTAGGAGAGGCCGGCATCACGCTGGCGATCGCGCTTGCGGGTACGATCATGGGTGCCCCACTGGCACTGCTGTTCGGTATCCTCGGAAACGAGCGCGTCACCCCGTTCCCACTCAACTTCCTCTTCCGAGGTGTAATGAGTATCATTCGCTCGATCCCGGCGCTCGTCTGGGCGCTGATATACATCCCCTTGGGCGGTATCACTCCGGTAACTGCGACCCTCGCTCTCGGTACGGACACTATCGGAGAGTTGGGCCGACTGCTCACTGACGAACTCGAGGAGGTCGATGACGGACCCATCGAAGGAATCAGAAGCACCGGCGCAGGCAAGGCACAGATAATCACGTTCGGGATGATCCCCCAGATGGTCCGCCCGTTCATTGCGTGGGCGATGTTCGTTCTGGAGAACAACGTCCGGTCCGCGGTCAGTCTCGGCATCATCGGAGCGGGTGGCCTCGGAGTGACGCTGACGATCGAGCAACAAACATTCAATTTCACGAACATGATGGCGACGATCCTGTTCATCGTGGTACTCGTCATCTCCGTCGAGATGATCAGCCAGCGAACGCGCTCCTACCTCCGTGAGAGCGACGACGTCGAACAGCTGAGCTTCTATCAGCTAGTTGTGGGCTTCCCGAAACGGATGTCAGACTCGCTGCTCAAGTAGACGATCGAGGCCACGCCGCTCCTGACCCTCTCGGGGTGATGCGGCGTTTCCGGCTCGACGGTCACACAAGTATTGACACGGCCAGTCTCGACTGCTGCCGGTCGCGGCCGATCCCCGCTCGACTGAAGCCTTTTTGTCCCGTGGCCCGTCACCGGTTCCTATGCAGTACCGCGAAGTCGAACTGACGGCGGAGTACGTCGCGCGGTTCGAGACGGGAGCCGACTGGCGTGAGGAGATCGAGGACCTCGCTCGCGAGGAGGACGTCGACGCCGGGTGGTTCTCGGCACTGGGCGCGGTCCAGGACGCGGAGGTCTGGTTCTACGACCAGGAGGAGACGGAGTACCGGTCGGTGACCTTCGACGAGCCGCTCGAGGTCGCCGCCTGCGTCGGCAACGTCGCGCTTCTGGAGGGGGACGTGTTCGCGCACACCCACGCCGTGTTGTCGCGGCCGAGCGGACAGGCGCTCGCCGGCCACCTCGACTCGGCGACCGTCTGGGCGGGGGAGTGCCACCTCCGAGCGTTCGCGGAGCCGCTCGAGCGCGAACACGATCCGGTCACCGACCTGGACCTATGGCTCTGAGAGCGGGACCCGTGGCTCCGCCCCGGCGGCCGCGATGAGAGCCGACGACGAGCGCTACTTCGCGCGGCTCGAGGAGCGGCTCGACGAGGCGTTCGAGGTGGCGGGGACGGCGAAGGCGCAGGGGAAGGACCCCAAGCCGGAGATCGAGATCCCGGTCGCCCGCGACATGGCCGACCGCGTCGAGAACATCCTCGGGATCGACGGGGTCGCGGAGCGCGTCCGCGAGCTGGAGGGCGAGATGTCCCGCGAGGAGGCGGCCCTCGAGCTCGTCACGGACTTCGTCGAGGGCACCGTCGGCGACTACGACTCCCGCGCCGGCAAGATCGAGGGGGCGGTCCGGACCGCCGTCGCCCTGCTCACCGAGGGGGTGGTCGCCGCGCCGATCGAGGGGATCGACCGCGTCGAGCTGTTGGAGAACGACGACGGCACCGAGTTCATCAACGTCTACTACGCGGGACCGATCCGCTCCGCGGGCGGGACCGCACAGGCGCTGTCGGTGCTGGTGGCCGACTACGCGCGGGCGCTTCTGGGGATCGACGAGTACCACGCTCGAACCGAGGAGGTCGAGCGGTACGCCGAGGAGATCGCCCTCTACGACCGCGAGACCGGGCTCCAGTACACGCCGAAGGACGAGGAGGCGAAGTTCATCGCGGAGAACATCCCCATCATGCTCGACGGGGAGGCCACCGGCGACGAGGAGGTCTCCGGCTTCCGCGACCTCGAACGGGTCGACACCAACTCCGCGCGCGGCGGGATGTGTCTCGTCGCCGCGGAGGGGATCGCGCTCAAGGCCCCGAAGATCCAGCGGTACACCCGCGACCTGGAAGAGGTCGACTGGCCGTGGCTCCAGGACCTCATCGACGGGACGATCGGGAAGGACGGCGGCGACGGCGAGGAGGAAGGCGGCGGGGACGACGCCGGGGAGGGCGACGGCGGGGACGACGGAACGACCGACGGCAACGCCGACGAAGCGAGCGGCGACGACGCCGCCGACCCCGCCGGGCCGCCCCGTCCGAAGCCCTCACGGAAGTTCCTGCGGGACCTCATCGCCGGGCGACCGGTGTTCACACACCCCTCGGAGGCCGGGGGCTTCCGGCTCCGGTACGGCCGCGCGCGAAACCACGGGTTCGCGACCGCGGGCGTCCACCCGGCGACGATGCACCTCGTGGACGACTTCCTCGCGACCGGCACGCAGATCAAGACCGAGCGGCCGGGGAAGGCCGCGGGCGTCGTCCCCGTCGACTCCATCGAGGGGCCGACGGTGAAGCTCGCGAACGGCGAGGTCCGCCGGATCGACGACCCCGAGGAGGCGCTCGCGGTCCGCAACGGCGTGGAGGAGATCCTCGATCTCGGCGAGTACCTCGTCAACTACGGGGAGTTCGTCGAGAACAACCACCCGCTCGCGCCCGCGTCGTACGTCTACGAGTGGTGGGTCCAGGAGTTCGCGGCCGCGGGCGCGGACGTCCAGGCGCTCGCGGACGATCCCAACGTCGACCTCGAACGCCCGGAGCCCGGAGCGGCGCTCGAGTGGGCGGAGGCGTACGACTGCCCGCTCCACCCCGCCTACACCTACCTCTGGCACGACGTGTCGGTCGCCGACGTCGAGGCGCTCGCGGAGGCGGTCGCCGGCGGCGAGGTCGTCGAGGGCGTGCTGGCGATCGAACACACAGAGCGGGTCGCGCGCGCGCTCGAGACCCTGCTCGTCGAGCACGCCGCCACGCCCGACGCGCTCCGGATCCCGACGTGGCGGCCGCTCGCGCGCTCGCTCGGGGTCGACGACGGGCTGCGAAAGGAGTGGACCCCGGAGGACCTCCCGCGGGAGGCCCGCGAGTGGGACGGCGGCGACGACGCGGTGAAGGCGGTCAACGCGGTCGCGCCCTTCGCGGTCCGCGAGCGCGCGCCGGTCCGGATCGGCAACCGGATGGGCCGCCCGGAGAAGTCGGAGAGCCGCGACCTCTCCCCGGCGGTCCACACGCTGTTCCCGATCAACGAGGCCGGCGGCCCCCAGCGCGACGTGGCGGAGGCGGCCCGGACGATGGACGACCGCGGGCGACGCGGCCACCTGGAACTCGAGGTCGCCGACCGGGCGTGTCCCGACTGCGGCACCCACACCTACCGGTCGGCGTGTCCCGACTGCGGCACCCACACCGAGCCCCACTACGAGTGCGGCGACTGCGGCACCGTCTGTGAGCCCGACGAGGCCGGCCGCGTCGAGTGTCCGCGCTGTGAGTGGGAGGTGACCGCCGCGACCCGTCAGGAGGTCGACCTCAACGACGCCTACCGCTCGGCGCTGGAGTCCGTCGGTGAGCGGGAGTCCGCCTTCGAGATACTGAAGGGGGTCCAGGGGCTCACCTCGACGAACAAGACGCCCGAACCCATCGAGAAGGGGATCCTCCGCGCGAAGAACGGCGTCACCTCGTTCAAGGACGGGACGGTCCGGTACGACATGACCGACCTCCCGGTCACGTCGGTCCGGCCCGAGGAGCTCGACGTCACGGCCGACCACTTCCGGGAGCTGGGCTACGAGACCGACATCGACGGCGACCCGCTCCGTCACGACGACCAGCTCGTCGAGCTCAAGGTCCAGGACGTGGTGCTCTCGGACGGCGCGGCCGAACACATGCTGCGGACCGCCGACTTCGTCGACGACCTCCTCGAGCAGTTCTACGACCTGCCTCGCTTCTACGAGGTCAACGAGCGCGACGACCTCGTCGGCGAGCTCGTGTTCGGGATGGCTCCCCACACGAGCGCCGCTACCGTCGGACGGGTGATCGGTTTTACCTCGGCCGCGGTCGGATACGCTCATCCGTACTTTCATGCCGCGAAGCGTCGGAACTGCTTCCACCCGGCGACGACGATCGCGTACCTAGAGGAGGGTGAACGTCGAGAGATATCGATCGAGGCGTTCGTCGAATCGCGGCTCGGTGATCCCGAGACAGACGACTTCGGAACGCTGGTTCAGGAACTCGACGGCGACGTTCGGGTCCCGTCGATCGACGAGCGCGGAAACGGGACGACGAGGTCGGTGACCGCCGTCTCCAAGCACCCGAGTCAGGACCACTTCGTGCGGATCCGCACGCGTTCCGGACGGACGATCCGCGTCACGCCGGATCACACCATGCTCCGAGTCGCCGACGGCGAGATCCGTCGGACGCCCGCCCGTGAACTGGCGGTCGGCGACCGCGTCCCCGCAGCGCACTCCGGGGAACGCGAGCAGTCGACCGACGCTTCGGCGGCCAGCGCGGACGGAGGAGTCGATGTCGACGAGATCGTCGAAGCGGAACTCGTCGAGAGCGGCGTCGAGTACACCTACAATATCACGGTTTCCGACACTCACAGACTCTCTGCAAACGAATTGTGGGTAGAGCAATGTGACGGCGACGAGGATTGCGTGATGCTCCTCATGGACGGTCTTCTCAACTTCTCGAAGACGTTTCTGCCGAACCAGCGCGGCGGGAAGATGGACGCGCCGCTCGTGATGTCCTCGCGGATCGACCCCTCGGAGATCGACGACGAGGCGCACAACATGGATATCGTGCGGCGGTACCCGCTGGAGTTTTACGAGGCGACCCGCGAGATGGCGGATCCGGAGGTGGTCGAGGACCGGATCAAGCTCGGCGAGGACACGCTCGGCACCGACGACGAGTACCGCGGGTTCGACCACACCCACGACACGACGGACATCGCGATGGGGCCGGATCTGTCGGCGTACAAGACGCTCGGCGACATGATGGAGAAGATGAACGCCCAGCTCGAACTCGCCCGGAAGCTTCGCGCTGTCGACGAGACGGACGTGGCGGAGCGGGTCATCGAGTACCACTTCCTGCCGGACATCATCGGGAACCTCCGGGCCTTCTCGCGCCAGGAGACGCGGTGTCTCGACTGCGGCGAGAAGTACCGGCGGATGCCCCTCTCGGGCGACTGTCGCGAGTGCGGCGGCCGGGTGAACCTCACCGTCCACGAGGGATCCGTGAGCAAGTACGTCGACACCGCCATCGAGGTGGCGGAGCGGTTCGACTGCCGGCCCTACACCAAACAGCGACTGTACGTGCTCGAGGACGCCCTGGAGTCGATCTTCGAGGACGACACGAACAAGCAGTCGGGCATCGCGGACTTCATGTGAGCGGCCACCATTGCTGGTTGGTTATAGATTAATCCAACTCTGTTGAAATTGTTAGGGAGATAAATATTTTCTTTTTCCTTACGATCTGTACAGCCTAAGCAACGATCGATCTCCGGAGCGGTGGCGCGCCTCCGAGCGCCCAAGGGGCGCGAGGAGCCCGCGAGGGACGCCGCGACCGGAGGGAGCGGCGAGGCTGGGGAGGCGTGAGGTGCGGGGCTGTGCGGAGCGGGGAGGGACTCAAAGGGGCAGCCGCGAGGACGAAGCACGGCGACGTAAGCACCGCAGCGAAGGATCGAGTGAAACGAGCGACTGAGCGAGGAGCACAGCGAGCCGCGCGAGTTCTCGTGGCTGGGGCTTTGGAAGAGTTCACCGCTCCAGCAACGATCCCGTTCTGCCCACCTCGATCTCCGTCGAAGCACCCGTTCGATAGGCGTTCTTCATGAATTCGCTGTTTCAGAAGCGTTTGTGTCCGAAAAATGGAATTTCAACAGAGTCACGAATCGAGGTCTATTGAAAGCTCCTCAAGAGTAACCGGCGGCATGTGCGTGTCCAAGTTTACGACTTTAAATACAAATACGAATTCCTGTTTCGGGAATTTGATGAGAACATGACTATCAAAAAGAATTAAAATGTTGGGATGTGTTGACACGACCATGTCAGGCAGTCAAAAAACAGAATTACAACGAGATATACTACTGGCGTGGTACCAGAATCCGAATGCAACAAACAAGCAGATCGCCGAAGCTTGTGATTGTAGTGCTTCATACGTTAGTACCGTCAAAAATCGGTTTGACGACTACAACGAATTTGAAGCTATGATGGATCGGCAGGATAGAGAAATGGAACAAATGTTTGGAGAAGACATCTTTGGAGGCAATACAGTAAGTGGAGGCTCTTCGGACCAACCCGGTCTAGCTCAGCAATGGGAAGAGATACCAAACAATGCGCCCGGCCTGATCATCAAAGCCATTGTGTTGATTGCACTGCTATATGCCGCATTTCAATTCATAATGGTTTTAGTGTGAAATTCAGATCCGAATCTTGATGGAAATATTTTTGATTTGAGATCTCGTTTCTAGCGACCTCAGCGATAACCATGAGTATAGTAAAAGAATTCAAGCGAAACGGATGATCCGGCATCGCGGACTTCACGTGGGGCCGCCGCTGCGATCCCAGAGCACTCGTCGCTCTCCGGAATCCCCTACTCGGCGTCGTCCGGGTCAGTCGGCACGCCGCCGAGGTTCCCGTCCTCGTCGAACAGCTTCGCGCGGAGGAACCGCGTTCGGTAGCGGTTCGCGCCCTCCTTCGTGTCGGCCTCGCGGATCTCGTCGATCCGGCCGTCCGCGACCGCGTCGACGATCGCCTCGAGCTGTTCCTTCTCGCTCGGGGTGAGCTCGAACTCGTAGGTCCGCGGCTGCTCGCTCTCCAGACGGGTCCACTTGCGGGCGGCGCTCACGACGACCGAGCACGGCTCCCGGCAGGGGAAGACGCCGTCGCCGCCGTCGACGTCGAGGTCGGTGTCGTCGTCGTACTCCCACTCCCGACGTTTCAGACACTGCGAGTCGTCACAGCACGCCTCGGCGACCCAGTTCACGTGTTCGTGGCCCTCGCCGCGGTCCCACGTCTTGACCACGCCGTAGATGCCCGACTGCCGCTCCATCGTCCCGCGCCAGTGGTTCACGTCGAGTTCGCCCTCGCGCTCGCGGTGCCAGTTGGCGATCGTGGCCGGATAGATCGTCTCGACCGTCTCGTAGACCGCCTTCGGCCCCAGATCGGGGAAGACCCACCCGGTCCGCAGCGTGGGCGCGGTCTTGAGCGGCCGGTACCGTCCCGTCCCGTCCAGCTTCACGATCTCGCGGGCGTCGAGCGGGTCGTCGTGGGCGGTCAGCTCCTCGCGGGGGACGCCCGCGTCCGCCGCGTGACGCACCTCGTACCGGCGCTCGCCGCGGTCGGTGATCGTGGCCGCGATCCGGAGCTGGCCCCACGCGCGCTCGATCCCTGCCGCGAGCGCGGCGTATCGGGCCTCCACCGTCGCGCCGTCGGCGTCTTCGATCCACCGCAGGAACGCCCGCCGGGGGCCGAACTCGCCGACGACGCGCTCGAAGACGTACCAGTCGGTGACGGCGGCGGCGCGGTCGACGAGCGCGGCGTGGAGGTCGCGCTCGCTCAGCCCCGTCCGGGCGTCGTCGCCGGCGGGGTCGAGGACGTAGGCGGCGTCGCCGGCGTCGCCGGCGTCCTCGTCCTCGGCGTCCCGCCCGACCGCGAACCCCTCGAATCGAAGCCGCTCGTCGGGCGCGATCTCGGAGAGCGCCGAGAGCACCGCGTCGAACGCGTCGCTCGGGAGGTCGATCTCGGGGACCGTGAGGTCGTCGTCGGTCGTCGCCGCTCCGTCGTCGCCGGCCGCGGGAGCGGCGTCGGGGGTCGGGTCAGCCACGGTCAGTCCCCCGCGGCGACGCGGGTGGTCTCACGCACGGCCGCGAGCGCGTCGCCGAGGTCCGCGCCGGCGTCGGCGGCGCGCTCCAAGATCACGTCGGCCATCAGGGGTTCGGTGCCCACCGCGCCCGCGTACCAGATCCGGGTGCCGCCGACCGTCTCCGGCACGTCGTACCCCTCCGTGTGGTCCTCACAGAGTCCCACGTCCTCCGGGATGTCCTCCTGGGTGTGGTAGCCGTCGGCGATGAACAGCGGGACGAGGACGACGTCGTCGCTCTCGAAGTGCTCGGGGAGGTCGTCGACCTCGGGCTCCTCGTCCATGTACAGCGCCTTCACCTCGTCGAAGCGGCCGCGCTCCGCGATCCGGTCGGCGTGGTACTCGATCGCCTTCGCCGAGTTCTCGTTGCGCTCGGTGCCGTGCCCGACGACCGCCAGGCCGAACCCCTCGCCCACGTCGGGGTCGCCGGTGACCGACTCCGCGCGGCGCTCGATCACGTCCGTCATCGCGCGGTGGGTGCCGACGGGGCCGCAGTAGTGGACCTCGCGGCCGACGTCCTCGGCGACGAGCGTGGCCTGGTCCGCGGAGAGGCCGTCTGAGTCCCACTCGGAGACGTCCCAGCCCTCCAGGCGGAGCTCGCGGGGGATCACCTGTTCGGTGAAGTAGCCCTCGGAGACGAACAGCGGGACGACGTACACCTCGTCGCCCTCGACGGTGCGGAGCACCTCCCGGAAGTGCGGTTCCTCCTTCCAGAAGCCGGTCTTCACCTCGTCGAACGCGCCGGACGCGCGGATCGTGTCGGCGTGGTCGTACGTCGGCGCGCTCGATTCCGGGTTGAGGTGGGAGCCGTGCGCGACGATGACGAGCGACTGCATACCCGATCTGGGGGCGCGCCGCTCTTAGGGACTTCGGAGGCCGCGGACGCGCGGGAACGGGCCCGATCGGACCAGCTCTGTTGAAATCCTCTACAAGAGATAGTCTTGATTCGGTTGTGATCAATACAGCCGAAGGAGTGAGCGATCGCCGGGGCGGTGGCGCGCCTGCGAGCGCCCGACAGTGCGCGAGCAGCACGCGAGGGACGCGGCGAGCGGTGAAACCGCGAGCCGCGAGGTTGGGGAGGTGTGAGG
>NZ_NHPJ01000039.1 GCF_002252985.1 Halorubrum halodurans | reverse complement strand
CCTGATCCAGAAGCTCGCGGACCCCGCGAGCGGCCTGCTCGTCGTCGAGAAGTACGACTTGACCGCGGTCGTCCCGGTCGACCCCGGCCTCTGGGTCGTGGGCGCGGGCGTGACCGAGATCGCGGTCGGCCTGGCGCTCGTCGCGGGCTTCTTCACCCGCGGCGCGGCCGCGGTCTCGTTCGTCCTCTTCACGACCACGCTGTTCGGGCTCCCGGACGACCCCGTACTGGCCCACGTCGCGCTCTTCGGACTGGCCTCGGCCGTCTTCACCCTCGGATCGGGCCCGCTCTCCGTCGACCGCTGGATCGGGCGCCCCGCCGTCGACGACGGCGAGCCCGTGATCCCGACCGAGTGAGCGCGGGACGCCGGCGGCGTCGCGCCGGGATCGCGACCCGACGGCCTACTCTTATGGGCCGCTGGCGTCTGTCCCGCGTATGGACGTAGACATCGGTAACGCCCTGGAGACTCAGCCGGGGCTCACGGAGGAGACGCTCGACCGGCTCGACGGCCGGGTCGCCGACGCCCACGACCGGATCGCGCGCGGAATGGCCGCCGACGAGTTCGGCTACGCCTCCTTGAACCTGCCCGAAACCGCCGATCCGGCGGCGATCCGCGCCGCGGTCGAGCCGTTCGACGAGCCGGCGGCGGTCCTCACCGTCGGGATCGGCGGGAGCGCGCTCGGCGCGGCGACGCTCGCGGACGCGCTCGAGAGCGACGTGGACGCGTACTTCCTCGACAACGTCGACCCCGACGCGGTCGACGCGCTGCTCGCCGACCTGCCGCTCGCCGACACGGTCGTCAACGTGGTCTCGCGCTCCGGGACCACGGCGGAGACGCTCGCGAACTTCCTCGTCGTGCGCGAGGCGATGGCCGACGCGGGCGTCGACTGGACCGACCGCACCCTCGTCACGACCGGCGAGGCGGGCAACCTCCGGCGGCTCGCGGAGACGCACGACCTGCCCGCGCTCGACGTCCCCGAGGGAGTTCCCGGCCGGTTCTCCGTCCTCTCGACGGTCGGGCTCGCGGTCGCGGCGCTCCAGGGCCACGACGTCGAGGCGGTGCTCGCGGGCGGGCGCGACGGGATGGACGCGCTCGCGGGGTCGCTTTACGAGTCGCCGGCGTACGCCTACGGCGCGACGACGTACGCGCTCGCGGAGCGGGGCGCGCTCACCAACGCCGTCATGCCGTACGCCGAGTCGCTGGAGACGTTCGCGGAGTGGTTCGCCCAGCTGTGGGCCGAGAGCCTCGGGAAGGACGGGCTCGGCCAGACGCCCGCCCGCGCGCTCGGCGCGACGGACCAGCACTCCCAGCTCCAGCTCTACCGCGCCGGGCCGGCGGACAAGCTCGTGACGCTCGTGCGCCCGACCGAGCGCGCCGACGCGCCGATCCCCGAGACGGATCTGGAGGGGCTCTCCTACCTCGGCGGCTCCTCGCTCGGCGACCTGCTGGACGCGGAGTTCGCGGCGACGGAGGCGAGCCTCGCGGCCGCCGACGTGCCCAACGTCCGGATCGAGATCGACCGCGTCGACGAGCGGAGCCTCGGCGAGCTGCTGTTCGGGATGGAGGCGGCCTGCGTGCTCTACGGCGAGCTCGCGAGCGTCTCGACGTTCACCCAGCCGGCCGTCGAGTGGGGCAAGCGGGCGGCCCGCGGCCTGCTCGGCGGCGGCGACTTCCCCGAGGCGGAGGCGGTCGCCGACAAACGCGAGTTCCGGATCGACTAACACCGCGGGTCGCGTACGTCCGGCGATGACGGAGGAACTCCCCCCGCTTCTGGATCGGGCCGTCCGCGTCGCGAGCGCGGCCTTCGCGGTCGTGTTCGCGCTCGTCGTCGCGAGCGCGGTCGCCACGCCGGTCGCGGACCTGGCGGTCCGGCTCGGCCTCGTCGCCGACGGCGGAAACGGGTGGCAGCTGCTCCGGACGCTCGGCCAGTTCGCCGGCTTCCTCGTCGCCGCCGCCGGGTACCTCGCGATCACCGACCAGCGCGACCTCCTCCGGGTCGCGCGGCCGTCGCTCCGGGAGGTCGGGATCGTCGTCGCCGCGGGGATCGCCCTCCTGGCGCTCCAGTACGGCTCCCTGTTCCTCCTCCGGGAGGTCGGACTCTCCACCGGGCAGAACCGGGCGGTCGTCCCCGCCGGCGACCCGGTCGGGTACTACGCGGCGATGGTCGTCGTCTCGCTTCTCGTCGTCGGTCCGGTCGAGGAGGTGCTGTTCCGCGGCGTCGTCCAGGGAGGACTCCGCCGGGCGTTCGACGCCCTCCCGGCGATCCTGCTCGCGAGCGCGCTCTTCGGGGTCGTCCACCTCTCGGGGATCCAGGGAACGTCCGCCGAGCGCTGGGCGTACGTCGCGGTCGTCCTCGTGTTGGGCTGCGTGCTCGGCCTCCTCTACGAGCGGACGGAGAACGTGCTCGTCCCCGGACTCGCCCACGGCGTGTACAACGCCGCGATCTACGCGCTGTTGCTCGCGAACGCGCTGTGAGGCCGCGGTCGGACCGGCGGATCGGGTTCCTCCGTCCGTCGCCTCCGGCGGCGGGTCACGTCTCCCCGTCAGAACCCTCCGTCACGGCGATCTCGCCCGAGAGCGACCGTCCCGACGGGGGCGCGAGCGCGATCCCCTCCTCGTCGAACCGCCGTTTCACCGCCCGGCGGAAGTCCGACCGGAGCGTCGCGACGTCCCGATCGCCGGGGTCGTCGACCCACAGCTCCGCCTGTACCGTGATCGCGTTCTCCCCGAGCTCGAGGACGCGCGCGTTTGGTGCCGGCTCCTCGAGGATCGGCTCCCGGTCGGTCGCGACCGCGCGAAGCTCCATCAGCGCCCGCTCGACGTCCTCGTCGTAGGCGACGTACACCGTCTCCGTGATCCGGTAGGTGTCCCGGCCGTAGGGTCGGGTGAGCGCGTTGCTCGTGAGCTCGGTGTTCGGGACCGCGATCGTCTCGTTGTTCGGCGTCCGGACCCGCGTGACGCGGAAGTCGACCGCCTCGACGGTCCCCTCCCCGCTCGGCCACGCGATCCAGTCGCCGACGTTGAAGTCGGGGTCGGCCACGAGGAAGATCCCGCTGATGAGCGACCCGAACACCTGCTGGCCGGCGATGCCGAAGACGAACGTGATCGCCGCGATCACGATCGCCGAGTCGGTGAGCACGCTCCCGTAGCCGGCGGCTATCACGCCCGTCAGCGTCGCGAACCCGATCAGCGCCACCCGGACGTACGTCGTCACCGCCGACTCGATCGTGGGGTTGTTGCGGTTGCGCGCCCGCACGACCCGAACCACGAACGGCACGACGACGACTTGGCCGAGGAGGTAGACGGTCGCGAGCGCGAGGAGGAACCAGAACAGCTCCGAGAACACCCGATCGTACGCCGAGACGACCTCGGTCACCCACCTCGGCAGCGACGTCCCGCCGGTCGCGCTCTGGCCGATCATACGGCCGCGTCGCGGCGAGCCTACAAAAAGCCCGGACCGGCGCCCGTCGGTCCCGGCCGGTCAGTACCGGTCTTTCCCCCACCGGTGGTCGTCGTAGGTCGCCTGCCGGTCGCTGTCGAACCGCTCCTCGAACTTCCGGCGCAGGGCGGCCTTCTCCGTGGCGTCGATCCGCGCGAGCGCGTCGGCCTTCCCGACCGCCGCGGGCGGTCCTCTGGTGGTCGCCACGTCCGCGAGCACCTGCCGGGTCAGCCGGTCGCGCGTCCCCTCGTCGCGGGTGAACGCGTAGGGCGCCTCGAGCTTGTAGGTCACGTCGGTCCGCGGGTCGTACAGCACCATGAACGTCGGCTCGTACAGTTCGGGGTCGAGGTCGCGGTCGATCCCGAGCGCGTCGGCGTCGGCCGCCATCGTCCCGTCCGCGCCCCCGCGGCTGTGGAACCACGTCGTGAACGTGAGCTCGTCGTCGAGGCGGGCGGCGGCTTCTCGGCCGCCGTCGCCTCCCCGGCCGTCGGTGCTCCCGCGGGCCCCGCCTTCCGCCCGCCGCTCCAGGAGCCGGGTGAAGAGTGCGGTGTCGTCGGGCCAGGGCGACTCGAACCCCTTGCGGGAGAGCGTCCGCACGATCGTCCGGCTCGAGGGGTTCTTCACGAAGCCGGCGAGGGGAACGCCGCGCTCGACGAACCGCTCGACGAGCCGGACGTACTTCTCGACGACCGCGCGGGGTTTCGCCTCCCGCGCGAGCTCGCCGAGCTCGGGGTCGCGGTCCTCCCAGGTGAAGAGCTCCTTGGGGTAGATCGGGCCGTCGAGGACGAGGAGTTCTCCCACCTCGTCCGCGTGGTCGAGCGCGTGGGTCCCCTCCGCGAGGTAGAGCGCGA
Organism: Halorubrum halodurans; assembly: GCF_002252985.1. Taxonomy (GTDB): domain Archaea; phylum Halobacteriota; class Halobacteria; order Halobacteriales; family Haloferacaceae; genus Halorubrum; species Halorubrum halodurans. The sequence continues at coordinate 24,458 of NZ_NHPJ01000039.1, read as the reverse complement.
GCGCGTGGACGACCCCCTCGGCGTACCGGTTCACCCGCGGCGCGTGGAGCACGCGCTGGCGGGTGTGGCCGTCGTCGCGTCTCGTCCACTCCCCGTCGAAGTCGGCGGTCGAGTCGCCCGCGTGGACGGTCGCGACGATGGTGCGGTCGCGGTGGAGGTCGAGGTCGGTCGGCTCCGCGGCCATCGCCGCGTGCGCCACGTCGACGACCAGCCCGTTCTTGAACGTCGTCGGGTTGATCGTGCCGGAGTCGAGCCCGTGGACCGTCCCGAAGGGACGCTCCGCGAGCGCCACGTCGTCGACGGGCGCCCGCCGGCGCTCGTGGTCGGCGACGGGCTCGATCACGACCCGGCCGTCGCGTCGGAGCCCGGTCAGCCACTCGTCCCACACCCGCTCGGCGAGGTCCTCGTGGTCCGTCGTGTCCACGTCGCCCGCGATCCCGTACGCGAGCCGCGCGATGTTCTCGACGTGGATCGGATCGAGGGTCACGACCGTACTGCGATCCGGATCCGTATAAAGGGCGTCGCCCGCGCGGTCGACGACGCGGGCCGACACCGCCCTCGCCGCCCTCGCCGACCGGGACGCTCGACGGGCTTCGCGGGTCCGACGCCCCTCGACGTCCCGGCGAACCCGACCCCGATCGCGGGTCGTGGTGGCAGCCGCCAACCGCCGATACGGGAGCCGAGACCGACGTTCTCGGGAGTATCAGGCGTAATATTCGGAGCCGGAGGTATTTTATCCGACACGGCCACCGACGCTCATGGCCGAATCAACGATCGGATCGTCGACGGAGGGCCGCGGTCCGTCGGGCGGAACGGGCGAGGGCGGCGCCGGGACGGTAGACGGGATCAGGGAGGTTCTCGGGTACATCCCCGACGGCACCTCGATGCCCGAGGAGATGTGGCGGCCGCGCCACCGCAACATCCTGATCGCCATCGCGGCGCAACTCCCGATTCTGGTCGCGCTGGGCGTGTACTCGGGGACCGAACCGTTCACCGGGGCGGAGATCCCGAACACGCCGACGTGGATGCTCGGCGGGATGCTCGCGATCGTCGTCGTGACCGGACTGCTCGCGACGTGGTCGGGGTTCGACCGCCGGACCCGGACCGTGCTCGCGACGTTCAGCGGGCTCACCATCTCGATGGCGCTCGTGAAGCTGTCGGGCGGGTACATCGAGGCACACTTCCACTTCTTCGTGTTCATCGCGGTGGTCGCGGTGTACGAGGACTGGCTCCCCTTCGGGCTCGGGATGGCGTACGTCGCGGCCGGCCACGGGCTGTTCGGCCTGATCGACGCGAGCCTGGTGTACAACCACCCCGCCGCGATCGCCAACCCCGTCGTCTGGGGCGGGATCCACGCGGTGTTCGTCACCGCCCTCGCGGGCGCGCTCGTCGTCAACTGGTACTCGATCGAGAAGTCCCGCGAGGAGGCCCAACGCCAGCTCGAACTCGTCTCCGAGCAACGGGCGGAGATACAGGACGTCGAGGCGGCCAAAGCCGAGGCCGAGAAGCGCCGTGAAGAGGTCGAACGGCTCAACCGACACCTCGAGACGAAGGCGGACGACTACCGCGCGACCATGGCCGAGGCGGCCGACGGCGACCTCACGGTCCGGCTCGACGCCGAGAGCGAGAGCGAGCCGATGGAGCGGATCGCCGTCGCCTTCAACGGGATGATCGACGACCTCGAGTCCACCGTTCGGGAGGTCCAGTCGTTCGCCGGCGAGGTGTCGGAGGCGAGCGAGAAGACGATGGACGGCGTCGACGCGGCCGAGCAACTGAGCGCGGACCTGGGCCGGTCAATCGCGGAGATCGCGTCCGGCGCGGACGAGCAGCGCGAGATGCTCGAGGAGGTCTCGAGCGAGATGAACGACCTCTCGGCGGCGATAGAGGAGGTCGCCGCCTCGACCGAGACGGTCGCCGACGCCGCCCAGCGGACGGCGTCGATCGCCGACGAGGGCGAGGACACCGCGGCCGAGGCGATAGCGAGCGTCCGGGAGTCGCGCGAGGCGCTCGACTCGACCGCGGAGACGGTCAGGGACCTCGACGAGCGGATGACCGACATCGGCGACATCGTCGACCTGATCGGCGACATCGCCGACCAGACGAACCTGCTCGCGCTCAACGCCAACATCGAGGCCGCCCGCGCGGGCGGCGGCTCCGGGGCCGGATCGAGCGACGGCTTCGCCGTCGTCGCCGACGAGGTCAAACAGCTCGCCGAGGAGACGAAGGAGGCGGCGGGCGACATCGAGGAGCTCATCGCGGGAACGCAGGCCCGGACCGAGGCGGCCGTCGACGAGGTCCGGACCGCCGAGGAACACATGCAGACGGGTGCCGACGCCGTCCGCGACGCCGCCGACGCGTTCACGCGGGTGGCCGAGAACGCGGACGAGACCGACGACGGGATCCGCGAGATCGGCCAGGCGACCGACGATCAGGCGGCGAGCACCGAGGAGGCGGTGGCGATGGCCGAGGAGGTCGCGGAGATCAGCCGATCCACCGCCGCCGAGACGGACGACGCCTCCGCCGCGGCCGACGAACAGCTCTCCACGATGACGACGGCCGCCGGCGAGGCGGGATCGCTCACCGACCGCGCCGAGCGGCTCCGGCGGCTCCTCCGGAAGTTCGACGTCGCCGCGGAGTCGACGACGGCCGACGGGTCGACGCCGGACTCCCGCCCCGTCGCGATGGGCGACGGCGGGACGAACTGAGCCCGGCCTCGACGGCCGTTCTCCGTCGACCCCGCGACGCCTCCCCGTCCCCGATCGCCGAGATCCGTCCCCGACGTTCCCTCCGTGACGCTTCCCTTCGTGACGCCTCGCTCCGCGACGCCTCGGCATCCGACTAGCCCTGCGAGCCTCCCTCGACGACCGCCTCCAGCGCCGGAAGCACCCGCTTCACGTCCGCGCCGTCCTCGAGGAACACGAGCGTCCGCGGCGGACGGACCGCCTTCGGCCTGACGCGGAGCCCCGCCTCGCCGGCCGTCTCGGCGACCGCCTCCGGCGCCCGGCGAAACTCGAGCCGGACGCGGTCAGGCTGGACGTACGCCTCCGCGACGACGGCCCGGTCCGCCTCGCTCGGCCCGCCGGCGCCGTCGACGTGGCCGCCGCGTTCCCCGTCTCTCGCGTCGTCGACCGCGACCAGCCGGAACGCGAGCGCGCCGTCGGCGGTCGGCTCCACGTCGGGGTCGGCGTCGGTCACGTCGAGCCCGCGGAGGCGGCCGCGGTCGCCGGTCACCTCCGAGGCGAGGAGCTGGCCGATCCGGACCCCGTCGGCCAGGCGGTCCGCGACCATCACTCGCCCCCCGCGAGCTCGGCGCGGACGTCCTCGGCGAGGTGGTCGACGCGCGCCCCCTGCTCCTTCGCGTAGAGGACGGCGGCCGCCTCGATCGTCACCGCGAGCGCGCGCTGGCGCTCGTTGATCCCGGCGACCGCCCGCTGCTTCTCGACGCCCGCCGAGACGATCGCGTCGAGGGCGGTCTCGAAGGTGGACTGCTCGCGCAACACGTCCTCGTCGGGCCGGAAGTCCTCGGGGACGACGACCTCGTCGGGGTCGAAGCGCGCGACCAGCTCCCCGTCCTCCTCGTCGACGAGCCCGCGCCCCACGGCCACGTCGACGAGCCGTTTCGCCTGGTCCGGCGAGAACCACTCGCGCTCCAGCGAGAGCGCGACGACGAACTCGCCCTCCCCCAACCGCTCCGCGGCGTGTCGCTTGAACGGGGCGGCGACGGTGGCTTCGAGGCTCATGTTCCACCCGCGGCCGGCGACCGGCGTAAACGTACCGGACCGGGAGGCCCGCCCCTCACCCGTTCGGTCCCTCGACGAGCCGCGTCGCCGTCGCCTTCCAGGCGATCCACACCTCCCGTCCCGGCCGGATCCCGAGCCGCTCCGCGCTCCCGTCGGTGACGAGCGCCCGGACCGTCGCGTCGTCGACGCGGACCCGGACCGCGTGGACGGTCTCGCCGCGGTCGACGCCCTCGACCCGCCCGCGCCGGCGGTTCCGCTCGCTCGTCGCGGCCGGCTCCTCCCCCTCGCCGCCGGTCGTCCGGACCGTCACGGCGTCCGCGCCGATCCGGACCTGAACGCGGTCGTCGGCCGCGGCCCCGTCGTGGAGCCCCCACACCGTCCCGATCGGCGTCTCCACCGCGGCCAGCTCCCCGTCGACCGTCCCGACCGTTCCCGCGAGGACGGTCTCCGGGACGCCGGCGGTCGCGGAGATCGCCGCGGACAGCCGGTCGTACCGGCCGAGGATCCGGTTCCCGCGGTCGGTGAGTCTGCTCCCCCCGCCGCCGCTTCCACCCCGGTGGCGTTCCACGAGGTCGCCGAAGGCGGCCTCCAGCGCGTCGATCCGCGAGAGGGCGCGCGCGCGTGACCGACCGAGGTCGGTCGACGCCCGCGCGACCGAGCCCGTTCGCGCTATCGCGCGGAGCAGCGCGGCGTCCCGTCCGTCGAACTCGACGCCGTCCTCGACGAGCGTCGCGCGTCCCCTGCCGGTCGCGTCCTCCATCACGCGAGAGTACCCACGGCCGGCGGGTTAACGTCTCCGGCGGAGTCAGTACACCAGCTCCCCGTCGATGAACTTCCGCGTGCGCGGGTCCCGCGGGTCCTCGAACACCCGATCCGTGGGACCGATCTCCGTCACCCGGTCGTCGAGCAGCACCGCGACGCGGTCCGCGACCCGCTCGGCCTGGTGCATGTCGTGGGTCGCGACGACGACCCCGATCTCCCGGTTCCGGGCCTCGGCGATCGCGTCCTCGATGACCGCGGTGTTCCGGGGGTCCAGGTCCGACGTGGGTTCGTCGAGCAGCAGCACGTCCGGCTCGTACGCCAGCGCTCGCGCGAACGAGACGCGCTGTGCCTCGCCCCCGGAGAGCGACGCCGCGCGCTGGTCCGTCTTCCCGCGCAGTCCGACGACCTCGAGCGCCTCCTCGACGGCCTCGTGGGTGCCGTTTCGTCCGACGACGGCCCGCAGCTCGTCGCGGAGCCGCTCCGTCCACGACCGCCGGATCCGCAGCCCGTACTCGACGTTGCGGGCGACCGGGGCGTCGAAGAGGCTCGCCTCCTGGAACACCATCCCGACGCGTCGCCGCAGCGAGAGCCGCCTCGCCTCGTCGACGCTCCACGCCTCCGTTCCGTCGACGGTCACCGTGCCGGCGTCGGGCTCCTCCGAGAGCGCGAGCATCCGGAGCAGCGTCGTCTTCCCGACGCCGGAGGGGCCGATGACCGCGACGACCTCGCCGGACTCGACGTCGATCGAGAGGTCCTCGAACACGCGCTCGTCCCCGTACGAGTGGGTGATCCCGGTCGCGCGGAGCATCAGCGCACCCCCCGATCGCCGAGGCGGACGACGATCGCGTTGACCGTCAACACGAGCGCGACCAACACCGCGCCGAGCACCATCGCCGTCCCGTACTGCCCCTGGCGGGCCTCGAGCTGGATGGCGGTCGTCAGCGTCCGCGTCTTCGAGATCCCGTCCGCGCTCGTGATGTTCCCCCCGACGATGAGCACGGACCCGACCTCGCTGATGGCGCGGCCGAACCCCGCCAGGATCGCCGTCGCGATCCCGTAGCGCGCCTCCTTGAGGACGACGAGCGCCACGTCGAGGCGGGTCCCGCCGAGGACGCGTGCGGCGTCGCGGACGTCGTCGCCCACGCCCGTGATGGCCGCGAGGCTGATGGCGGTGATCGGCGGCGTCGCGAGCACGAACTGCGACATGATCATCGCCTCCTTCGTGAATATCAACTCGAGCGATCCCAACGGTCCCTGGTTGGAGACGGCGAACAGCACGACGAGCCCGACGACCACGCTCGGAAACCCCATCCCCGTGTTGATCACCGACTTGACGAGCCCCTTTCCGGGGAAGTCGGTGAAGCCAAGGAAGATCGCCACCGGGACGCTGAACAGCGTGCTCACGGTCACGGCGATGAGGCTCACGTACAGCGAGACGTAGACGATGCTCGAGACGTACCCGTCCCTGAACGGGAGGTCGACGAGGGCGATCGCCGGCTCGGCGAGGGCAGCCGTCGGCTCGGCGAGGCCGACCGCCGGCAGTACGACCGGTTCGACTGGCACGCTTACGCGTCGGAGGAGTCGCTACTCCAGCCTTCCGGAACGTACTGCTGGAAGTCGGGGTCCTCCGAGACGGCCTCCGGGAAGAACAGCTGTTCCCCGTTCATCTGGTAGTTCGCGATCGCCTCCTGGGCGCCGGGGCTCGTGATCCAGCCGATGTACGCCATCGCGAGGTCGTAGTTGGCGTTCTCGTGGACGCCGGGGTTGACCGCCATGATCCCGTAGGGGTTCGAGAGGATCTCCGGGCCACCCTCGATCGGTCCCTGGACGAGGATGGTGAGGTCGATCTCCGAGCGCTGCGAGATGAAGGTTCCCCGGTCCGAGAGCGTGTACGCGCCCTGCTGGTTGGCGACGTTCAGCGCCTCGCCCATGCCGGTCCCGGTCTCCTGGTACCAGTCGCCGCCCGGCTCGGTGCCGGCGGCCTCCCAGAGGTTCAGTTCCTTCGTGTGCGTGCCGGAGTTGTCCCCGCGGGAGACGAACGTCGCTTCCGCGTCGGCGATGGCGACCAGCGCGTCGGTCGCCGACCCCATCCCCGAGATCCCGGCCGGGTCGTCCTCGGGACCGACGATGACGAAGTCGTTGAACATCAGGTCGCGGCGGTTGACCCCGTAGCCGTTGCGCATGAACTCGTCCTCGAGTCCGCGGGCGTGGACCATCACCACGTCCGAGTCGCCGTTGCGCGCCGACTCGAGCGCCGCGCCGGTCCCCTGGGCGACCGCGTCGACGGTCACGCCGTACAGCTCCTCGAAGCTCCCGTGGATCTCGTCGAGCAGCCCGGTGTCGTAGGTGCTCGTCGTCGTCGTGAGCGTGAGCGTCTCGCCCGTCACGCCCGCCGACGTCTCCTCCTCGCCGTCGCCGCCGCCCGTCCCCGAGCAGCCGGCGAGCCCGGCGAGCGTTCCCGTTCCCAGCGCCGTGAGCACCTCACGTCGTTGTATCGGCATGGAAACATCGACGACGGCGACACGAAAATAGGTTGTGGTCGCCGACGCGACCGACCCCAGAGATGACCTCCGATCCGTCCGAAGACACGCCTCCGAACGCGTGAACGCCCCCGGATCGCTCGAACCGGGACGCGAGAACGGAGGGTCCTCGACCCGCCCCCGTCGCCGTGACGTACCCGAAACCGGTTACGCGAACCGTCTCCGACGGCCGCGGCCGTCGCCCGCTCCCGGCGACGCCGTGGTCTCGGGAGGGCGCAGCGTCGGCACTCCACGGGTCCGGGACGCTCGTTCCGTGCCGTGCGGTGTCGTGGGGCCCCGAAACGGACGCGCTTATACGCCTCGGCGGGGAACAGCGGGGCATGATATTCGAGGGCCTCCCGACGACCCCCCGTTCGGAGGAGCTCGTCGACAAGGCGTTCTCGCGGGCGGCCCGCGCGGGTCGCGCCAAGCGCGGCCACGAGGCCCAGGAGTCGATGCTGCGGACGGCCGGCAACGTGCTCTCCGACAACCTCGAGAACGTGGTCGTCTCCTGGCCCGACTTCGGCTTCGACGTCGACCCGTTCTACTACGAGCTCGCCGACGCCATCGTCGACGTCGACCGCCTCCGGCAGGCGCTCTCGCAGGTGATGTGGGCGAGCCGGCAGATCGAGTCGCTGCGCGACGAGTACACGACGAAGGTCCGCAACTCCGACGTCGACGCCGCCCGGAAACACCGGAAGCAGGCGTTCGCACGCATGGCGGACGTGATGGACCAGATCTCCGAGGACCTCCGGTACATCGGCGACTCCCGCGACGACCTCCGCGACCTCCCCGACATCCGGCCCGACGAGCCCGCGATCGTCGTCGCCGGCTACCCCAACGTCGGCAAGTCGTCGTTCGTCAACCGGGTCACCCGCGCGTCGAACGAGATCGCGGAGTACCCGTTCACGACCCGCGGCGTCCAGGTCGGTCACTTCGAGCGCGACCGCGTCCGCTACCAGATCGTCGACACGCCGGGGCTGCTCGACCGACCCGAGGACGAGCGCAACGACATCGAGCGGCAGGCGGTGAGCGCGCTCGAACACCTCGCCGACGTGGTCCTCTTCGTGCTCGACCCCTCCGGCGACTGCGGCTACCCCCTCGACGTCCAGCTCGAGCTCCGCGAGGAGGTCAGAGCGCTCTTCGACGAGTCGATCCCGATGCTCACCGTCGCGAACAAACACGACCGCTTCGACGCGGTCCGCGCGGAGGCCGTCGACGCGACGATGAGCGTGACCGAGGAGGAGAACGTCGAGCGGGTCCTCGACATGGCCGTCGAGGCCGCCGCCTTCGAGCCGGACCTCCCGACCCGCGACCGCGAGGAGTAGTCGCGTCTCGGCTCGCCGCCGATTCCGCGGCGTCGCCGTCGGCGGTCACCGCGCGCTCGTCTCGTCGTTCTCGCCGCCGTCGTCGCCACCCTCCCCACTCTCGTCGTCCCCTCCGTCCTCGTCGGGGTCGTCGTGATCCGTGATCACCGCCGGTTCGGGCGGCTCGTCGTCGTCCTCGTCCCCTTCGTCCTCGTCGGGGTCGTCGTGGTCGGTGACGACCGCCGGTTCGGGCGGCTCGTCGTCGTCGTCATCCTTCTCGTCCTCCGCACCGTCCTCCTCGTCCGGTTCGCCGGGAGCGCCCGCGTCGGCGTCGGATTCGTCGTCCCGCCTTCTGCGGACGTCGGTTCCGCTCGAGCCGTCCGGTTCGCGCTCGATCACGGCCCTCGGCGGGCCCGCCTCCCGCCGTCCCGAGCCGAACAGTCGGTCCCGGATCGAGCGGCGGCTGGGGCGCTCCGCGAGCAGCACCGAGGCGTCCACGTCGTGGATCACGTCGAGGTGAAGCGAGTTCGAGACGAGCCGCGAGAGCAGTCCCTTCTCGGTCGCGCCGATGATCACGAGCGTGTGCTCGGTCGCCTCCCGAACGATCGCCGCCTCGACGTCCCCGCCGTCGTCGACGATCCGCTCGGCGTCGCCCACGTCGTTCTCCTCGGCCCACGCCGCGAGGAAGCTCTCGCCCTCCTCACGGTCCTCGGGACCGTCGACGACGTGTAACAGGGTCACCTCGGCGCCGGCCGTCCGCGAGAGCACGCTCGCCACCTCCGCGCCGAGCCGGGAGTCCGGACCGCCGGAGGTGGGCAGCAGGACTCGCGAGGTGTCGAGATCGGTCTCGCTCAGGATGAGGAAGTCACACGGCAGCTGGTTCGTGAGCTCGTCCACCGGCCGCTCCGCGCGGGCGGCGTTCCAGAGCTGGTCCTCGCCCCACCCCATCAGCACGGCCTCGGGGCGGGTGCGGCGGGCCATGTTGAACACCTCCTCGAAGGATCGGTGTGAGACGACCGTCGAGGTGGAGACGTCGACGTCGTACGCCTCGGCGGTCTCGCGCAGCCCCGCCATGCCCTCCTCGGAGACGTCGGCGATCCGGCCCGCCCCCGCCGACAGCGACATGCGCTCCGGCGCCTGGACGACGTGGACGATGTGGACGAGCCCCTCCTCGTGGTCGCTCGCGAGCCGGCTCGCGAGCTCGACTATCGGCCCGTCGGTCCGCGGGTTCGTGATGGGGACCATGATCCGGTGGCCCTCGCTGGCGAACAGCGTCGCCTCGGTGGCGTCCAGGATGGGCACGTACGACCGGCCCGCCGCCCGCCCGAAGACCCACTCGGGTACCGTGAGCCGGCGGGACATCCCCTCGAAGCGCGCCTCCTCGAGGCGCTCCTCGCTGGTCTGGAAGTAGTTGACCAGGGTGACGAGCACCACGCCGCCGATCGTGTTGCCGAGGAGCACGGGGAGCACGAACCCGACCAGCCCGTCGTAGAGGGTTATCCCGTCGCCGTAGAGGCCGATCGCGCCGACGAACAGCAGGTACAACACCTCGGTGAAGGAGACGACGACGTGGTAGAGGTCACCGAGCGGGATCGCGAGGAAGGCGAGGTAGACGACGAGCAGCCGGGTGACCGAGTTCGTGGAGGCGAACCCGACCCAGACGACGCCGGCGACGATCAGTCCCGCCACGGCGGCCTTGAAGAAGAGCGGCCAGAAGCCGACCGAGAACCCGCCGCTCGAGACGTAGATCGCGGCGTCGACGGCGTCGCCGGAGAAGACGCCCCCGTACGAGAGGACGAGCGCGCCGATCGCGCCGCCGGTGAAGTTGCCGGCGAGCACGATCCCCCAGTGGCGCAGGAGCGTCGGGACGCTGGCGAGCCGCTCCAAGGTCAGCGCCACCGGCGGCAGCGTGTTCTCCGTGTACAGCTGGTAGCCGCCGATGATGATGTAGATGAACCCCAGCGGGTACAACGCGACGCTCAGGATCGGGTGGCCGCCGGTCGCGGCGGTCAGCGAGACGTACAACAGGAAGGTGATCGTGATCGCCAACCCCGCGGCGACGCCGCTGAAGAACAGCTCGCGTCGTCCCGAGGTCACCTCCTCGTCCGCCGCGGCGACGATCCGCTGGAACACCTCGTCCGAGGAGAACCGGTCCCGGACCGCCTCGCCGACCGCGGGCGCGCCGCTTCGCGACCGCTCGACCACCTCCCGCATCGAGTCGTCGTCGGGATCCGTGGGGTCCGTCACTGCCGTACACAGAGTGACGCCCGTAAAAAGTAGTTGCTCTTCCCGCCGACCGGGCGGGTCCCGCGGCGGCTCGGATCGGTCGCCGCGGTCCCGGTCGGGCGTCCCGCGGATCCGGGACGACTCACGACCGATCGACGGTCACCAGCCGGACCGCGACGTCGGGGTCCTCCCCGGTCACCCGCTCGATCCGCGCCTCGAGCGTCGTCGCCATCCCGGCGACCGAGACGTCGGGCGGCGCGCCGACGGTGACGACCACGCGGTCGGTCTCCCGCGGGGGGAACGTGCCGACCCGTTCGATCTCCAGCTCGAGCAGCTCGGCGTCCGGGTCGAGCGTCGCCAGCTCGTCGCCCACCGCGTTCCGGACGTCGGTCTCCGTGGTGGAGGCGACGTAACTGTCGTAGGTGACGCCGCCGAGGAACGCGCTCAGCACCGCGATCGCGGCGACGAGGACGACGACGCGTTTCACGAACGCCGCCCGCGCGTCGTCCTCGCGGAACCAGCGCTCCGGCCGGTACCCCTCGTACCAGAGCACCACCAGCGCGGAGAGGTTGATCGAGAGCACGTTTACCGCGACGATCACGCCCGCGCCCAACACGAGCCGCGGGATAGCGAAGGCGATCCCGATGCCGACGGCGGCCGCCGGGGGGATCAACGCCACCGCGATCATCACGCCGACGAGCGTGGCGGAGACGCCCGTCATGAGCGAGACGATCCCCGCGACGCCCGCGCCGATCGCCACCGCGAGCACGAGCACGTTCGGGGCGAGCCGCTCCGCGACCTCGGCGAGCTCGAGCGGGTCGATGCCGGGCGGCACGAGCCCCAGCGACCGGAGCCCCACCGCGAACGCGGTCGCGGCCGCGACCGCGACCGCGACGCCGACCACCTGCATCCGCACGCCCCGGCGGAACATCTCCTCGTCGTCGACGACCGTCCCGATGGCGGCCGACATCGCGGGCCCGATGAGCGGCGCGATCACCATCGACCCGACGACGGTCGCCGGCGAGTCCAGGAGGAGCCCGGCCGTCGCGATCACGGCCGAGATCACCGTCATGAGGACGTAGGTCCGCATCCCGGAGGCGAGGTCGTCCGCCTTCGCCTGGAGCTCCTGTCGCGAGATCCGGTCCTCGTCCCGTTCGGACTCCTCGGCGTACTCCGCCTCCAGCTCCTCGAACCGCCGGGAGAGGACCGTCTCGGCCGCGACGATCACCGTGTAGGTCCGCTCGTCGATCCCGGCCTCGCGCAGCCGCTCGAGGACCGGCTCGACGGCCGCCTTCGGCAGCGGGAACGTCGCCACGCCCGTGTACTCGCGGTTGCTCGTCTCGTCGGTGACGACGTAGTCGACCCCCTCCTCCTCGAGCGCGCGGACGACCGCGGCGCGCTTTCCCGCCGGGATCATGACCTGTACGAGTCGCACGATCCGTGCTTTCCCGGCCACGGCTTATAACCGAGGGGCCGACGCGCCCGGACGTGCCCGTAGAAACGGAACTTTAATGCGAGAATCGCTCCCATCTCCCGACGAGATGCTCTCGCCGCTGTTCATCGACACGTTCCTGCTCGATTACCACCTCGGGCACGTCCTGTTGCTCGCGTTCGTGGCCTCGCTGCTCGGGGTGCTCCCGTTCAAGTCGCGGAAGGTGATCGCCGCGGTGCTCGTCACCTTCGGGCTGATATTCTCGGTGTCGCCGTTCACCACCATGCCGGCGACGTACATCCTCTTCGGGCTCGGCCTGGTGATCGTCGGGCCGCTGCTGTGGACGACGGCCGACTCGTAGGCGTCCCGTTTCCTCCGTCTCCGTCCTCCCGCCGCTCCGTTCTCCCCGATCTCCCGTCCTCGTCGGTCCGTTCTCCACGCGTCGCTTCCCCTCCGCTTCGCCGCGTTCCTGCCTCTCCCGCGTCCCCGCGTCGGGCGCGATCCCGCTCCTTTTTGACGCCCCGGAGTAACGGCTCCGCATGGTCACGGTACGGGCACCCGCAACCAGCGCGAACCTCGGGAGCGGCTTCGACGTCTTCGGGGCGGCGCTCTCGCGGCCCGCCGACGTCGTCACGGTCGAGCGGGCCGACCGGACCACCATCGAGGTGACCGGCGTCGGGGCCCAATACATCCCGGAGGACCCCGAGGGCAACACCGTCGGGGCGGTCGTCGAGGCGCTCGACGCGCCCGCACACATCCACATCGACAAGGGGGTCCGCCCCGCCTCGGGGCTCGGCTCCTCGGCGGCCAGCGCGGCGGGCGCGGCCGTCGCGCTCAACCGACTGTACGACCGGGGCTACTCCCGCGAGGAGCTCGTCCCCGTCGCCGCCGAGGGGGAGGCGGTCGTCTCCGGCGTCGCCCACTCCGACAACGTCGCCCCCTCGCTTCTGGGCGGGTTCACGATCTCGACGACCGACGGGACCAACAGCGTCGACGCGCGCGTCCCGCTCGTGGTGTGTCTCCCCGACGTGGCGGTCTCGACGCGGGACGCCCGCCGGGTCGTCCCCGAGACCGCCTCGATGGACGACCTCGTCGAGACCGTCGGCAACGCCGCCACGCTCGCGGTCGGGATGTGCCGGTCGGACCCGGCGCTCGTCGGCGCGGGGATGAGCGACCCGGTCGTCACGCCGGAGCGCGCCCGGCTCATCACCGGCTACGACGCCGTCCACGACGCCGCGCTCGCGGCCGGCGCGACCGGCGTCACGGTGAGCGGGGCCGGTCCCGCGGTCGTCGCCGCCTGCCGCGAGGGCGACCGGCAGGCGATCGCGGCCGCCATGCTCGACGCCTTCGCCGACGCCGACATCGACGCCCGCGCCTACCAGACCCGGATCGGCGAGGGCGCGACGGTCGTCGAGGAGTAAGGGGGGTTACGCCCGCCGGATCGGCGAGGTCATACAGTGGATCCCGCCGCCGCCGTTCGTGAGGTGGTGCGGGTCGAGCCCCTCGCCGTCCGGCAACACCTCGACGCCCTCGCGTTTCAGCCGCTCGATGGTGCGGTTCCGCTCCGGGTCGTACTCGCCGTCGTCGGTCTCGTAGATGGGGAGGACGGTTCCGTCCGCGATCGTGAGGAAGTTCGTCGCCCACCGCTCCGGGTACGGCGCGTCGACCACCTCGTAGCCGTGGCGGTCGAGGAGGTCGGCGACCGTCTCCTCGCCGCGGCGCTCGTACCCCTCCCCGACTCGCTCGAAGACCTCGACGGTCGCGGCCTCGATCAGGGGTTCGCGCGCCACGGCGAGCCCCTCGGCGGCGACGTTGAGCCAGCCGTCGAGGTGGAGCAGTCGCGAGGAGGTGCCGTGCTCGGCGGCGAGCCGCTCGTCGGCGGCCAGCGGCGGGCGGACCAGGCCGACCTCGTCGTAGCCGACCGCGCCCGCCTCGAGGAGTTCTTTCCCGCCCTCGTAGGTCGTCCGGAGGACGGTCTCCTCGCCGCCCTCGAGTGCCGAGACGCCAACGAGCGCGAAGTCGCCGAGCGGGAGGAAGTCGCCGCCCTCGAGCGTCTCGCTCGCGCTCGTCCGGTGGGCGAGCTCCGCCCCGCGGGCGTGCCACGCCGCCTCGATCAGGGGGCGCTCCCGCCGGCGCGTCGCGGTCCCGAGTCGCGGGAGGATCGGGCCGCGGTCGCCGACGAGCTGGCAGTCGCGCTGGAAGTAGAGGTTCGTGATCGCCTCCGCGATCCGGACGCCCGTGTCGAGCGTCCCCGAATCGAGCGAACCCGAGTCGGGATCGTCGTCGCCCTCGACCTCGGCGGTCCGCCCGACCGTGGGCCCGAGCAGGACGGCCTGGAGCCGCTCGTAGGCGGTCGCGTCGGCGAGGTTCCCGGCCAGATCCGCCCGCGTCGGCGGCGAGGGGCCGCCCTCGTCGACCCCGATCGACTCCTCGACGAGCCCGTCGAGGACGCCGCCGTCATCGAGGTCCTCGTGGATGTGGCGGACCTCGACGCCGGCGTCCTCCAGCACCTCGACCAGTCGGCGGTGTTCGCGTTTCGCCTCGCGCACCGAGAAGGGGCGCGCGAAGTGGTTCGGACCGGGGTCCATGGCCCCGATCGCCGCCTCGATCCCCGGCTCGTGGACCCGCACCGCGCGCAACGTGTCGTACTCGGCCTCGACGGTCGGTTTCGGCATGTGATGGTGTCGCGTACCGAACTCGCACGAATAAACGGATCGGGATCGGGCGGTACAGACGGAGGACTGCTCTATCCGGGGAAAGCTATTATTCTGGCTACCTGGTTGCTCTCATCATGGTCTCTCTCCGAGAGGCGTCTCCCGAAGACGCAGCAGCGATGGCGCGTATTCAATCGGAGTCGCTCCGAGAGAACGCAGATGAGCACTACACGGACGAACAGCTTGTGCTTCTGGCACCCGCTGAGCCAGATGCTGAGGAGATTTCTGAGGACGAGTTTTCCGACGAGTCGTGTCGTCCAATTATTGCTGAATTGGATGGTGAGATCGTTGGCTGGGGAAGCATCCATCTCAACGAGAACGTGCTGGCAGCAACATTTGTTGATCCCGACTACACAGGACAAGGGATCGGGCGGACAATCGTTGAGGAACTCGAAACAATCGCTCGACAGGAAGGCGTAGAGGTGCTGATCGTTCCCGCGTCGCTAAACGCTGTTGGCTTCTACGAGACACTCGGCTTCGAAAAACAACGCGAAATCGATGCAAGTGGTCCCGACACACCAGAGATTCCGAGTGTCGAACTGACAAAGCAACTGTCCTAAGTACCCGACCCGCACGCGGCTTCTCCCGACCCGATCGCTACGCTTCGGCCCGGAAATGACTCGCCCTTCGATCCGTTCGCGTCCGCCTCCCGATCTAAACGCCGCGGCCCTGGAGCTTTTCCTCCTCGGGCAGCGACTCGTTCGACTGCCCCTTCATCCCCTTGCCGATCCCGGTCGCGATGTCGGCGAGCTCGTCGGGGTCGTCCCAGTTGTTGACGGCCTCGACGATGGCGGTGCCCATCGCCTCGGGGTCCTCCGCGCCGAAGATGCCGGAGCCGACGAAGATGCCGTCACAGCCGTGATACATCATGAGCGCGGCGTCCGCGGGCGTCGCGATCCCGCCGGCCGCGAAGTTGACGACCGGGAGCCGACCGAGGTCGGCGGTCTCGTGGACCAGATCGCGGGGCGCGCCGTGCTCGCGGGCCCACTTCTCGCGCTCCTCGTGGTTGAGCCCCGACAGCGTCCGGATCTGGTTTTTGATGGTGCGCTGGTGTTTGACCGCTTGGTTGACGTCGCCGGTGCCGGCCTCGCCCTTCGTGCGGATCATGGCCGCGCCCTCCCGGATCCGGCGGAGCGCCTCGGGGAGGTTCCGCGCCCCGCAGACGAACGGCGAGGTGAAGTCGCGCTTGTCGGTGTGGTACTCGTCGTCGGCGGGGGTGAGCACCTCCGACTCGTCGATCATGTCGA
The DNA here is from genome assembly GCF_002252985.1 of Halorubrum halodurans. GTDB lineage: Archaea > Halobacteriota > Halobacteria > Halobacteriales > Haloferacaceae > Halorubrum > Halorubrum halodurans. The sequence continues at coordinate 8,511 of NZ_NHPJ01000039.1, read as the reverse complement.
CGCCGAGCGACTCGAGGATCTCCGCCTCCTTGCGGTGGCCGATCCGCGACTTGCCCATCACCGGGATGGAGACCTCGTCGATGATCTCGGTGACGTTCGCGGGGTCGGGCATCCGCGCGACGCCGCCGCGCTTCCGGATGTCGGCGGGGACGGCCTCGAGCGCCATCACCGCGACCGCGCCGGTGTCCTCCGCGATGCGCGCCTGCTCGCGGGTGACGACGTCCATGATGACGCCGCCCTTCTGCATCCGCGCGAAGCCGCGCTTGACGAGTTCGGTTCCTCGCTTCAGATCCTCCAGATCGGTCGCCTCGGGCATGTTCGGGGCTACGGCCGCGGGACACTTAACGGGTCGCTTTCGGGGGACTGGCCGGCGACGACGCGTCGTTCCGCCCGGCTCGATCTCCGCCTTCGGACGCCACGTTCCGCCCCTCGGTTCCCGCCACCGCAAACACGAAGGTCGTCGCCCGCGAGGGTTCGGGTATGCCGACCGGTGCCATCGTCGCGGGCGGGCGGTCGACGCGCTTCGGCGACGCCGACAAGTCGGTCGCCGAACTCGCGGGCGTCCCGATGATCCGCCGGGTCGCGGACCGGCTCGCGGGCGCGGACGACCCGGTACCGCCGGGCGCGGCGCGGGCGGGCGGCGGCGATCCGGTCGTCGACGACCTCGTGGTGAACTGCCGGCCGGACCAGCGCGAGGCGATCGCCGAGGCCCTGGACGGGTATCCCCTCCCGGTCCGGTGGGCGCTCGACGACGAGCCGGACCGCGGCCCGCTCGCCGGGATCCGCAACGCGTGTCGGGCCGCACCGGGGGAGTACGCCTTCGTCGTCGCCTGTGACGTCCCCTTCGTCGACCCGTCGTTCGCCGAGGCGCTCCTCGCGGACGCGGCCGACGCCGACGCGGACGCGGCGATCCCGCGGCTCGAGGACCGGTGGTTCCAGACGACGCAGGCGGTCTACCGCGCCGACGCGACGGCCGCCGCCTGCGACCGCGCGCTCGCCCGCGGCGACGGGAAGATCCTCGCGGCGGTCGACGAGCTGTCCGTCGTCCGCGTCGAGGACGCGACCATCCGCGAGCGGACCTCCGAGCACACCTTCACGAACGTCAACACGCGCGAGGAGTTCGAGGCGGCGGCGGCGCGCCTCGCCGAGCACGTCTCGTAGTGGATCAGTCCGTCAGGACCTCGTAGGCACGGTTCAGCTCCTTGAACGCCTCCTCGTCGCCCTCCTCCCCGTCGGGGTGGAGCCGCTTCGCGCGCTCGCGGTACGCCGACCGGACGGTCTCGCGGTCGGCGCTCGGCTCGAGGTCCAGCGTCGCGTACGCCTCCCGCTCCGACATCCCGCGCGTCGAGGGCGCCCGGTCGCGGGGGTCGCGGGAGCCGCCGGGGCCGCGGGCGTCGCGAGCGCCGCCCCCGAACCGCCCGCGCGACGTTCCGGTGCCGGTGTGACCGGATCCGGCCGCGCCCGCTCCGGCGCTGCGATACGCGTCGCGGCGGTTCTCCGCGGCGCGGGCGCGCTGTCTCGCGCGTTCCCGATCCGTCGGTCCGACCCGCTCGGCCTCGCGACGCACTCGCTCCCGGAGCCGGCCGCTGGCGTGGAACCACATGAGGTACGCCGCGGCTCCGAACGGGACGGCGACGGCCAACAACAGGGGGTTGACGACGACGCCGGCGACGACGAGCAGGGCCGTCAGCCCGACGAACGTCGCCGCCATCCCGACGAGGACGGTGCGGTTCGTCACGCCCGTACTGGGGGTTCCAGAACCGTAAGGCTCTCGGGGACGAGGGCGGGCGTCGAGTCGGAGCGTTCGGTGAGCGTGTCGTTTATCCCCGCGGGCGACCCGCTTGCGGGTATGTCAACCGCGGACCGGGAGACGGTCACCGGGGTTCCGCCCGGCATCGCCGCGGCTCGCGAGGAGCTCACTCCGATGCTCTCGCAGTACGCCGACCTCTGTGCCGCCCACGCGGACGCGCTCGTCCTCTTCCAGGTCGGCGACTTCTACGAGGCGTTCTGCGAGGCCGCCGAGACCGTCGCGCGCACCTGCGAGGTGACGCTCACCGAGCGCTCCGACTCCACCGGCGACTACCCGATGGCGGGGATCCCCATCGACAACGCCGCGCCCTACCTCGAGACGCTGCTCGACGCGGGCTACCGCGTCGCGCTCGGCGACCAGGTCGAGGACGCCGAGGCGGCCTCCGGGCTCGTCGACCGTGCCGTGACCGAGGTGATCACGCCGGGAACGGTGGTCGAGGACGACCTGCTGGAGTCGGGGACGACAAACTACGTCGCCGCCGTGGCGGCCGAGCCGGCGGGGTCGACCGACGCCGACTCGGGCTCCAGCCCGACCCTCGGGCTCGCCGCCGTCGACGTCGCCACCGGCGAGTGTCTCGTCACCGCGGGCGATCCCGGAACCGTCGCCGAGGAGCTCGACCGGATCGCCCCCGCGGAGGTGGTGGTCGGGCCGGAGGTGACCGGCGACGGCGAGGACCGCGAAACCGCCGCCACCGACTTCGATCCCGCCGCCGGCGACCCGGACCGGACGGTCCACGGCCACGACCCCGCCGTCTTCGAGCGTCGGGCCGCGCTCGACCGGCTGGAGCCGTACCTCTCCGCCCCCGAGCGCCGGTTCGACGGCGACGCGGAGCTCCGCGCCGCGGGCGCGGTGTTGGCGTACGCGGAGTACACCCAGGGCGACGACGGCCCGCTCGCGTACGTCTCGCGGGTCCGGCGGTACGACCCGCGGGACCGGCTGCGGCTCGACGCGGCGGCCCAGCGCAGCCTCGAGCTCTTCGAGAACCGCGGGCTCGGCGCGAGCGACACGCTGTTCGACGTCCTCGACTCGACGAACTGCGCGCTCGGGCGACGCTGTCTCGAGCGCTGGCTCCGCCGGCCGCTCGTCGACGCCGACGCGATCGCCTCGCGCCACGACGCGGTCGGCGAGCTCGCGGACCGGACCCTCGTTCGCGAGGGGATCGCGGACGCGCTCGCGGCCGCCTACGACCTCGAGCGGCTCGTCGGCCGGGTCTCGCGCGGCCGCGCCGACGCCCGCGACCTCCGGTCGTTGTACGCCACGCTCGCGGTCGTTCCCGAGTTGAAGACGACGCTGGCGGAAGGAGACGAGGGCGGCGAGGCTGCCGAGGGGGGGACCCCGGCGGACCTCCCCCGGACCGACCACCTCCGCGCCCTCCGCGACCGGCTCGACGAGCTGGCGGCGGTCCGCGATCTGATAGACGCCGCGATCGTCGCCGACCCGCCACAGGAGATCACGGAGGGCGGCGTGATCTCTGCGGGGTTCGATGACGACCTCGACGACCTCCGCACGACCGAGCGCGAGGGCCGCGAGTGGGTCGCTGACCTGGAGGCGCGCGAGCGCGAGCGCACCGGGATCGACTCGCTGTCGGTCGGGCACAACCAGGTCCACGGCTACTACATCGAGGTGACCGACGCCAACCTCGACCGGGTGCCGGACGACTACCGCCGTCGACAGACGCTGAAGAACAGCGAGCGGTACTACACGCCGGCGCTGAAGGAGCGCGAGGAGGAGATCGTGGGGGCCGCGGAGCGCGCGGACGCCCTGGAGTACGAGCGGTTCGTCGAGGTCCGCGACCGGGTCGCGGAGGAGACGGAGCGGATCCAGGCGCTCGCGGATGCCCTCGCCGAGCTCGACGCGCTCGCGTCGCTCGCCGCGGTCGCCGTCGAGCGCGACTACGTCCGCCCCGAGATCGTCGCCGATCCCGACGCGGGCATCGAGATCGAGGGCGGCCGCCACCCGGTCGTCGAGCGGACCGAGGACGCCTTCGTCCCCAACGACGCGGACCTCCCGCGCGGCTCGATCGCGGTGATCACGGGGCCGAACATGAGCGGGAAGTCGACGTACATGCGGGCGGTCGCGCTCGCGGTCGTGCTGGCACAGGTCGGCTCGTTCGTCCCCGCGCAGGCCGCCCGACTCCCCGTCTTCTCCCGGCTGTTCACGCGCGTCGGCGCCTCGGACGACATCGCCGGCGGGCAGTCGACGTTCATGCGCGAGATGAGCGAGCTGACGGAGATCCTCCACGACGCCGGGCCGGACTCGCTCGTCCTGCTCGACGAGGTCGGCCGCGGCACGGCCACCACCGACGGGCGCGCGATCGCCAGGGCGGCCGCGGAGTTCGTCCACGACGAGCTCGGCGCGACGACGCTGTTCGCCACGCACTACCACGATCTCACCGACCTCGCCGACGAGCGCGAGCGCGCGTTCAACCTCCACTTCACCGCCACCCGCGAGGACGGGGAGGTGACGTTCCTCCACCGCGTCGTCCCCGGCGCGTCCTCCTCGTCGTACGGCGTCGAGGTGGCCGAGCTCGCCGGCGTCCCGAGCGCCGTGGTCGATCGCTCCCGCGACCTCGTCGCCGAGGCCGAGGCGGGAGCCGACGCGACCCCCGATCCGGAGCGGACGGACCGTGGGGTCGACCCCGACCCCGACGCGGGGGACGCCTCGCTCCGCGAGTTCCTCGCCGAGGAGGAGGCGGACGACCGCCCGGCCATCGAGCCGGCCGACGATCCCGCCGACGGCGCCGAGGCGCGGTCCGACGCCGACCCGAGTTCCGCCGCGGACCCGAGTCCTGCCGCCGATTCGGGGCCCGCCGACACGAGCCCCGCCGCGGACCCGACCGACGATACGGAGGGCGGCCTCCCGCGGTCGGTCGAATCGGAGCTTCGCGATCTGGACCTCGCGCGCACGACGCCGATCGAGGCGCTGAACGCCCTCCACGACCTTCAGACCCGACTCGAGAACGATGACGGCTGAGGGCGAACGCGACGGCACGGGGGGCGACGAGGCGGACGGGAGGGCTCCCGACCCCGTGCGCCGGCTCGACCCCGCGACCGTCGACCGGATCGCCGCCGGCGAGGTGATCACGCGGCCCGCGCGGGTCGTCGCCGAGCTGGTCGACAACGCGCTCGACGCCGCCGCGTCCCGCGTCGAGGTGGCGGTCGACGGGGACGGCACCGACCGGATCCGGGTCGCCGACGACGGTCACGGGATGGACCGCGCGGACGCCCGGCTCGCGGTCGAGCGCCACGCGACGAGCAAGCTCGCGCCCGACGCGGACCCCGTCGGCGTCGGCTCGCTCGGCTTCCGCGGGGAGGCGCTCGCGGCCGTCGCCGACGCCGCCCGCCTCGAGGTGACGACCAACGACGGCGGCGCGGGCGACGCCGCGAGCGCGGTCGGCACGCGGGTCCTCGTCGGTCCACGGGGCGGGGGTGACGACGACCGTGGCGTCGACGCCCCCGAGGTGGAGGACGCCGGCCGTGCCCGCGGGACGACCGTCGTCGTCCGCGACCTCTTCTCGACGCGGCCCGCGAGGCGGGAGTCGCTCGCCGGCGCGCGGGCCGAGTTCGCGCGTATCTCGACGCTCGTCGCCGACTACGCGCTCGCGAACCCGCACGTCGCGTTCACGCTCGAACACGACGGGTCGACGACGCTGTCGACGCCCGGCACCGGGGTCACCGACGCGCTGTTCGGCGTATACGACCGCGAGACGGCGAGCCGGTCGACCGAGGTGTCGGCGAGCGTCGGGATCGACGCCGCGCGCGCGGCCGGCGACGACGACCGCACGATCGACGTCGACGTCTCGGGCGCGCTCGCGTACCCCTCGGTCACCCGCGCGTCGAGCGATCACCTCCGAGTCTCCGTGAACGGCCGGCCCGTGCGCGACGACCGCCTCGCGGGCGCGGTGCGGGCGGGGTACGGCCGCCTGCTGCCGGACGGCCGCGAGCCGGTCGCCGCCGTCGACGTCGCGATCCCGCCCGAGCGCATCGACCCGAACGTCCACCCGACGAAACGCGAGGTGGGGCTCCGCGACGCCGACGCGGTCGCGGACGCGGTCGAGGGGGTCGTCGCCGACGCGCTCACCGGCGCGGACCTCCGACGGAAGGCCGACGTCGACACCGACCTCGAGACCGCGCTCGAGCCGGTCGGCGAGGGTGACGGGTCGCGGGCGACGTTCGCGGACGCGGAGCCGATCGGGACGTTCCGCGACCTCTACGCGCTGGTCGAGTCGGGCGACGAGCTGCTCGTGATCGACGCCCACGCCGCCCACGAGCGCGTGAACTACGAGCGGCTCGCCCGCGCGTTCGCGGACGAGTCCGTCCCGACCGCCGCCGTCGACCCGCCGGCGACGCTGTCGCTGTCGGCGGGGGAGGCCGCGGCCGCGGAGGCGCACGCCGACGCGCTCGCCGCGCTCGGGTTCGAGACGGCGCCGTTCGGCGGGGGGACGATCCGGGTGCGAACGGTTCCGGCCCCGTTCGGCCGGACCGCCGACCCGGAGGCGCTGCGCGACGCGCTCGCGACGCTCTCCGAGGGGACGTCGCCGCGCGACGCTCGGGAGCGGCTGCTCGCCGACCTGGCGTGTCACCCGTCGCTGAAGCGGGGCGACGCGATCGACCGGTCGGCGATCCGCGCGCTCCTCGACCGGCTCGACGAGTGCGAGCGCCCGTTCGCGTGCCCCCACGGCCGCCCGACGGTGCTCTCGGTGGCGGAGGCGACGTTCGCCGCCGGCTTCGAGCGGGAACGGTGAGCCGCCGCGGTTCGCCCGCGCTCCCGGAACCGTTTTGCCTCGGTCTCCCCTCCGTCGGTCCGTGCCGCTGGAGTCGAACGCGCGGATCGTGAGCGAGCTCGCCAGTCGCGGCTACAACGCCGAACGCGAGGCCGTGACGCTGCTCGCCGGCGCCGAGGACGTCGCCGCGGCGCTCGAGGCCGCCGTCGAGGCCGCCCCCGACGACGCGCTCCGTATCACGACCGACCACGTCCGCGCCGCCCTCGACGGTCACGGGACGGCCCCGAGCGCCGACGCCCCGTCCGGGTCCGGCGCCCCGTCCGGATCTCCCCCGACTCCGTCCGATCGATCGTCGGCGTCGCCCGATCAACCGCCGGTTCAGACGGCCGAACCCGGCAGATCTCCAGTTGAAACGAGGGGGTCAGGGGCCGGTGGCGCCGAGGCGGACGATCCGGCCGCGGACGCCGCCGTCGGCGGGTCCGCCCACGGCCACGCCGCCGCCGCCCACGACCGGGACCCCTCCTGGCGCGAACTCGAGGTCGGCAACGACATGACGGGCCACAGCACGGGAACCGGCGAGTACGCCGACTTCGTCCGGACGTTCCGCGACCGCTACGAGCGGCTCTCCGGCCTCCTGCGCGGCCGCGTCAACCACCGGCCGGCGGAGGCGATCGCCGACATGCCCGGCGGCAGCGACGCCGCGATGATCGGCCTGGTCAACGACGTGCGCTCCACCAAGTCGGGCCACTGGCTGATCGAACTCGAGGACACCACCGGGACCTTCCCCGCGCTGGTGATGAAGGACAAGGGGCTCGCCGACGTCGTCGACGAGATCCTCATGGACGAGTGTCTCGCGATCGAGGGGACGCTCGCCGACGACGCGGGGATCCTCTTCGCGGACTCGCTCCACTTCCCCGACGTCCCGCGAACCCGCGTCACCGGCGGAGCGGACCGCCACGTCCAGGCCGCGCTGATCTCCGACGTCCACGTCGGCAGCGAGGAGTTCGTCGCCGACGCCTGGAGTCGCTTCACCGACTGGCTCCACACGCCCGAGGCCGCCCCCGTCGAGTACCTGTTGATCGCCGGCGACATGGTCGAGGGCGTCGGCGTCTACCCCGACCAGGACGAGGAGCTGGACGTCGTCGACATCTACGAGCAGTACGAGCTGTTCGCGGAGTACCTGAAGGAGGTCCCCGGCGACACCGAGATCGTGATGATCCCCGGCAACCACGACGCCGTCCGGCTCGCCGAGCCGCAGCCGGGATTCTCAGAGGAGATCCGCGAGATCATGGACGTCCACGACGCGCGGATCGTCTCGAACCCCGCGACGGTCTCCGTGGAGGGCGTCGAGGTGCTGATGTACCACGGCGTCTCGCTCGACGAGGTCATCGCCGAACTGCCCGAGGAGAAGGCCAGCTACGACGAGCCACACAAGGCGATGTTCCAACTCCTGAAGAAGCGCCACGTCGCCCCGCAGTTCGGCGGACACACCCGCGTCGCCCCCGAGGAGCGCGACTACCTCGTGATCGAGGACGTGCCGGACGTGTTCCACACCGGCCACGTCCACAAGCTCGGCTGGGGGAAGTACCACGACGTGCTCGCGGTCAACTCCGGCTGCTGGCAGGCCCAGACCGACTTCCAGAAGTCCGTCAACATCGACCCCGACGCCGGCTACGCGCCGATCCTCGACCTCGACACCCTCGAGATGACCGTCCGGAAGTTCACCTGACCGGTCCGCGTCGCTCGCGTCTCCCGGTCGGGCGCGTGGTCGGCGTCGGCGTCGCAGTCCGCGGGTTTATCCCCGGAGGCGCGGCCAGCCCCCGCGTGAGCTGATCGCCGCCCGCGGCGCACTGGACGGGAGCGCGACGCCCCGCCGCGGAGCCCGCCCGATCCGCGTCGCCTGCCCGCCCTCCCCAGCGGCCGCCGCACCGCTCTCCTTCGGCACCGCCCCCGACGCCTCACTCGATCTCCACTCGAC
>NZ_NHPJ01000035.1 GCF_002252985.1 Halorubrum halodurans | reverse complement strand
TCGCCGACCGGATCGCGGGGATCGTCACCCGTCGGGTGCTGCCCGCGGTCGCGGCGGGGCGCGCGGAGGCGTTCGGCGCGGCGGTCGCGTCGGTGGGGCGGCTCAACGGCGCGTGGTACGCCGACGAGCAGGGCGGCGTCTACCGGCCGCCGGTCGGCGACGTGGTCGCGTCGCTGTCGGCGTCGCCGGCGGTGTTCGGGGCGGGGCAGTCCTCCTGGGGGCCGGCCGTCTATGGGGTCACCGACGCCGACCGCGCCGACGCGGCCGCGGAGGCCGGCGAACGCGCGCTCGAGGCGGCCGGCGTCGCCGGGGGCGTCGCCGTCGTCCGGGCCGCGAACGAGGGCGCGCGGGTTCGTGGCGGGCCGGGCGGTTCGGACGGCTCGGGGAGTCTCGCTCGCGACCGCGACGAGGGACAACACTAAGCGGGGCCGCATCCCGTACCGTGGTATGTCGAGTGTCCCGTTCGGCGTCGCCCGACTGGATTCGATCCTGGACGGCGGCGCGCCGCCCGGAAGCGTGGTGCTGCTCGCCGGGGAGTCGGGAGCCGGCGCGCGGGAGTTCCTCTACACGAGCGCGGCGATGAACGCCCTCGGGCGGACCGACGAGGAGCTCTTCGACCTCTACTACGGCGACCTCCCCGGCGACGCGGCGGTCCCGCCGGCGGTCCACTACCTCTCGTTCACCGCCGACGAGGCGGCGCTGACGAGGGAGATGGAGTACACGCTCGCCGAGGAGGTCGTCGACGCCGCCGTCGAGGGGATCGCGTTCCGCGACCTCTCGCCGGAGTTCTTCCAGCTCAGCCCGATCCCGCGGGAGTGGTACGAGGGCGAGACGACGACGATCGCGGATCTGGGCGACCACGGACGCTACGACGACGTGCTCACCGCCTTCGGCGACTACCTGACCGAGCACGCCGCCGGCAACGTGGTCTGTATCGACTCCGTGACCGACCTCGTCTCCGCCGCCTCCGACGACATGGAGTGGAGCGACATCGCGATGGTGATGAAGGGGCTGAAGAAGGCCGCCACCCGGTGGGAGGGGCTGATCCTGGTGTTGGTCAACCAGGACGCGCTCACCGACCGCGAGTTCGGGACGCTGATGGACGCCGCCGGCGGCACCCTCCAGTTCGCCTGGGAGAGCGGCGGCTCGAAACGCGCCCGCACCATGTTCGTCCGGGAGTTCCGCGGCGTCCTCTCGCGGCTCGAGGCCGAGAACATCGTCCGGTTCGAGACGGAGGTCCACGACGGCGGCTTCGACATCAGCGACGTCCGGAAGATCCGGTGAGCGGTCGGGCGATCGCGGCGAAACCGGCCGAGCGCGGCGGAACCGGCCGGGGGCGGCGGAACGGGAGCGGGCACGGGTGGATCACGGCGACGACGCGGCCGCCGCGAGTATCGATCCGGAGAACCACGCGGCAGGTTACTTATGTCTCGCCGCCGAACGTGGCGTAGATGCAGAGGGTATCGCGATGAGCGACTCCGCCGGCGGGGGGGACGGCGCGGACGCCGCGGACCCAGGGAGCGACGGCCGCGGCGTGGCGAGCGTCGACGGGCTCGGCAGTGACCTCGCCGAGATCCGGTCGGCGATCGCCGACCTCCGGGAGACGACCGACCGGCTGGAGGGGTCGGTGGGATCGGCGCGCTCGGAGGTCGAGTCGCTCCGCTCGTCGGTCGACGAGGACGTCGAGGACCTCCGTGAACGCTTCGTCCGGCTCTACCGCGACCTGGAGGGGAAAGCGGAGGCGGACCACGACCACCCCGAGACGACCGAGCGGCTGGAGGCGGTCGCGGCCGACGCGGCGAGCGTCGCCGAGGGACTCGACGCCGTGGAGACCCGCGTCGAGTCGCTCGAAGACGCGCTCTCCAGGCTCGACGGGACGGTGACGGCGGTCGAGAGCGAGGTCGACGGGATCGACGGCCGCGTCGCGACCGTGGAGGGAGACCTCTCCGACGCGGCGGACCGGCTCGTCGACGCCGAAGCCCGGCTCGACGGCGCCGAGGACCGCCTCGAGGACCTGGCCGCGGCCGGCGAGGACCGGTCGGAGAAGCTCTCGCGGGTCGCGAGCGCGGTCGTCCGCGCACAGCGCGAGATCCGTGCGGTTCGACGCGAGCGCGCCGACCGCGATCGGCTCGACGCCATCCTCCGGTCGGCGAACCGACACGGGGTGAAGAAGGCCGACTGCGGCGGCTGTGGGAACACCGTTCGCCTCTCGCTGCTCTCGACCCCGGAGTGTCCCTACTGTGAGTCCCGGTTCGACGACCTCGACCCCGCGGAGCGGTTCTACCGTCGCTCGACGCTGCCGGTCGACGACAGGCCGGCGCTCGAGGGCGACGTGGATTCGAACGCGCGCGGCGACGGGCGCGGCGGCGGGCGGTCCGCCCGCGACGGGGAGGCGATCGACCGCGACGCCGACGACGTCCGCGAACACGCTCGGGGCGGACGATGAGCGGCGGATCCGACGACGATCACGACGGAGACGGCTTCAGCTGGGGAGGCGACCTGAACGAGACGGACGCCCCGGACGAGACGGACGGCCTGAACGAAACGCACGGCCCGGACGAGACGGACGACCTGAACGAAACGCACGGGATCGAGGCGGATCCGTTCGCGGAGCTCGACGCCGGGGACGGGTTCTCGGAGGCGGACGGCGACCCGTTCGAGCGGATGGAGGTCGACGAGGTCGACGTCGACGGCGTCTGGGACGCGCTGGAGGAGGACGCCGTCGACGGCGGCCTCGGCGTGGACGCGACGTTCACGGAGCCGGACCCCCACGAGCCGATCGACCACGTCGTCGACAAGCGGACGTACTGTCACCGCTGTCCGCACTTCTCGGAACCGCCGGAGACCGCCTGTACGTACGAGGGGGCGTCGATACTCGAGGTGATCGGCTTCGAGGAGTTCCGCGTCCGCGACTGTCCGATGGTGACCGACGACGGCCCGCGGTTCGACCGCCACGGGCGGTTCGAGGAGTGACCCGCGGACGGCCGCGATCAACGGGGATCATAAGGGCGTCCGGGGCGTATCCGGAGGAGATGCAGTTCTGTGACGACTGCGGCTCGATGATGGTCTCGCGGGACGGCGTGATGGTGTGTCGAAACGACGACTGCGGGGCGACGACCGAGCGCGACGAGGCGCTCGCCGAGCGGTTCGAGTCGACGACCGAACAGACCGGCGAGGAGGTGATCGAGACGGAGGAGGGCGCGAACTTCGAGGGGAAACCCACCGCCACCGACGTCGTCTGTGAGGCCTGCGGCCACGGCGAGGCGTGGTACACGATCAAACAGACCGGCGCGGCCGACGAGCCGCCGACGCGATTCTTCAAGTGCAAGGAGTGCGGCCGCCGCTGGCGCGGGTACAACTGAGCCCGATGCGCGCGCGACGCCGTCGCCTCCTCGCGGCCGTTCCGGTCCTCGCGGCCGGCGGGTTCCTCGTCGGGCGCGCCCTCGGGTTCTGGCGGCTCCGGCTGGCGGTCGGCCGGCTGCTCGCGCTGTTGCCCGACGCCGTCCCGACCCACGTCCGGGTGTTGCCGCCGCCCGACGACGAGTACGCCGGCACCCTGCCGCACACGCCGGCGGAGACTCGCGAGCGGCTGCCGGAGTGCGGCTTCTCCGAACTCGTCCGCGCGTACTTCCACGCGTACGACCGCGACGGGGAGACGGTCCACGAGGTCGGCAGCTTCGTCCACCGGCCCGAGGGGATCACCGGCGACTGGCAGGTCCACGTCCGGCTGTTTCCGGCCCCGGACGGCGCGACGGAGGTGTGGGCACACTGGGAGCCGAACCCGTACGTCGCGCCCCTCGCGCACCTCCGGATGGAGGGGTACGACCCCGCCCGCGGCGAGCGGCTGGCCGCCGAGCTGATCGACGGGCTGCGGTGAGACGGGTTCCGGACGGGGCCCCGAGCTACTCCTCTCCACGGAGCCACCGACCGAACGCCTCGGCGACGGGCTCTGCGGCGTCGCCGGCGCGGCCGACGAGGAAGTGGTCGGCGTCGAGCTCGACGACCTCCAGACCCAGCTCCCGCGCCCGCTCGACGACCGGCTCCCAGTCGACGGTCGCGTCCCGGTTCGCGTACACGATCCGGACGCTCGCGCCCCGCGCCGCGAGGTCGTCGAGCGCGGCGACCGCGTCGATCTCGCTCGCGAGCCGGTCGGTCGGCGCGAGCGCGCAGACGCCGGCGAGCTTCGGTCCGCTCGCGGCCGCGACGAGCGCGACGGTGCCGCCGAAGGAGTAGCCGAAGAGCCCGACCCGCGCGTAGCGATCGAGCGCCCAGCCGACGGCGTTGTCCGCGTCGGTACACTCGCCGTATCCCTCGTCGTACGCGCCGTAGTCGAACCGGAGACAGTCGATCCCGCGGTCAGTGAGCGCGTCGCTCGCGGCGACGAGGCGCTCGTCGCCGCGGTGGCCCCCGTGACGCGGGTGCGGCGGGCAGGCGACGACGACCGCCTCGGATCGGGTGTCGTCGCCCGCGGCGGCGTCCAGGGTCGCGCGAACGTCGCGGCCGCCGGGGATCAGGACGGTATCGCTCATGGAACGGTGTCGCTCATGGAACGGCGTCGCTCGCGGTCGGATCCCCTTCAGGGGACCTGCGTCACGCGGTCGACGCCGTCGAGGTCGGCCAGGTCGTCGGCGAGCGCCGCCTGATCGACGCCGGCCTCGTAGTAGAACACCACGTCGAAGGTACCCTCGCGCAGGAGCTGTTGGCACTCCCAGACGAACGCCTCCTCGTCGAGGGTGCGTCCCTGGAACTGGTTCGAGGAGAAGTCGGCGTCGTCGTTACCCGCCTCGATGTACGTCTCGCCCTTCCCGGCGTGGTCGGCGATGACCTCGTTGGCGTCGACGGTGAGCTCGTGCATCTCGAGGTCCTCCTGTCCGGACAACTCCGTGTGGACGATACAGCCGACGAGATCGATGTCGCCGGGTTCCAGGAGTGCCTTCGTCCGTTGGTAGAGGTCCGACTCCAGGGTCTCGCTCATGCCCGATCGTTCGGTTCCGACGCTAAACGAGTGACGGTTCCGGCGCGACGCCGGACCCGTCCTGCCGGGTCGCCCGCTACCGCGCCCGACCCAGCGGATCCTGCCGCCACCCGGTCCGATCCCGCGGAGTCTCCCGCCGGCTCACTGTACCCAGACGGTCTTCCGGTTCACGAACTCCTTGATGCCCGCCTCCGAAAGCTCCCGGCCGAACCCGGAGATCCCGACGCCGCCGAACGGCACCCGCGGGTCGGAGGCGACGACGCGGTTGACGTAGACGCAGCCCGCGTCGATCTCGCGGGCGAGCCGCTCGCCGCGCTCCCGGTCTGTCGTCCAGACGCTCGCGCCGAGCCCGAACCGGGTGTCGTTGGCCCGCTCGATCGCCTCCGCCTCGTCGTCGACGCGGAAGACGGCCGCCACGGGACCGAACAGCTCGTCCTCGGCGGCCGGGGCGTCGTCCGGGACGTCCGTCAGCACCGTCGGCGGGTAGAACGCTCCGTCGCGGTCGAGCGGCGCCCCGCCCGTCTCGAGGGTCGCGCCCGCCTCGACGCTCCGTTCGACCTGGTCGTGGAGCTCCGCCATCAGGTCGGCGCTGGCCTGCGGCCCCACGTCGGTGTCGCGGTCGGTCGGGTCGCCCACGGTCAGCGCTTCGGCCCCCTCGACGAGCCCCGAGACGAACTCGTCGTAGACGTCGTCGTGGACGACGAAGCGTTTCGCGGCGATACACGACTGCCCGGAGTTCTGGTTGCGCGCCCAGACGCCCTCCTCGATCGTCGTCTCCAGGTCGGCGTCGTCGAGGACGACGAACGGGTCGCTGCCGCCGAGCTCGAGGACGGACTTCTTGATCCGCTTTCCGGACGCGGACGCGACCGCGCTCCCGGCGGGGCCGCTGCCCGTGAGCGTCGTCGCCTTCACCCGGTCGTCGTCGATGGCGTCCTCGACGAGGTCCGAGGGGACGAGGAGCGTCTGGAAGGCGTCCTCGGGGAAGCCGGCGTCGCGGAGCACCTCTTCGATGGCGAGCGCGCAGCCGGGGACGTTCGAGGCGTGTTTCAGCAGGCCGACGTTGCCGGCGACGAGGTTCGGCGCGGCGAAGCGGAACACCTGCCAGAACGGGAAGTTCCACGGCATCACGGCGAGGACGGGTCCGAGCGGCTCGTAGGAGGTCTTGACCTCCGATCCGGGCGGGCTCGGGTGGTACTCGTCCTCGAGGTAGGCGCTCGCGAACTCGGCGTAGTGGTCACACACCCACGCGCACTTCTCGATCTCGCCTTCCGCCTGCTCGATCGGCTTGCCCATCTCCCGCGTCACGAGTTCGGCGTACTCGGACTTCCGCTCGCGGAGGATCTCGGCCGCGGCGACGAGCAGCTCCTCGCGTTCGCGTCGTGGGCGCTCGCGCCAGGAGTCGAAGGCCGCCTCCGCGCGGTCCAGCGCGTCCGCGACGTCCGCCGCGTCGTCCTCCTCGTACGTCTCGACCGTCTCGCCGGTCGCGGGATCGACCACGTCCATGGGCGGAGATCCCGGCCCCCGCACCTATGCCTTTCCATGGGAACCGAGGAGGAATAATTAAATAAAGTTTCTATTCTCGGGTAGATCGGTGCTAGTGAAACATAAATCAGTTACTCCACGCCGATCGCCCGGTTCGATCACCTATATAGCAGTAATAGCAACGACCTTTTAGCGAACGGACGGAGGTGCGGAACACGATGCCCTCCATCAGCCGGCGCGCACTTCTGGCGGGTACGGGCGCGGTACTCGCTCCCCTGGGCGGCTGTACGGCTCCGGGTTCATCCTCGAAGCAGAGCACGGGAGAGTCCGCCCCGCACTGGGTGAAGACGTATCTCGGCGACCGTGAGGAGAGCCACCGCGTTACGGTGACGATCACGAACGAGGGCGGTGACGTCCTTTTCGAGAAGCGGTACCGGCTCTCGGACGGGAACGAGGCTGACGAGGACGCGACGTTCCCGGCGTCGACCGACCCCGAAACGGTCGTCGTGGCCGTTGACGGAGCCCGGTTCGAACGCGACTGGCCCGGCGTCGCCCAGCCGGCGCTTCCCTGCGACGGCCCGAACGAGACCGGCATCGAGATCCACGTGGAGAACGATCGGGACGGATCACCGGGCGTTCGGCTCGAAGCGGACTGTCAATCGATCGCCGAAGGGTGACGTCACGCCGGGCGACGACGGGCGGGCCGATCGAGCGGAGCGTTCGGGCGGGGTTTCAATATCGCCGACGAACTGGGAACGAACACGAGAAACGATGACGGAGGACCGCTCGGCTGCGGACGTGTTTCGCCTTCTCGCCGACGACACACGAGTTGACGTTCTCCGCGCCGTCGCTGTGACACAGCATGAGCTCGAGGGGGTCGGGTCGGGGGCGGCCGAACTCGCCTTCTCGGAGATCTACGACGAGGTCGACGTGGAGAACACGTCCAAGCTGTCGTACCACCTCGGAGAGCTCACGGGGGTCTATCTCCGGAAGGGCGACGACGGGTACTCGCTTTCACACGCCGGAGAGCGCATCGTTCGGTTCATCCTGTCGAGGAATTACGAGCAACCGGAGTCGTTCGGACCCGTATCGGTCGAGGGACGGTGCGTCTTCTGCGGCGGGGAGGCGCTGGAGGCGAAGCGCTCGCATCAGTTCCTCCGGATCGACTGTACGGCCTGTGAGAAACAGGTTACGGGACAGCCGATCACGCCCGCACAGGTCAGGACGCGGGACGGCGAGTCGCTCGTACGGAGCATCAAGCTACGCAGCGCGGAGGACGCCGGGCAGATCCGGCGGGGGATGTGTCCGGAGTGTGGGGCACGTCCGTCCGTCGAGGTGAGTGCGGTGCCCGAGAGTCCGTTGCCCGACGCTGATCCGTACGTGGTGACGAGTACGTGTGAGGAGTGTCTCCGGGAGTACAACAGCCCGTTGACCTACAGCGTCGTCCACCACCCGGCCTCGATCGCCTTCCATTGGGATCGCGGCGTCGACGTGACGGCGCGGGGCGTCTGGGAGTTCCACGAACGCCTCTACAAGGGCTGCTGGACGTCCGAACGGACGTCGTCCGACCCCGAAGAGTACGAAGTCGTGTTGCGCCACGGCGACGACGCGGTTCGACTCCGCCTCGACTCGACCGCGACGGTGGTGGGGACGGAGCGCGTGCGAGGCGCGAGCGGCGAGTTTCGGCCGTCCTGACAGAACCGTTACGAAAGCGGCGTTGAGCGGACGGGGGTGCTCGTCGTGCCGTTCTCCGATCGTCGGTGCCGGACGCGGAGCATCGCGGATCTCCGCTCAAATCGAGTTTTGAAGCGGATCCGACAAATTATAAGAAATCCGATGTTTTTATCGGCGTCGGCGGCCCGACTCACGCTCGCGGTCGACGGAGCTTCCACACATGCGATCGAGCGATTCCCACGACACGACGGGCCAGGAGCATCGAACACCCGGCGAGAACGCCGATCGACGGCGGGCAGTACGGCGACGATCGAAATCGGCCGACGAGATCGCCGACGCGTACGCGGACGTGGCGGACGAACTGGCACGGTGGCGAGGGCTCGAGCGGCCGTTCGTCGGTCGGTATCGTCGCCGCCAGTTCGGGCAGGCGAGCGGGCGGGTCCTCGACGTCGCCTGTGGCACCGGACGGAACTTCCGCCACCTCCCGTCAGCGAGCGAGGTCGTCGGGGTCGACGTCAGCGACGAGATGCTCGCCCACGCCCGCAGCGAGCTCGACGGACTCGATCTGAGCGGCACGGTTCACCGGATGGACGCCCAGGCGCTCGATCTCCCGGACGACAGCTTCGACGCCGTCATCTCGTCGTTCTCCACGTGTACGTTCCCCGATCCGGTCGCCGCGCTCCGGGAGATGGAGCGGGTCTGTACCCCCGACGGGAGGATCCTGCTGCTTGAACACGGGCGCAGCGACGTCGCGCCGCTCGCCTGGCTTCAGGACCGGCGTGCCGACTCCCACTACGAGAAGAACGGCTGCCGGCTGAACCACGAGCCGCTGGAGACCGTGGAACGGGCCGGACTCCCGGTCCGGAACGCATCGACCGCGTCGTTCGGTCTCGTCGTCGCCATCGACGCGACCCCGAGGTGAATCGTGATCCCACGGACACGCTGGCGACGCCACGGCCCTACCGCCCGGCTACGCGACCACCCCACCCACACCCGTTCGGACTGATGACACGATCGCGACTCTCCACGACGGACGATCGCGCCGCTAGAACCACGAGACGGTCGTTCCTCGCCGGACTCGCCGGCCTCGGACTCGCCGGGCCCGGAACCGCGGCCGGTCGAACGGACGCCGCGACGACCTCCCGGAGCACCGACTCACGGCCGGACGAGGGCACGTTCACCGACGCGAACGAACTGGAAGCGGTCGTCGACCGGGCCATCGACGAACGGATCGGGACGACGACGCCCGGAGCCACCGTCGCCGTCGTCACCGGAGACGACCCCGTTCTCGTCAAGGGGTACGGCGCTGCGGACGTCGATACCGGCGTTCCGGTTCGGTCCGACGAGACGGCGTTCAGAGTCGGGTCGGTCGGCAAGCTCGTGACCTACACCGCCGTCATGCGGGGCGTCGAACGGGGCGTGCTCGACCTCGACGCCGACGTCAACTCGTATCTCGGCGACTCCGCCGTCACGGTTCCGGCCACGTACGACGATCCCGTGACGCTCCGACATCTCGGCACGCACACCGCGGGGTTCGAATCCGCGCTCGATCCGGACGTCGTCGCCGATCCGGGGGCTCTCGACTCGCTGGAGGCGTTACTCGCCGGTCAGCAGCCGGCGCGCGTCCGGCCGCCCGGAGAACTCGTCGGGTACTCGAACTACGGCGCGGCGCTCGCCGGCCACGTCGTCGCCGAGGTCCACGACACGACGTTCGAGGAGCACGTTCAGGCGGAGATCCTCGACCCGCTCGGTATGGTTCACAGCACGTTCGCCCAGCCCGTCCCGTCGGACCGGCCTGGCGACCTCGCCACGCCACACGTCCGCGACGGTGACTCGTTCCTGACGGCCGACGACGTGTACATCAACATGCGTCCAGCGGGTTCGTTGAGCGCGACGGCGACGGACATGGCGGCGTTCATGCGTGTACACCTCGGCGACGGCGCAGTCGGCGACACGCGGATCCTCGGCCCGGACGCCGTCGCGGCGATGCACAGCCGCCACCACGTCCGTCACCCGGCGGTCACGAATTGGCGGTACGGGTTCCACGAGTACGGGGACCCCGAGGTCGACCTCATCGGCCACTCGGGAGCGACGGTCGACTTCGCCAGCTATCTCCTGCTCGCCCCGGACGCCGACGTCGGCATCTTCGTCGCGTTCAACAGCAACCCGAGCGAGGGTCCGAAAGCGGTCGTCGACGAGATCGTCGCGGAGTACGGACTCCAGCCAGCGCCGACGACGCCGACGCCGACGTCGAGAGCGGGCGGTCGGGAACGCGCCGAAACCGTTGCCGGCGAGTACGGTCCCACGTATCTCCCGCGGAGCGGGCCCCTCCACGTCGTCGACCTGCTCGAACGCCTGACCGTCGAGCCCGCAGCCGACGGCCGCCTTCGGACGACGACCATCGAAGGAGACGCTCGACGGTGGGTCGAGACCGAGCCGTACGTGTACGAGGAGGTCGGCGGTCACGACGTCCTCGCCTTCGAGGTCACGGACGGGGAGGTGGACGTGCTGAACGTGAGCAGCGAGCCTACCGGGGTCTACCGGCCCGTTCCGTTCCACGAACGCCGGATCGTCGCCGGCGGCGTCCTCGGGACGGCGCTGTCGGGCTTCGGTCTCTCGCTCGTCTGCCGAGGCGGACACGGCGCGTGGCGGCGGTCGAAGCGGCGTCGGACCGACGAGGGAGCCGGCACGGAGGCCGCCGAATGACGGACCGGGACGTCCCGCAACGACGAGCCGAACGGCAGCACGGGGGCGACGAGCGAGGCGGGTTCACGCACGGCGGGAGACGTCGATCGACGAGCGCGTCGTGGCTCGCCCGTGCGGCGGGCGTCGGCCTGAGTGCCGTCTCGATCGGATTCGTCCTACTCCTCGTCTTCGTCCTCGAGACCGGCGGCGAGCGCACGCTCTTCACGCGACCCCTGCCGATGCGGATCGCGCTCGCGCTCCCGTATCTCGTCGGTGCCCTCACGCTCGGGACGACCGTCGGGGCGTTGTCGGCGTGGCGGTACCGCTACTGGTCGCTTGTCGCACGTATCCACCAGACGGTACTGGCACTACTGGGTCTCGTGTTCACCTGGCAGCTCTCGACGCTGGGATTCCTGCCGTCGTGAGTGCTCCCCGAGCCTGCCGGAGATCGCGGGCCGAACGCTGCCGATCGGCGTGAGAAGAACGGACGTCTCGGCGGAGCCGAACCAACGCGACACGTCGGAACCGGTTCGATCCGCTTGGATTCGGAACGCCGTCGCGGTGCACGCTCCTGCGTCAAGGGTCACTCTCGGCGACAGCTCGCTCGGTGATACGGGCTTCCGTGGCGGGGAAACCTCGTGTGGCCGAGGAGCGCGTGAGACACCCCGTCCGTTATCGACTAGGTGCGGAGGAAGGAACGGACCTCTTCCGAGACGCGTTCCGGCGCTTCGCCCGGACCGCTGTGGCTTACACCATCGAACTCGACGAGGCGACTGTGCGGAAGCGCCTCGTGAACCTCGCGAGCGCTCTCGCGCAGGAAGTCCGGTCCGTTCGTGCCGGTCATCACGAGCACGGGTGCCTCGACGTCGAGGCCGGCGGGGAGCCGGTACCGTTCGACGGCACGATTCATCCGGACGACTTCCTCGGCGAGGTCGACGCAGTCCGGCCAGACCGGCCACTCGGCGAGCCACGTATCGAGATCGTCGATGCCGTCGGGGTGGAGGACCTGCTCGACGTAGCGTTTCACGGCCTCCCGACGTTCGCCGTCGTCGACGAGCGTGGCCATCCGGTCAGCGAGGTCGGCCTCCGTTCGGTAGCCGTCGGGGAGGACCGCCGGTTCGTACGCGAGGACCGCGTCGACCGCCGTACCCGTCGCAGCTTCGATCGCCGTCAGCGCGCCGTAGGAGTGACCGAACAGGATCGGGTCGCCGTCGACGGCATCGGCGAGCGTTCGGACGTACCGTACCTCCCGGTTCAGCACCTCGTCGGCGCCGATCGCCGCCGGATCCTCGAGACACGTGCCGAATCCCGGCCGCTGCGGGACCACGACCCCGTACTCGTCGAAGTACGGTCGGACCGGCTGCCAGTATTGTCTGGGAGCCATCCCGCCGTGGAGGCAGATCAGCGGCTGCCCGTCGCCGTGTCGTTCGTAGGCTATCCCGGTACCATCGACGGACCGTGTCGTCACCATGCGGATCCGTGTTCGAAGGCGACAGGGCTAAGCCGCACTCTCAGTCATTGGGCCGTTTAGGTATCGAGAGGAGCGGACGAGTCACCGAGGAGTGGCACGGCATACTCGGGGGGCTTCTCCTCGCGGTCGAGTCTTCAACACTCCCATTAACGCCGGCATCAACCGTCGCGTATGAGGCTCGTCGCCGAATTCGAGATCCGCTGTGACGCCCTTCCGCTCGTCGAGGTAGCAGCGACGCTGCCCGAGACGACGCTGATCCTCGAACTACAGTTCAACCACGGGGGACGCCCCCTGTTTCTCGTCACCGTGACGGACGGGTCCGACCGGGAGGTCGCGAACGCGCTTTCCGACGCCTACGACGTCAACGAATGGACGCTCGTCGGGGAGGCCGGCGACACGCGTCGGTACCAGGTACTGCCGGCGCTCAGTTTCGAGGAACAACTCGGCGATCACGTCGACGACCTCGCGGGGCTCGAGGCGCTCGCGACGGCGGACGCGATCATCGAGCGGATCGAGGTGTTACCGAACGGTTGGCGACAGACGGGGTGGTTTGCCGACCGAGACGCGTTCGACGAGTTCTCGACGTTCTGGCGACGGAACGCCGATTTCAGCTTGTCTCGTCTCACCCGTGACGGGGAGTCCAAACCGCCCGGCGACGGGCTAACCGATCACCAACAGGAGGCGCTCCGGACGGCGTACGAGATGGGCCATTTCGAGATCCCGCGGCAGGCGTCACTGGAAGAAGTCGCCACGGAGCTGGGCATCTCTGCGTCGTCGCTCTCCGAGCGGCTGCGCCGGGCCGAGACGCGGCTCATCGAGGAGACGGTGGCGACGGCGTGGCCGCCCCTCCCCGAGTGAACCGCGACGCGTCGGACCGGGTGCGCATTTAAACGGCCGGACGGTTGAGAGACAGCGGTTCCCCGGTCCCGCCCGTACGACGGAACGCACGATGCAGACGGTCACGTCCGCCGACGGTACCAGTATCGCGTTCGAACGACACGGAGAGGGACCGCCGGTGATCCTCCTTCACGGCGGCTCCTCTCCCGAGTATTGGAAACCGATCGTTCCCCGATTCGCCGACGATCATACCGTCATCGTTCCCCATCGCCGCGGAGTCGGCGAAAGCGGCGACTCCGCGGAGTACAGCCTCGACCGCGGAGTCGAGGACGTCCGTGCGGTCATCGACGCGGTGGACGGATCGCCGGTTCTGTTCGGGCACTCGTTCGGCGGTCTGCTGGCGGTCGAAACCGCTCGAACCGCCTCGGTCGAGAAGCTCGTCGCGTACGAACCGGCAGTCCTCGTCGGCGAGTACAGACGGCAGGCCGACCTCGCGTCACGGATGCAGGCCCGAATCGATAACGGAGACCGCCGACGGGCGATGAAGTTCTACGTTCGCGAGGTCATACACGGCGGCGATATCGACGATCTCGACGGGTGGCTCGCCGAGTGGCCGCCGTGGCCGGACATCGTCGCGCTGACCGAAAACGTCGTCCGGATCAACCGCGCCATCGAACGGTACCGACTCCCCGAGTCCCTGGACGTCGACGCGCCGTCGCTCCTGTTGACCGGAACCGAGGGGCCGCCCCACCTTCGGGACGGCATTCGGGCGGTCGACGAAGCCCTTCCGGACGGCGAGTTCGTCGAGTTCGAGGGCGTCGGTCACGGCGGGCCGACGGAGGCACCGGACCGCGTCACCGCCCAGGTGCGCTCCTTCATCGACGAGAAGGCGGCTTCTGTCCCGAACGGTGACGATTAGAGCCGGATCTCCCTCGTAGCTGTCGTTCCGACGCCGCGTCGAACCATCCGCTGACGAGTACAGTACTCGGCCCGGAGACGGGTCGGTACCGGTAGCAGTCATCGGAGAGCGAAGGACCCACGCGATGTCCACCGGTAACACCACGGATCGAAACGCGACGCCGGACCGAAACGCGGAGCTCGCGTTCGTGGTGAGCGGCCACGCAGTGTCGTTCGCGCTTTCGTTTCCCCCGCGGTTCCCGTGCGCCGTCGAGCGTTCCCTCTCGCCGGTCGGTCAGTGCCGTGGCTCCGGATCTCGAGCCGGCCGCTATCCCCGAAGACGGGCGATCGTCTCCTCGCCGGACCCCTCGACGTCGACGAGCCCGTCCTCTGCCAGGTCCGAAAGCAGCCCGCGGAGCCACTCCCGCCCGTGCTCCCCGTCGGGCGTGTAATCCACGCGGATCCGGTGGCCGAGCGCGTCCAGCGCCATCTCGTCGTGTTCGCCGAGGAGTCGAACGATCCGGCCCCGGAACTGTCGCCGGCTCCCCTCGAAGCTCGGCTGGGTGGGCACGTCGGGCGCGGTGAAGTCGCCGGTCCGGTAGGCGTGACACCACTCGCGCCACGGACAGCCGGCCTCGTCACAGCGCGGCTTCTGCCCGCAGGCGACGCCGCCGAGCTCCATGATCGCGTTGTTCCAGAGCCGGGAGTCGCCGTCGGGCATGAGACGGGAGGCGACCCGCTCGAAGGCCCCGTCGTCGTCGGGAACGTCGAAGGCGCGGTGGAGCACGCGTTTCACGTTGGTGTCGACGACCGCGTCGCCGTCGTTGAACGCGAACGACGCCACCGCGTTGGCGGTGTAGGGGCCGACGCCCATCAGCT
The DNA here is from genome assembly GCF_002252985.1 of Halorubrum halodurans. Lineage (GTDB taxonomy): Archaea > Halobacteriota > Halobacteria > Halobacteriales > Haloferacaceae > Halorubrum > Halorubrum halodurans. The sequence goes on along the minus strand of NZ_NHPJ01000035.1, from coordinate 4,953 downwards.
CCTGAAGCTCCTCCGGGGAGTCGGGAAACGCCCCGCCGTACTCGGTTTCGACCTGCGTCGCCGCCTCGTGGAGGTACGTCGCGCGGTTGTTGTAGCCGAGCGAGTGGTCCGACCAGAAGGCGACCACGTCGCTCCGGTCGGCGGCGGCGAGGTCGGCCGCGGTCGGCCAGCGCTCGAGGAAGTCCTCCCACGCGGGGACGACCCGGTCGAGCTGGGTCTGCTGGCTCATCACCTCGCTGACGAGGATCGCGTAGGGGTCCGTCGTCCGCCGCCAGGGGAACTCGCGGTGGTCCGCCTCGTACCACTCGCGGAGCGCGTCGCGGACCGCCTCGAGATCCGCAGGGAGGGAGGGAGCGTCGCCGTCGGCGAGCCCGGAACCGGCGACGTCGTCGGCGTCGGTCATACGCCCCGTCGGGCGGCGGGCGGTTTATCCGTGGTGGTCCGACTCGCCGGCCGGTGCGTTCCTCAGGCGACGTCCTCGATCGCGGCCGTCAACAGCTCACAGCCGAGCTCGATCTCGCGCTCGGTGACGTCGAGCGGCGGGAGGATCCGGATCACCTTCCGGCCGCACGCGAGGGTGAGAAGCCCGTGCTGGACCGCCCGGTCGACCACCTCGTCGCGCCGGTCCGTCGTGTCGAACTCGACGGCGAGCATCAGCCCCTTGCCGCGCACGTCGACGACGCCCTCGGGGTCGGCGTCGCGCATGACCTCGAGGAACTGTCGGCCGCGTTCGCTCGCGTTCTCCATGAGGCCCTCCTCGCGGATGGCGTCGATCGTGAGCGACCCCTGGAGCGCGCCGACGACGTCGCCGGCCCCCCACGTCGAGGAGATACGGCCGGTCTCCTCGGGGAAGACGTCCGAGCGGGAGACGGTCGCGCCGACGCGGAGTCCCTTCGCGCTCGTGATCACGTCGGGCTCGATCGCGTAGTTGTCCGCGCCCCACATCTCGCCGGTACGGCCGAGCCCGGACTGGATCTCGTCGGCGATGAGGGTGATGTCGTGCTCCTCGACGAGGTCGGCGATCTCGTCGGTGAACGCCTCGGAGGGGAACCGGTAGCCGCCCTCGCCCTGGATCGGCTCCATGATGAGGTACGCCACCTCGTCGGGGTCGATGTGGCCGGCCTTCGGGTCGAGCTTCTCGCGCAGCTTGGACTCGCCGTCGGCGAAGAAGCCGCACGAGCAGGTGTCCGCCGAGCAGGTCCGGTCGTCACAGTAGGGCACGTCGTGGACGCCGCTCATCTCGGGGAAGTCCCGGCGGTAGACGGACTTCGAGCGGTTGAGAGACAGCGCGCCGAGGGTGCGGCCGTGGAACGCCCCCTCGAAGGTGATCGCGTACTTCGCGCCGTCGGCGTCGTCGTAGGAGATCTTGATCGCGTTCTCGACCGCCTCCGCTCCCGAGTTCGAGAGGAAGACGGTGTCCATGTCGTAGTGGGAGGTGATATCCGTGAGCCGGTCCATGAGGTCGGCGGGGCCGGGCGTCGCCTCGCCCGGCGGCTTGCCGTCGGAGACGTAGAAGTCCTGGCCCGCGATCTTCGTCGGGTCGACGACCCCGAACTCCTCGAGCGGTTCGGTGATGAGCGGGTTGTTGTACCCGAGCGGCGCGGCGGCGACGTGGCTCGTGAAGTCCATGAGGACGTTGCCGTCGACGTCGGTACAGAAGGGACCCGTCGCGGGCGCGGTGCGGTCCCAGACGAACTCGTAGACGTAGGTGCTCGGTGCCGCCGATCGGTGGTGGTAGTCGACCCACTCCTGGGCTCGCTCGCCGGGGAACTCGGTCACTTCGGGTGTTACCGTGTCACGGTCCATACGCTCGCGTGCATCCCGACCGCGAAAAAGGAGGGGGCTACCATGGGAGGAAGGTTCGTGAAGAACGTGTCCACGTCCCGCCCGACCGACCCCGTCAGTGCTCGATGTACGTGGTCTCCCACTCCGTGCGGGCGTCGATCTCGCGCCGCCCGCGCCGGGTGAGCGTGTAGTAGTTCGTCCGTCGGTCGCGTTGCCCCTTCTCGACGAGGCCCTTCTCGACGAGCGTGTCCAGGTTCGGGTAGAGCCGACCGTGGTGGATCTCCTTCTCGTAGTAGTCCTCCAGCTCGTCCTTTATCGCCAATCCGTGCGGCTCCTCGAGGCCGGCGATGACGTAGAGCAAGTCGCGCTGGAAACCCGTGAGGTCATACATGCTGGTGCGCGGACATATACGTGGAAAATAAATAAATATACCGTTACATGGAACCCCGAATACGGAGCCATCGGACACGTACCGCGGTGAAGTACTCCGTTCGGTACTGTCAACTGAAATACGATGATCGCCGGATCGGCACGCGTTTTCGACGCCACATTCGTGTCATAGAATGTATAGGAACGAACAGACACGCGGTCGTCGAGGTCTCGAGGGGTCACCGGCGACTCGTCGGCCGATGTCGAGTCGGCGGACGCCGCGTCGTCGAGCCGACGGCTCGGCGGTCGATCCGTCGAGAACGAACGCGGGCCCCGCGCGGAAAAAAGCCGCGCGAGGCGAGCGTTCGAGATTGGTCCCCGCTGACGCTTCGGCCCTCCAGACGAAGCGTCACCCGACTGTACCGGGTTGATACTAATAAACCTATCGAGCCCGACTCACATGTGTTCCTCCTCCAACACCCAGCCGAGCGCGCGCTTGTAGTGAGTGAACAGCTCCTCGACGCCGCGGTGGGACATCTCCTCGTCGGCCAACTCCTCGCACAGGAACTCGTACTGCTCGCGGACCTCCTCTTCCGAGCGCATGTCGAGGGGTAAGGGGGGCCGACTCAAAGGGTTGTGGTCGCCGTCGATCGGCGGTTCCGATCGGATCGGTCGCCCGCGAGCGACACGCCTATACGGCGACCGGGGATACTGGGTGGAACGATGGACGATCGGACGCGCGAGTACCTTCGGGGGCGGTTCCGCGACTACTACCGGGGGGTCTCGCTGTCGCCGCCGCCGGACGCACACCTCCGCGAGTGGGGACACATCCCGTGGACGCCGGGGTCGGGCACGACGATGGTCCGCCACCAGTCGACGTACGACCTGGGGGACCTCGACACGTTCTTCGCCGACAACGCCCCCCGACACGCCTACTTCTCGGCCGCGCGATACGACGATCCGGGCGCGTCGACCATGTCGAAGAAGGGGTGGCGCTCCGCCGACCTCGTCTTCGACCTCGACGCCGACCACCTCCCCGGAACCGACCCGGAGGCGGCGACGTACCGGGAGATGCTCGCGGCGTGTAAGGAGGCCCTCCTGCGGCTGCTCGACTTCCTCGAGAACGACTTCGCGTTCGAGGACCTCACGGTCGTCTTCTCCGGCGGACGCGGCTACCACGTCCACGTCCGCGACGAGTCGGTCCGGGAGCTGGGCAGCGAGGCCCGACGGGAGGTCGTCGACTACGTCCGCGCGATAGACCTCGACGCCGACGGGCTGATCCGCACCGTCTCCGACCGCGGAACGCCGAAGCGCGTGCTCCGGACCGAGGGCGGCTGGGGCGCGCGCGTCCACGAGGCGCTCGTCGAGTACGCCGACGACCTCCGCGAGATGGACGACGCGGACGCCCGCGAGCGGCTCATGGAGCTCGACGGGATCGGCGAGGGCCGCGCCGAGACGATCCTGGGCGCGTTCGACCGCAATCCGGACGCGGTCCGCGAGGGCAACGTCGAGGCCGGGGGGCCGGGCGTGCGCCGGCTCGTCTCCGCGCTCGCCGCCCGCGTGGCCGCGACCGACGCCGCCCCGATCGACGAGCCGGTGACGACCGACACGCGCCGGCTCATCCGCCTCCCCGGAACGCTCCACGGCGGGTCGGGGCTCGTCGTCACGCCGATCGACCGCGACGAGCTCGACGCGTTCGACCCGCTTCGGGACGCGGTGCCCGACCGCTTCGCCGGCCGCGACATCCGGGTCGAGACCGACGCGGACGCGACGGTAGAGTTAAACGGCAAGAGGGTCACACTCCAAGCCGGCGAGAACACCGTACCCGAGTTCGCGGGCGTCTTCTTGATGGCCCGCGGCGAGGCGCGGAAGGCCCCCGAACGATGAACCTGGACGAACTGCGCTCGGTACAGGCGAAGGAACGCCGCAAGGACAGCCTCCAGCACCTGCGGGACGCCTTCTACGACGACGTGGCCGCCTACGTCGCCGACCTGCGTGCCGCGCGCGACCGGCGCGCGGAGCAGGTGGACGACCCCTTCTCCGACGACGACGTCCGGCGGATGTCCGACGAGCTCGAGACGGCCGAGGAGGTCGCGGAGGCGCTGTACGAGCGCCGCGTCGGCAAGGTGGTCAAGCTCGCGTCGTTCGCGGCGGCGGACATGTCCGTCGACACCGAGGGGATGACGACCGAGGAGCGCGCGCTCTTCGACGACCTCGTCGCGCGGATCCGCGCGAACAAATCTGAGGTCCTCGCGACGCTGGCCGGCGACGTGCCGCCCGCGGGGGACGGCGAGTCGGCAGACACGCCCGACGCGTCCCCCACCGCATCCGATGTGGCCGACACGTCCGCTACACCCGACACGCCCGACGCGTCGGCGGATCCGGGATCCGCCGGCGGGATCGACCGGCGGGACGCGACCGACGCCGTCCCGCCGGAGGCCGACTCGCAGTCCCCGCCTGGAGGGGACGATCCGGTCCCCTCGGCGGGCGAGGGGTCGCCCGCGCCGGAGGCCGACCCGTCGGCGGCCTCGGACGTGCTCGCCGGCGCGATGGGCGGCGATCCCGCGAGCGCGACCGACGACGGGTCGCCGTCGGACCCACGCGACCCGGTCGGCTCGACCGACTCCGCGACCGACGCCGAACCCGGCGCCGCGAGCACCGACGGCGGCCCGACGCCCGTGGAGCCCGACCCCGCCCCGCCGGGCGCGCCGGACGTGGCCGATCCGCCCGGCGGGGAGCCGGCGTCGACGGCGAGCGGGCCGCCCCCGACCGAGACGGACGCGTCGGCGTCGGCCGACG
>NZ_NHPJ01000127.1 GCF_002252985.1 Halorubrum halodurans | reverse complement strand
TCCCGGAGCTGCCGGTCGCGATGCTGGCCTGTGCCCGCATCGGCGCGCCACACAGCGTCGTCTTCGCGGGGTTCTCCGCGGAGGCGCTCGCGACCCGGATGAACGCGGCGGACTCGGAGTACCTCGTCACGTGTGACGGCTACTACCGCCGCGGCGACCCGCTCGATCACCTCTCGAAGGCCAACGAGGGCCTCGGGAACGTCGATCACGGCACCGAGACGGTCGTCGTCGACCGGCTCGGCCCCAACGACGACGACTTCGGCCACGATCTGGCCGACGACCAGCACGACTACGACGCGCTCGTCGAGGCACACGCCGGCGCGGAGGTCGAGCCCGTGACGCGGGACGCCGAGGACATGCTCTTCCTGATGTACACCTCGGGGACGACGGGCAAGCCGAAGGGGGTGAAACACACGACGGGCGGCTACCTCTCGTGGGTCTCGTGGACCTCGCAGGCGGTGCTCGACATCAAGCCCGAGGACACCTACTTCTGTTCGGCCGACATCGGCTGGATCACGGGACACTCCTACATCGTGTACGGCCCCCTCGCGCTCGGCACGACGACGATGATGTACGAGGGGACGCCGGATCACCCCGACCGCGACCGCCTCTGGGAGATCATCGAGGAGTACGAGGCGACCCAGCTGTACACCGCGCCGACCGCGATCCGCGCGTTCATGAAGTGGGGGGCGGAGTACCCCGCCGCCCACGACCTCTCCAGCCTCCGGCTGCTCGGAACCGTCGGCGAGCCGATCAACCCGCGCGCCTGGAAGTGGTACTACAAGCACATCGGCGACGAGGAGTGCCCGGTCGTCGACACCTGGTGGCAGACGGAGACCGGCGGGATGATGATCACGACGTTGCCGGGCGTCAAGGACATGAAACCCGGCTCCGCCGGGCCGCCGCTCCCCGGCCTCGACGTACAGATCCTCGACACGGCGGGCGAGGAGATCGAGCCGGGACAGGCCGGCTACCTCACGGTCCAGAAGCCGTGGCCGGGGATGCTCCGGACCCTGTATAACAACGACGAGCGGTTCATCGAGGAGTACTGGGCGGAGTACTCCGACACCGACAGCGACGACCCCGACGACTGGGTGTACTTCCCCGAGGACGGCGCGAAGATCGACGAGGACGGCTACATCACCGTGCTCGGTCGCGTCGACGACGTGATCAACGTCTCCGGTCACCGGCTCGGGACGATGGAGATCGAGTCGGCCATCGTCGGCGTCGAGGGCGTCGCCGAGGCCGCCGTCGTCGGCGGCAACCACGACATCAAGGGCGAGGCCGTCTACGCGTACGTGATCACGGAGGACGGCTACGAGGGCGACGACGACCTCCGCGAGCGGATCGTCGCGGGCGTCGAGGACGCGATCGGCCCGATCGCCCGCCCCGAACGGATCGTGTTCAGCCCCGACCTCCCGAAGACCCGCTCGGGGAAGATCATGCGACGCCTGCTCGAGAACATCGCCGACGGCGAGGAGATCGGCAACACCAGCACGCTTCGTAACCCCGAGATCGTCGAGGAGATCCAGGCCAAGGCGACCGACGACTGACCCCTCCCCGGCCCGGACCTCCCGGACCGGTTCGCGATCGAGGATCGCCGACCACCGTCTACCGACCGGACGACCATTCACGAGACCGAACGGACCACGCCATGACAGACAACGACACTCACGACAGAGCGAACGCCGCCGAGACCGACGGCGGCGTCGCGACCGGAGCCGCACAGACGCACCAGGAGACCGACTACCTCGGAGCGGAGGTGAACCTCCTCGACCCGAGCACGCCGTACATGCGCGACCACCTCCGCATCGTCTGGACGGGGTTCGCCGTCTGGGTGCTCGCGGTGTGGGGGCCGGTGACGCTGACCCGGCTCGCGCCCGGCCCGATGACGAGCCCGATGCCGATCCTCGGCTTCCCGCTCCACTACTTCCTCGTCGCGTTCGGCGCGCCGACCAGCGCGCTGATCTTGGCGTTCTGGTACTCGCGAAAGCGGGACGCGCTCGACGGGAAGTACGGGATCGATCACGCCGGCGACGCGGGGACCGACCCCGCCGCTGACGCCGTCGCGGCCGACGGAGGCGCCGACGAATGACGGGACGCGGTCTCGTCCTACAGAGCGACCTCCTGCCGGAGGCGCTCGACATCTCGTTCAAGCTCGTGCCGTCGATCCTCGTGATCGCGATGCTGGGACTGTTCCTCACGATCGGGTTCCTGTTCCGGGTCGCCGACACCGACAACATGTGGGTCGCCGGCCGATCCATCGGGAACGTCGAGAACGGGATGGCGATCGGGGCCAACTGGATGTCCGCGGCCTCGTACCTCGGGATGGCGGCCTCCATCGCGCTCGCCGGGTTCTACGGGCTGGTGTTCGTCGTCGGCTGGACGACCGGGTACTTCATCCTGCTCATCTTCCTCGCCGCGCAGCTCCGTCGGTTCGGGAAGTACACCGCGCCGGACTTCGTCGGCGACCGGTTCAACTCCGACGGCGCGCGCGCCATCGCGGCGGTGACGACGTTCCTCATCGGCTTCGTCTACGCCATCGGCCAGGCGAAGGGGATGGCGCTCGTCGGGCTGTACATCTTCGGCGACTACGGCGGCCTCATCCCCGGCCTGGACGGGTACCAGGTGATGGTGGTCGCGATGATGGTCGTCACCGTCGGCTACCTGACGCTGTCCGGCATGCTGGGTGCCACGAAGAACCAGGCGGTCCAGTACGTCATCCTCATCCTCGCGTTCGTCGTCGGGCTGTTCGTCGTCGGCTACACGAACGGCTACTCGACGGTGCTGCCGCAACTCGAGTACGGCATGCTGATAAGCGAGCTCGGCAGCGAGTTCTCCGAGCCGTTCGCCTCCTCGAGCTACTACCTCTGGGTCGCCACGACGTTCTCGCTCATCGTCGGCACCTGCGGGCTGCCGCACGTGCTGGTCCGGTTCTACACGGTCGAGAGCGAGCGGACGGCCCGCTGGTCGACCGTCTGGGGGCTCTTCTTCATCTGTATCCTCTACTGGAGCGCGCCGGCGTTCGCGGCGTTCGGCACCGACCTCTACTCGCAGAACGTCGGCGCGACGTACGGCGACCCCGGCATGACGAGCGCGGCCAGCGAGGTCATCGTCGTGCTGGCGGCACAGCTGTCCGGGCTCCCCGAGTGGTTCGTCGGCATCGTCGCGGCGGGCGGCATCGCGGCGGCCATCGCGACGGTGGCCGGGCTGTTCATCGCCGGCTCGTCGGCGATCAGCCACGACATCTACACGAACATCATCAACGAGGACGCGACGCAGCGCCAGCAGATCCTCGTCGGCCGCCTCTCGATCGTCGCGCTGGGCGCGTTGACCACGCTGGCGGCGCTCAATCCCGCGTCGTCGATCGCCGCGCTCGTGGGGTACGCGTTCTCGCTCGCCGGCTCCGTGCTGTTCCCGATGTTCTTCCTGGGGATGTGGTGGGAGAACGCCAACCGGCAGGGCGCGCTCGCCGGGATGACGACCGGGCTGACGCTCTGGTCGATCCCGATGATCAACCAGATCGTCCCGACGTACGTCGGGTCGCTCGAGGCGCCCCTGTCGACCGGGCTCGCGACGTGGATGCCCGCCATCGGCTCGGCGCTGATCACGCTTCCCGTCGTGTTCGCCGTCACCGTCGTCGTCTCGATGGCGACCGACGAGCCGTCCCTGGAGACGAAGCGGATCGTCAGACAGTGTCACAGCCCCGAACCGATGGGCCAACAGGAGACCGCCGAGGACGTCGTCGCCGACGGCGGCGAGGAGGTGGCGACGGACGGCGGCCGAACGGTCGACGACGCGGCCACGGAGGAGTGATCCATGTACGAACGCATTCTCATCCCGACCGACGGGAGCGACGTCGCGGAGGCGGCCGTCGACCACGCGCTCGACCTGGCGGCACGGTACGGCGCCGAGGTCCACGCGCTGTACGTGGTCGACATCGACTCCGTGAACTACAGCCTCGGGACCGAACAGGTCGACCGGCTCAAACAGGGGCGGTTCGACGAGATGGAGGAGGTGAAAGAGCGGGCGGACGAGGCGACCGGCACCGTCGCCGACCGCGGCGCGGAGCGCGGTATCGACGTGGTCGAACACGTCTCCGGCGGCCGCCCGCACAAGGTGATCGCCGACTACGCCGAGGACAACGGGATGGACCTCGTCGTCATGGGGAGCCACGGGCGCGCCGGCGTCCGGCGCGCGCTCCTCGGGAGCGTCACGGAGCGCACCCTGCGATCGACACACGTCCCCGTCCTCGTCGTGGACTACCTCGAGGAGGAGTAGTCGCGACCGCGCCGGACCGGCCGGCGCGCCGTCGTCACGGTCCCGCATCGCTCCGGTTCCGGAACGCCGACGTACCCCGGCCGACACGCTCACCCATGACCGAGACCGACCCGACCGATCCGATCGATGACTCGGAGGAGAACGCCCTCGTCGACCGCCTCAGATCGCACGTCAGCGAGAACCGGACCGGCATGTTCCAGGACCTCGTGTTCGCGGTCGCGTGGGTGACGGTCGTCTCGTTGCTCTTCGATCACGTCCTCGTCGGAGCCCCGCGGTGGGCGTTCTACCTCGCGATGTTCGGCGGCGTTCCGGCGTACTTCGGCTTCTTCGCCTCGCTCGCGATCGCGAAGCGGGGGCGGTAAGTCAGTCGGATCGGCGGTCGGTTGCCGGTCCGGCGGTCGGTCTCGCCGATCCTGCGGCCGGTCGCCGGTCCCGTGATCAGTCGTCGCCGGGATCGACCGCGGGCTCGTCGCTCGATCCCTCGACGACGCCGTCCGTCCACGTTCCCCGCCGGAACCACGCCGCGCCGAGGACGAACGAGACGACCGCGGCCGTCGCGTACGCCCACCAGAGCCCCTCGACGCCCCAGGCGAGCCCCGTGTAGCCGACCTCGACCGCGGGCACGGCGAGGGGGCCGACGGCGAACCCGCCGAGGGTGAGGCTCACGGTCCCGAACGCCAACAGCGCGGCGACGGGGATCCGGAAGATCCACCGCGAGAGCAGCGACAGCGCCATCGCGGCCTTGGTGTGGCCCGCGCCGCGGAACCCGCCCTGGATCACCATCAGCCCGCCGAAGAAGGCCCACGAGAGCGCGACGATCCGCAGGAAGCCGATCCCCTCCGCGATCGTCGCCGGGTCGTCGACGAAGACGCCCATCGCGACGCCGGGGAAGACCCAGACGAGTCCGCCGGCGACCGCGAGCAGCCCCATCGTACCCGCGGTGGCGGCGCGCGTCACGGCGGCCGCGCGTTCGGGGGTCCGCGCGCCGAGGTTCTGGCCCACGCCCGTCGCGGTCGCCTGCCCGACCGCGCCGGCGACGCCCCAGGAGATCGACATCAGCCGGACGCCGATGCCGTACGCCGCGGTGGCGGCCGGGCCGAACCGCGCGACGAGCGCCGCCATCGCGACGGCCGCGAACGACCGGGCCCAGCCGTCGAGCGTCCCCGGATACCCCACGTCGATCAGCTTCCGGAGGATCTCCGGGTTCGGGATGAGGTCGCGGACGTACAGCTTCACGCCCCAGTCGCCGCGGAGCAGGATCCAGATCCCGACCGCGGTCGCGAACAGGCGGGCGATGAACGTCGCGACCGCGGCGCCGCGCGTGCCCATGGCGGGGACCGGCCCCCAGCCGAGAATGAAGACGGGGTCGATGACGATGTTGAGCGCGGCGGAGATGGCGACGAGCCACATCGCGGTCCGGGTGTCGCCCGCGCCCTGGAGCGACGCGCGGAACGCGAAGAAGAGGAACGTGAGCGGCAGCGTGAGGAAGATCACCTCGATGTACGCGAGCGACTCCGTGAACACCGCGTCGCGCGCGCCGATCCAGTAGAGCAGTCGGTGGCGCGCGAGGAAGCCGACGATCGCCAGGACGACGGAGACGACGACCGCGAGCAGCACGGTCTGGCCGACGATCTCGTCGGCTCGACGGTCGTCGCCCGCGCCGACGTGTTGGGAGACCAGGGCGATCGTCGCGGCGGTGAGCCCCATCGCGGTGGAGACGAACAGCCACGACAGGGGGAACATGAGCGAGACGGCGGCGACGGCGTCGGTGCTCACGCGTCCCACCCAGAACATGTCCGCGAGGTTGTACAGCGTCTGGAGGAGGTTGCCGAGCACCAGCGGCCACGCGAGGTCGAACAGCTTCGGGGAGATGGCTCCCGTCGTCATGTCGACCCTGGCGTCGTCGTTTCCCACGGGGAATCCGTCCGGATCCAGGGCCCCTCCGGACCTAACCTTTCGGGAGGCGGCGGTAAGCGAGGCCGAGGGAGCGGAGCGACCGAGGCCTCGTGGCGGAGCGGGGAGGAACGACCCGCNNGCGGGTCGTTCCTCCCCGCTTCACCGAGGGTTCGTTCGCTTCGCTCACTCACCCTCGCCCACCTCCCGGAGACGGGTGCCGCGACCGCAAGGACGACGACCCGCCCCGGCGTCGGGGTCGACATGGCCGAGAAGCGCGCGGACGGCGGGGAATCGGACGCGATCGCGGCGACGATAGACGACCGGGTGGAGACGTATCGGGACCGGCTCTTCGACCTGCTCGCCCAGCCGAGCGTCTCGACGACCGGCGAGGGGATGGACGCGGCCGCCGACCTCGTGGTCGACGTCCTCGAGGGATCCGGACTCGACGCGGACCGGATCGGGACGGAGCGGTACCCCGTCGTCTACGCGGAACGCGGGCCCGAGGGCGGGGAGAGCGCCGGAGGGAGCGACGGCCCCACCGTCCTGTTTTACGGCCACTACGACGTCCAGCCGCCGGGCGACGTCGACGCCTGGGAGTCGCCGGCGTTCGAGCCGACGGTCCGCGACGGCTCCATCTACGCCCGCGGCGCGGGCGACAACAAGGGACAGTTCGCGGCCCACGCCTTCGCGGTCGACGCGCTCGTCGCCGCCGACGCCTTCCCGGACGTCACGGTGAAACTGCTCGTCGAGGGCGGCGAGGAGAGCGGGAGCGCCGGGCTCCGCGAGTACCTCGGGAGCCAGCCGGCCGAACTCGCCGACGTCGACCTCGTGTACGTCGCCGACGGCCCCCGCCACGCGGTCGCCGGCGAGGACGGGATCCGGACGGGCGTCCCGACGCTGATGTACGGCAACCGCGGCGTCCTCTCGGTCCAGGTCGACCTGCGAACGGCGAACACGGACCTCCACTCCGGCAACTTCGGCGGTCCCGTGCCGGGCGCGACGAACCGGCTCGTCGAACTCCTCGCGTCGATGCGCGCGGACGACGGCGACGGGATCGCCGTCGACGGCTTCCACGACGGGACCGCGATCACCGACGCGGACCGCGAGCTGGTGGCACAGATTCCGGACGACAGCGAGGCGATCCGCGAGGAGCTCGCCGTCGACCGGTTCGTCACCGAGGAGCCCTACTACGAGCGACTCCTGACCCGTCCGAGCATGACCGTGAACGGGCTCTCGGGCGGCTACCAGGGCGAGGGGATGAAGACCGTCCTCCCGGCGGCGGCGTCGGCGAAGCTGGACTTCCGGCTCGTCCCGAACCAGGACCCGGACGCGGTCTTCGAGGCGGTTCGGGACCACCTCCGCGAGCGCGAGCCGCGGGTCGAGGTGGCGAAACACGGCACGTTCCCGCCGATGAAGACGCCGGTGGACACGCCGCTTGCGGAGCCGGTACTGGAGGCTCTGGAGGCCGTGTGGGGCGAGGACGTCGTCGAGCTCCCCGTGCTCGGCGGGAGCCTGCCGGCCGCCTACTTCCGGGAGGTGGAGGCGCTCGCGGACGTGCCCGTGCTCGTCGTCCCGTACGCCAACCACGACCAGGGGAACCACTCGCCGAACGAGCACCTCGACGTCGACTGCTTCGAGAACGGGATCCGGACGAGCGCGCGGGTCGTCCGGTCGCTCGGCGAGCGGTGAGAACGCTCGACCGGGGGTGAGCAGGTCGCCCCGGCGATCGCGGATCGCCCGATCCGGCGCTCGAGCCCGGCACGAGCCGCCGATGCCGGTTCGTACACCAAACACTTATTGCCCGGTTCCGCCTCTATACGGTCGCGATGGCGACAGGCAAGGTCGACTTCTTCAACGACACCGGCGGTTACGGATTCATCGAGACTGACGACGCTGACGAGGACGTGTTCTTCCACATGGAGGACGTCGGCGGCCCGGACCTCGAGGAAGGCCAGGAGGTAGAGTTCGACATCGAGGAGGCGGAGAAGGGCCCGCGCGCGAAGAACCTCACTCGACTGTAAGCGGCGGTACGCCGACCGCTCGGACAGCTCGCGAACCGTGTCCCGCGTATATTGCTCCCGGTAGCCGCGCCGCCCGACCGCGAGCGGCGGCGCCGGCCGAGGCCCGTCAGGCGTCGTCGGGAGCGCCAGTACCGTCGGCGCCGTCGACGTCGGAGCTGTCGCCCTCCCGGAACGGGAACGTCACGCCCGTCGCCTCGACGGAGTACTCCCAGAGCCGCCGGGCGTCCGCGCGGTCGTGGGAGGCGTCGTTCGACCGGCCGACCGTCGGGTGCCCACGCATGTTCATGACGCCGTCCGGCTCGACGTAGGCGCCGCCCTCGACGTCGGCGGTGGCCGCGTACAGCATCGGCTCCGCGCCGACCGCGGCGTCCTGGCCGAGGACGGCGTTCGCGAGCCGCATCCCGACCGTCAAAAGCGGGTTCCCGCTCTCGCGGGCGGTGCGCAGCTGGAGGTTCGTGTCGGCGTAGCCGGGGTGGCAGGCGACGCTCCTGACGCCGAGGTCCCCGGCGGCGTCGATGCGCCGCTGGAGCTCGTAGGCGAAGAGGAGGTTCGCGAGCTTGCTCCGGCCGTACGCCCTCCACTTCCCGTACGACTCCTCCCAGTTGAGGTCGGAGAAGTCCATCTCGCCCTGTTCGTGAGCCCCCGACGACTGCGTCACGACGCGGGCGGCGCTTCGCGCCGCGTCCTCCCCCTCGATCCCGTCGGCCGCGGCCAGGAGGCCGAACAGCCGCCCGGTCAGCGCGAAGTGGCCGAGGTGGTTGACGCCGAACTGGGTCTCGAAGCCGTCCGCGGTCTCGCTCCGCGGAACCGCCATCACGCCCGCGTTGTTACAGAGCACGTCGACCGCGTCGCGGTCGGAGGCGAGTCTCTCGGCGAACTCTCGAATCGAGTCGAGCGACGCCAGGTCGCACTCGCGGACGTCGAGGTCGGGGTCGCCGGCCACGGACGACCGGATCTCCGCCGCCGCCCGCTCCCCGCGATCGACGCTCCGGCACGCCATCACGACGGTCGCGCCCTTCCGGGCGAACGCCCGCGTCCCCTCGAGGCCGAGCCCGCTGTTGGCCCCGGTCACCACGACCGTCTTGCCGTCGAGGTCGGGCATCCGCGCGGGGGTCCAGTCGGTCATGCTCGATCGCAGGGGAGCCGGAAGGAGAAAGCTGTCGGCGACGATGGAACCGCCTCGAAGGGGGCGACCGAACCCGCCGGATCGTTCGTTAAAGACTTATGATGAGTCCCGACGTATCGTCGACGCACGATGGCGAAAGAGATCCTGATGATCGTCGGCGACTTCGGGGAGGACTACGAGATCATGGTCCCGTTCCAGACGCTCCAGGCGGTGGGCCACCGCGTCGACGCCGTGTGTCCGGACAAGGAGGCGGGAGAGACGGTCAAGACGGCGATCCACGACTTCCGCGGGGACCAGACGTACCTGGAGGAGCGCGGCCACGACTTCGCGCTGACCGCGACGATGGACGAGGTCGACCCCGCCGACTACGACGCGCTCGTCGTTCCCGGCGGGCGCGCGCCGGAGTACCTCCGGACCCACGAGGCGGTGCTCGACGCGGTCGAGCACTTCTTCGAGGCGGACAAGCCCGTGGCGGCGCTGTGTCACGGCCCGCAGATCCTCGCGGCCGCGGGCGTCCTCGACGGCTACGAGATGACGGCCTACCCCGCGGTGCGTCCCGAGGTCGAGGCGGCGGGCTGCTCGTGGGTCGACGGCGTCGTCCGCGACGGCAACCTCGTCACCGGACAGGCGTGGCCGGACCACCCCGAGTGGCTCGCCGAGTTCATGGAGCTCCTCGGCGACGAGGTCACCCACGGCGACGCCGCGGCGGCCGCGGACGACTGACCGGGGAGGTTCGCGACCCCCGCGCGACCCGACGCCCGACGGGCCACAACTAAGACCCCTCGTCTCCCATGTCTTCGTCCATGAGCACCGCCGACCCCGACGCGGAGAGTCCGACCCTGTTCGTCGTCCGAAACGAGCCGAACCCGGAGCGGGAGTACCACTGTGACGCGCTGGCGTCGTGGTTCCCGGAGGCGACCGAGATCGACTTCGTCGCGGGCGATCGCGTCCCGATCGACGAGGCGGACGGCGTCGTCCTCACCGGGAGCACCGCGGGCGTCTACGAGGCCGAGGACCGCCCGTGGATCGCCGAGGAGGAGGCGCTCGTCCGCGAGCTCGTCGAGCGGGAGATCCCCACGCTCGGGGTCTGTTTCGGCCACCAGGTCGTGAACTCGGCGCTCGGCGGGACCGTCGAGCAGGTCGGGACGACCCACGCGCTCGTCGAGACCGACCTGGACGACGACCCGCTCTTCGACGGGGTGGATCCGGTCGTCGTCGCGCTCCACGGCGACGCGGTCACCGAACTCGGCGACGGACTGGAGGTCATCGCGTCGGCGGACCACGCGCGGATATTCGGTACCCGCCACCGGACCGCCCCGCTGTGGACCGTCCAGTTCCATCCGGAGATCGAGGCCGACCACCGCGAAGCGATCCGCGAGGCCGGCGGCTGGGACGAACGAGAGTTCTCCTTCGCGGACGTCACGCCCGGACGCGTCTTCGAGAACTTCGAGCGGCTCGTCGCGGAGCGGACGGCCGCCGGGTCGGACACGCGCGAGACGGCGGAGACGCCCGGAACGACGAAGTGAGCCGGCGACGCCGGCGGGGACCGGGAGCCCACGGAGCCGATCACGAGAGGAAGCGGTCGCTGACGTCCTCGTCGGGCACCATACACTGGTCCTTCCGTCCGAACCAGTCGTACCGGTTGTCCGCGACGAACTCGTACAGCCGGTCGCGGATCGGTCGGGGGATCAGCCGGCCGACGCCCGCGATCCGGTAGGGCCACCCGAGAACCTCCGCGATCCGGATCGCGGCCCCCGACTTGGTGTAGGTCGTCTCGCCCTCCACGAGGACGAACGAGTCGAACTCCTCGGTCGGGAAGTCGTGTCGATCCAACAGCGCCTGTCCCGGCTCCGACTGGAGGGCGGCGTACTTGAGCCGCCCCTCCGGGTCGCGCGGGATCAGGAACTGGATGACCCCGTTACAGAGGTTACAGACGCCGTCGAAGAGGACGACCGGCGTCTCCGGCGGGTCGGCAGGGCGACCGGACTCGGCCGAGTCGGCGGGGTCGTCGGCTCCGGCGGGGTCGTCCGGATCCTCGGGCTCCGCGGCCATCTCAGTTCACCTCCCTCGACCGCTCGCTTCGCGGGGCGGTCACGTCCGGGCGGGGGCCGCGGTGCCGAACCGCCCCCGTCTCCAACGGGAGAGCCATGGGCGAACTCCGTGACGCGGGGAAAAATACCTTCGGCTCCGTCCGGGCGCGACCCTCGGCTCCCGTCGGCCCGTTCCCCGCCTCAGCGGGCGAACTTCCGTTCCAGGAACGTGACGAGGAGGTACGCGGCGAGCCGCTCCGTCCCCTCGGTCGCGTCGTACCGCGGCGCGACCTCCATCAGGTCGACCGCCCCGACGGCGTCGTGCGCGCCGAGCACCTCCATCGCCTCCAGCGCCTGGTCCGACGTCAACCCGCCCGGACACGGAGTGCCGGTTCCGGGCGCGAACCCCGGATCGACGGCGTCGACGTCGAACGTGACGTACACCGCGTCGGCGTCCTCGGCCGCGGCCGCGACAGCGTCGGCGACGACGGGTCCGATCCCGCGCTCCGCGACGTCGCGCATCGTGAACAGGTTCAGGCCGGTCTCGTCGGCGAACTCGAAGAAGTCGGGGGACTCGTAGCCGCGGATCCCGACCTGGCTGACCGCGTCGTACTCGACGCCGGGCAGCTCCGCGATCCGGGCGGTGCTCGACCCGTGGAAGTCGGTGCCGAAGACGGGGCTCTCGGAGACCGTGTCGGTGTGGGCGTCGATCTGGACGAAGCCCACGCTGTCGTGGCCGGACCCCTCGAGGAAGCCGCGGAACGCGGGGAACGTACAGTAGTGGTCGCCGCCGAGCATGACCGGGAACGCCCGCGCGGCGAGCGTCGCGGCGTGTGCCGTGACGCTCGCCGCGGTCGCCTCGTGATCCATCGGGAAGACGGGGGCGTCGCCGACGTCGGCGACGGCGAACTCGTCGAAGTCGACCTGGTCGCCGGTCCGCATGTTCGTCAGCGCGCCCTTGTACTCGGAGAGGTACGCCCACCACGCGCTCGCCTCGCGGATCGCGCCCGGTCCGTACCGCGCGCCCGGTCGGTTCGAGACCGCGCCGTCGTACGGGACGCCGAACACCGCGACGTCGACGTCGTCGAGGTCGTCGACCGCCCGCGGCTCCCCCTTGAGGAACGTGTCGACCCCGGCGTACGCCATCTCGACGTCCGCGCCGGGGGTCGACTCCCGGAAGGCGGCGGCACGGTTCGCCGGATCGGCCCGGCTCGAGTCGGGGTCGGCCCCGTTCGGATCCGGGCCGGTCACGCGCGGAACACCTCGCCTGCGGGTTCGGTCGTCGCGTCGCTGCGGTCGGGCTCCGTCGTGTGGAATGGGTGCGATGTCATGTGTGGGGCGTCGAACGCTCGGCTCCCGTGGGCAGTCGCGTGGGTCCCAATTAAACGTTCTCGCCGACGCTCGCTCGCGGCGTTCTCCGGGCCAGCTCGCGATCCCCTCGATCGACTCGGGGTCACTCGCCGCCGATCGCGACGGTCTCGCGGTCGAACCCCGACTCCGTCCCCCGCCAGCGCCACGACCCGACGAACGGGTGGCCGTCGAGCGCGCAGATGGCGTAGGAGTACCCGACCCACGTCGCCCGCGCGACGTCCGTCCCGCTCGGTCGCGCCGGGCCCGCGGGATGCGAGTGGTAGAAGCCGACCACGTCGAGCCCGTCGCTCTCGAGGGAGTCGACGATCGCGACCGCCTCCTCGGGGTCGATCCGGTAGCGGGTCTCCGGCGTCCCCGCGACGTTCTCGGCCGGGCGGACCTCGGTGACGAGGCTCCGCTCGCGGGCGTCGTTCGCGGAGTCGGCGTCGCCCTCGAGATCCTCGCGGGCGACGCGCTCGCCCGCCAGCACGCCGCAGACCTCCGCGTCGCCGCCGCGGACCGCGTGGTCGACGACGGCGTCGTAGGCCGCGCGGGTGAACGCGATCACGGTCCGGATCACGACGGACCGGGGCATAAACCTCTCCCCGCCGCGTTCGACCCGAGCGCCCCGGAATTGACCGGATCTCCACTTTCACCTCGCTGCCGGTTCGTTTTTATCCCCATCGGCGAAAGGTAGGGGCACCGAATGACGTCCTTCCAGTCGAGCCTCGGCGACGAGGAGGGGATCGCGGAGGAGCTGGCCGAGAGCCAGCGCGAGATCTCCATCGCCGAGTTCTTCGAGAAGAACAAACACATGCTCGGATTCGACTCGGGCGCTCGCGGGCTCGTCACCGCCGTCAAGGAGGCGGTCGACAACGCCCTCGACGCGACCGAGGAGGCCGGGATCCTCCCCGACGTCTACGTCGAGATCACGGAGGTCGGCGACTACTACCGACTCGTGATCGAGGACAACGGACCGGGGATCACGAAAGAGCAGCTCCCGAAAGTGTTCGGGAAGCTATTGTACGGTTCGAGGTTCCACAAGCGAGAGCAGAACCGCGGTCAACAGGGGATCGGCATCTCGGCGGCCGTGCTGTACTCCCAGCTCACGTCCGGCCAGCCGGCGAAGATCACGTCGCGGCCGAAGGGGCAGTCGGAGGCGCAGTACTTCGAGCTGATCATCGACACCGACACGAACGAGCCGGAGATCAGCGTCGACGAGACCACCTCCTGGGACCGCCCGCACGGCACGCGGATCGAGCTGGAGATGGAGGCGAACATGCGGGCGCGCTCGCAGCTCCACGACTACGTGAAACACACCGCGGTCGTCAACCCGCACGCCCGGATCGAGCTGCGCGAGCCGGGGCTCGACGAGCCCTGGAAGTTCGAGCGCGCGACCGACGAGCTGCCGGCCGAGACCGAGGAGATCCGGCCGCACCCGCACGGCGTCGAGCTCGGCGCGCTCATCAAGATGCTGGAGGCGACGGAGTCGTACTCGATCTCCGGGTTCCTCCAGGAGGAGTTCACGCGGGTCGGCAAGAAGACCGCCGACAACGTCATCGACGCCTTCCGCGACCAGCACTACGGCCGGGAGCTGGCCTGGTCGCCCCCCTCGTCCCGGTCGACGGTGACGGGCGCGACGAACGACGACGTCGCGGCCGCGATCGAGGCCGCCGTCGCGAACAAGGGCGCGGCCGCGACGAGCGCGTTCGCGGAGGGGGTCGTGGAGGCCCTGGCGGAACGCGACCGCCTCTCCCGCTCGGAGCTCGAGGGGATCGTCGGCACCGTCGCCGACGCGGTCGAGGAGGACACCGGCCGCACGTTCGGCTCGACCGTGCGCGGGAACGCCACCGAGGCGGCCTGGCGGGTGATCGCCGGCGTCGACGACGGCGACGCGGACCCCGCGAACGCCGACTCGACCGATCCGGCGGACGCGAGCGCCGACGGCGACTCGCCGATCGCCGCCGACCTGTACGCGCTCGTCGACGAGGCCACCTCGACGCGGAAGGACGACGCGGCGATCCGCGCGATGGCGGAGGCGCTCGCGTTCCGTGTCGCGAACCTCGACGGGGAGGCGTACCGGATCGCCCGCGACGACCTCGAGCGGCTCGTCGCGGACGCGGCGACCTTCGTCGCCGATCAGCACGACGCGACGTTCGGCGAGACCGCCCGCGAGAACGTCGTCGAGGCGGTCTGGTCGCGGGCGCGAACCGTCCCGGACGCCCCGCCGAAGGTGCGAACGGTGGCGGGCGACCGCGACGTCGCGGCAGACCTCCTCGAGGCGATGCGGGAGACGGACATCCTCGCGCCGCCGACGGACTGTCTCGCGCCGATCACGGCCGAACTGGTGGAGGCCGGGCTCCGCAAGGAGTACGACGCCGACTTCTACGCGGCGGCGACCCGCGACGCCGAGGTCCACGGCGGCGACCCGTTCATCGTCGAGGCCGGGATCGCCTACGGCGGGGAGATACCCGCTGACGGCTCCGTCGAGCTCCTGCGGTTCGCGAACCGCGTCCCGCTCGTCTACCAGCGCGGGGCGTGTGCGACCACCGACGTGATCCGCACCATCGGCTGGCGCAACTACGGGCTCGACCAGCCCGGCGGCTCGGGGATGCCCAACGGGCCGGCCGTGATATCGATCCACGTCGCGTCCACGAACGTCCCGTTCACGAGCGAGTCGAAGGACGCGATCGCGAACGTCCCCGCGATCGAGGACGAGATCGAGCTCGCGGTCCGGGAGGCGGCCCGCGAGCTGAAGTCGTATCTCAACAAGCGGCGCTCGATGCAACAGCGCCGGGAGAAACGGGACGTGCTCGGCCGGATCCTCCCGGAGATGGCCGACAAGGTGTCGGAGGTGACCGGGCGCCCGCGGCCCGACATCGACGGCGCGCTGGCGCGGATCATGAACAACGTCAGCGTCGAGCGCGAGCGCGAGGACGGCACGGTCCGGCTCGTCGTCGAGAACCACTCGGACGTGAACGAGCAGCTGGAGATCACGGACATCGTCTCGGCCGAGCCGACCGACGTCTCCGCGGGAACGGTCGTGGACATGGACGGCGAGTGGTTCGTCCAGTGGACCCCCGAGGTGGCCTCGGGCGACGAGCGGGAACTGACATACAGCGTCGACGGCGACGCCGACTTCGAGATCAGCGTCGGGGGCGTCGAGACGGAGAAACTCACGGTGAACGAATGACGACGAACACGGACGCACGAGACCAGCTCATCGACCTGGCCGCCGACTTCTACGACCAGTTCGCCGCCGGGGAGATCCCGGAGATGGAGCTGCCGACCCGGACGAAGAGCAACATCGAGTACGACGAGGAGAGCGGGGTGTGGACCTACGGCGACCGCACGTCGGTCCGGAGCGCGAACTCCGTCAACGGCGCGCGGAAGCTGTTGAAGGCCGCCTACACCATCGAGTTCCTCGCGGAGCAGCTCGACGAGGATCGCTCCTCCACGCTGCGTGAGCTGTACTACCTCTCGGAGTCGTGGGACAACGACGAGGCGCAGTTCTCGAGCCAGGACGAGTCGAACGACCTCGTCGAGGACCTCGAGATCGTCACGGGGGCGACCCGCGAGGACTTCCACATGCGCCCGGAGGAGTCGGGCGCGAAGGTGATGGGCCCGCTGCGGCTCCGCGAGCAGACCAACCGCGGCGACCGCGACATCCACTGTCAGCTCGACGTGGGACAGGGCGGCTACCAGATCCCCAACAACCCCGACACAATCGAGTTCCTCGAGAACGACGCCGAGTTCGTCCTCTGCGTCGAGACCGGCGGGATGCGCGACCGGCTCGTCGAGAACGGCTTCGACGAGGCGTACGACGCGCTGATCGTCCATCTGGGCGGCCAGCCCGCCCGCGCCACGCGCCGGCTGACGAAGCGGTTCCACGACGAGCTCGATCTCCCGGTGGTGGTGTTCACCGACGGCGACCCCTGGTCGTACCGGATCTACGGCTCCGTCGCGTACGGGTCGATCAAGTCCGCGCACCTCTCGAAGTACCTCGCGACGCCGGAGGCGCGGTTCATCGGGATCCAGCCGGCGGACATCGTCGAGTACGACCTCCCGTCGGACCCGCTTTCCGACTCCGACGTCAACGCCCTCGAGTCCGAGCTCGAGGACCCGCGGTTCCAGACGGACTACTGGGAGGAGCAGATCGAGCTCCAGCTCGAGGTCGGCAAGAAGTCCGAACAGCAGTCGCTCGCGAGCCGCGGGCTCGACTTCGTCACCGAGACGTACCTCCCCGAGCGGCTCGAGGAGATGGGCGTGGCGTAGGGGTCGAACGCAACCTTATAAGCCGTCGGGGCGGGAACGCCCGGTAATGTTATCGGGGGTCAACGTCGCGCTCGGCGTCTCGGGCAGCATCGCGGCGGTGAAGGTGGTCGAACTCGCCCACGAGCTGCGGCGGCACGGCGCGAGCGTCCGCGCGGTGATGACGCCGGCGGCGACGGACATCGTCCACCCGTGGGCGGTCGACTTCGCCACCGACGAGCCCGTCGTCACCGAGATCACCGGCGACGTCGAGCACGTCGAGCTCTGCGGGCGCGACGGCTGGGCGGACGTGCTCCTCTTAGCCCCGGCGACCGCCAACACCGCCGGGAAGGTCGCGGCCGCCGTCGACGACACCCCCGTCACCACCTGTGCGACCACGGCGCTCGGCGCGGGCGTGCCCGTCGTGATGGCCCCGGCGATGCACGAGCCGATGTACGACCATCCGGGCGTGCTGGCGGCGCTCGACCGGCTCGAGGCGTGGGACGTGACGTTCGCCGATCCGCGGATCGAGGAGGGGAAAGCCAAGATCGCGACGGAGTCGACGATCCTCACGGAGGTCGCCCGCGCGACGACGCCGGACGTCCTCTCCGGAACCCACGTCGTCGTCACGGCTGGCGCAACCAAGGAGCGGATCGACCCGATCCGGATCCTCACGAACCGTGCGTCCGGCAAGACGGGACGGGCGGTCGCCCGCGCCTGTTACGTCCGCGGCGCCGACGTGACCCTCGTCCACGACGGCGGGGAGGTCCCCTACGCCGACGCCGTCGCGGTCGAGACCGCCGACGAGATGATCGACGCCTGCCGGGAGGCGGCCGTGACCGCGGACGCGCTGGTGTCGGCGGCGGCCATCTCCGACTTCACCGCCGACGCCGTCGACGAGAAGATCCGCTCCGGCTCCCCCCTCTCCGTCGACCTGCGACCGACGCCGAAGCTGCTCGACTCGGTCCGGGAGGCGCATCCGGACCTCCCGCTCGTCGGGTTCAAGGCCGAGACGTCCGGCGACGACGCGGCGATGGTCGCGGAGGCGGAGCGCATCCGCGACCGGGTCGGCCTGGCGTTCGTCGTCGCCAACGACGCGAGCGTGATGGGCGACGACCGGACGCGCGTCCTGCTCGTCGGCGCCGAGGGGACCGAGCCGGAGCCGGCGTCGGGCTCGAAGGACGCCGTCGCGGGGCGCATCGCGGACCGGCTGGCGGCGGTCCTCGGGGACGACGGCTGACCCTCGGACCGCGACGACGGCCCCGGACCGCGACGCCCGACGGCTCGGGGGCGGCAGCGGATCGACGGACGCGACGCGGGGGGACCCGACCGGGATACAAACTGTTTTGGGGCGGTAGGGCCACGCCTCGGGTAGACATATCCATGTGTAGCCAGACGGCCATCCCCGACGCCACGGGAGGTGACTCCGGTGGCTGACGACGGATCCCCCGGTTCGACGGGCGGTTCGGTCGTCGTTCCCATCGAGTCGACGCCGACGCTACGCGCGACGGTCACGCACCTCGCCGAGTCCGCCGCCGCCGGCGAGTTCTCCGCGATCCACTTCGTCGTCTTCGCCACGTGGCGCGACGGCGACCCGGAGACGGCCGACCGCGAGGCGAGCGTCGACCGGCTCCTCGAGCGCGTGTCGACCTGGGCCGAGGCCGACCTCGCGGACGTCGACGACGTCGACGTCGGCGACGTGGAGGTCGTCACCACGGTCGTCGGCGGCGACGAGTACCTCTTCGGTGCCGACGACTACGTCCGCGAGCTCGTCGCGTACGCCGACGACAACGGGATCGAACACGTCGTGTTGGACCCGGAGTACACCCCCGTGGGCAACACGACGCTGCTCCAGTCGCTCGAGTTCGCGCTCTCGCGGACCGACCTCGTCGTCCGCGAGGCGCCGGTCGCCCGGCCGACCCGCCGCGAGCGGCTCCGCAAGGAGGCGACCGGGATCCGCTTCGCGGCGATGTTCGGGCTGTCGCTCGCCTTCTACCTCGCGCTCGGCGACCCCCTCTACCCGTTCGACGTCGTGACCGGCGTCGCGAGCGCGGCGGTCGTCGCGATCACGCTCTCGCGGGTCAGCTTCGACGCCGACCCGTCGCCCACGCGGACGCCGATGCGGCTGCTCCGCGGCGCGGTGTACGTCCCCGCCCTCCTCCTCGAGATCCTCAAGTCGAACCTCGTCGTCGCGCGGGTGATCCTCGACCCGCGGCTGCCGATCGAGCCCTCGCTCAACCGGGTGCGCGTGATCGTCGGCAGCGGGCTCCCGGTGACGACGCTCGCGAACTCGATCACGCTGACGCCCGGCACCCTCACCGTTCGGGCGCGCGACGGGAACCTCTACGTCCACTCGCTCATCCCGTGGGCCCGCGACGGCCTCTTCGACGGGTCGCTCGAGCGGTGGACCCGCTTCGTCTTCTACGGCCGTGAGGCCGCGCGGCTGCCGACGCCCCGCGAGCGCGACGACGTCGGGATCTTCCAGGGGCCGGACGCGACCGAGGAGTACCCCGGCGCACGGGCCGACGGGGGCTCGGAGCGGGAGGGCGCTCCCGTCGCGGACGGTTCGGCCGCTGATGCGGACGGTTCGGCCGCCGACACGGACGCGACCGGCGACGACTCCGACGGCGCGGACACGACCGCCGGCGGAGACGGGGAGGTGACGACGGAATGAGCGTCGTCGACGCGTCCCTCGCGGCCGGCTACACGGTCGAGGACTTCCTGCTCGCCGTCGCCGCCGGGTTCGTCGTCCTCGCGATCGGGATGCTCTACCGGGCGGTGAAGGGCCCGACGATGCAGGACCGCGTGCTCGCGGTCAACGTGCTCGGGACCAACACCGTGGTGATCCTCGCGATCCTCGGGGCGGCGCTCGGGGAGCCGACGTTCCTCGACATCGCGCTGGTGTACGCGCTGTTGAACTTCCTGATGGCGATCGCCATCTCGAAGTTCACCGTCGAGCGGGGTGGTGTCCTGTGATCGACGCCCTCGGACCCGTCAGGCTCGCACTGATCGTCGTCTTCGGCCTCTGCGGGCTCTTCTTCACCTTCGTGTCGATGACGGGCGTGCTCCGGCTGCCCGACGTCTACTCGCGGGCGCACACCGCCTCGCAGGCGGACACGCTCGGCGCGGGATTCACGCTCGCGGCGGTCGCGCTCGCGGCGGGCTGGGACGGCGCGGGCTTCAAGACCGTCCTCCTGCTGTTCTTCATCTTCGTGACGAACCCGACGGCGGCACACGCCATCGCGCGCGCCGCCTTCGAGGAGGGGATCGTGCCGTGGACCGAGGGGGACGAGCGCCGATGACGGGCGCGATCCCCCTCGTCGACGGGACCGCTCCCGTCGTCGCCGAGATCTCGGCGATCGAGGCGACCCTCTTCGCCTTCGTCGTCCTCACGGCGCTGGCGACCGCGTTCGCCCGCGACGTGCTCGCCGCGGTCATCGTCTTCGGGGCGTACAGCCTCGGGATGGCCGCGCTGTACACCTTCTACCGCGCGCCGGACGTGGCGCTGACGGAGGCGGCGGTCTCGGCGGGCGTGACGACGGTGCTGCTGTTGTTGACGCTCGCGAAGACCACCCGGATCGACCACGAGGCCGCCTTCGAGTCCGTGAACTACCCGGCGGCCGGCGCGGTCGGCCTGCTGTTCGCCGGCCTCGCGGTCACGATGGTCGACGTTCCCGCGGTCGGGTCGCCGGACGCGCCGGTGTGGAGCAACCCCGACGTGAGCCAGTGGTACCTCGCGGAGACGTACGCGCGGACCGGGGTCGAGAACACCGTAATGGCGGTGTTGGCCGCGTTCCGCGGGTTCGACACCTTCGGCGAGGCGGTCGTCGTCTTCGCGGCCGGGATCGCGGCGCTCATCGTCCTCCGACGGGAGGTGTTCGCATGAGCGGCACGACCGACGGCGACGCGAGCGACCGCGACGACGACGCCGAGGGCGGCGACGCGGGGACGGCCGACCGCGACGGCGGGTCCGCCCGCGCGAGCGCGGGCCGGCTCGACTCGGAGTCGCGCCAGGGGCCGCCGTACACGGAGAGCCAGGTGATCATGTCCACGGTGAAGGTGGTCGCCCCGTTCGCGTTCACCTACGGGCTGTTCGTCACCTTCCACGGCGGCGGCTCGCCCGGCGGCGGCTTCCAGGGCGGCGCGATCGCGGCGGCGGTCGTGTTCATGATCGCCTTCGCGTTCGGCATCGAGTCCACCCGGCAGTGGCTCGCCAACACGGTCGTCGTCGCGCTCGCGGTCGGCGGGACGCTCGTGTTCGCCGGGCTCGGGCTGGTGCCCGTCGCCCGCGGCGGCGCGTTCCTCCAGTACGATCTCCTCCCGCTGCCGTACCTCGACCCCGTGAAGTACGGGATGGAGGCCGTGGAGATCGTCGGCATCGCGCCCATCGTGAGCGGCGTGCTCGTCGGGCTGTTCTTCGTGCTCGCACGGGGGTTCAACGGCGAGGGCTCCGGACCGCCGATCGGCGAGCGCGGCTACCTCGGATCGACGGGCGACGCCGCGGCGGCGACTCCCGATGAGACCGAAGGATCCGACCAGACGGACGAGACCGACGAGAGCGACCCCGACGCCGGATCGACCGGCCGGGCGGCGACTGACGGGGGTGCCCGATGACGGCGGCGTCGACCGCGATCGCCGCACAGTCGGCGCTCGACGTCCTCGGGACGCGGCACGCGTACGTGGTGTTCGCGTTGCTGTTGTGTATCGGACTCTACATGATGATCGCCAACCCCAACCTCGTGAAGAAAGTGATCGGACTCAACCTGTTCCAGACGGCCATCTTCCTGCTCTTCATCGCCTCGGCGTACGTCGACGGCGGGGCGATCCCCATCGTCCCGTCGGGTGGCGGAACCGGACCGTACGTCAGCCCGCTCCCGCACGTGCTCGTGCTCACGGCCATCGTCGTCGGCGTGAGCCTCACGGCGGTGGCGCTCGCGCTGTGTATCCGGATCTACGACGAGTACGGGACGCTCCGGGTCGACACGCTCCGCGAACTCCTGCGCGAGGAGGGGTCGCTGCCGGCGCGACCGGACCTCCCCGGCTCGGAGCCGGGGAGCGACGGAGGTGACGGCGATGACTGACGTGCTGTTGCCGCTGTCGATCGCGGTCCCCATCGTGGCGGCGACGCTGCCGGTCGCGCTCGGACGGTGGGACGCCGACGTCGGCTGGCCGGTCGCGGCGGTCACGACGCTCGGGCTGGTCGGGTCGGCGGCGGCGGTCGCGCTCGAGGTGTACACCGGCGGCCCGTTCGATCACGAGCTGGGCGGCTTCGCGCCGCCGATCGGGATCGAGCTGGTCGCCGACGAGCTGTCGGCGGCGGTGTTCCTTCTCGTCGCGCTCGTCTCGGCCGCCACGCTCGTCCTCTCGCGGGCGATCGGGCCGCGCGGGAACGCCTTCCACAGCGCGTATCTCCTGCTCACGGGCGGGCTGGTCGGCGTCTCGCTCACGGGCGACCTGTTCAACCTGTTCGTCTTCCTCGAGATCGTCGGGCTCACGACGTACGCGCTCATCGCGGCCGACCGGTCGGGCGCGAGCGCGTACGCCTCGCTGAAGTACCTCGTCGTGGGGACCGTCGGCGCGTCGCTGTACCTCGTCGGCGTCGGCTACGTCTTCCTCGCGACGGGGACGCTGAACATGGCCGACGTGAGCGTTCAGATCGTCGAACGGGCGAGCTACACCGACCCGCTCGTACAGGCGGGGTTCGCCTTCATCGCGGCCGGCTTCGCGTTGAAGATCGCGCTGTTCCCGGTCCACACCTGGCAGCCGGACGCCTACCAGCGCGCGCCGGACGCGGTGACGACGCTCGTCGCCGCCCTGGTGTCGACCGCGAGCGCCTACGCGCTGATCCGGGTGACCTACTCCGTGTTCACCGTCGAGTTCCTCGCGGCCAACGACGCGATCACGACGGGGCTCCTCCTCGTCGCCGGCGTCTCGATCCTCGCGGGGTCGGGGCTCGCGGTCATACAGTCGGACCTCAAGCGGATGTTCGCGTACTCGTCGGTCGCGCAGTTCGGCATGGTCGTCGCCGCCGTCGGGATCGCCGACGAGACGGCGCTTCTGGGCGGGATCGTCCACCTGATCGGCCACGGCCTGCTGAAGTTCGGGCTCTTCTGCGGGCTCGCGCTGCTGGCCGCCGGCTACGGCGCGCGCCGCGTCGAGGACCTCGCGAGCCTCGCTCGCGACGCGCCGTTCGCGTCGGGCGCGCTCGCCGTGCTCGGCCTCGCGCTCGTCGGCGTCCCCCCTTCGATCGGATTCCTCGGCAAGTGGTACATCGCGCTCGGCGCGGTCCGGTCGGCCGGCGCGACCGGCGGCGTCGTCGGGGTCGGGATCGCGGCCGTGATCCTCGCCAGCACGCTGTTCACGCTGGCGTACGTCGCCCGCGTGATAGAACGGTTGTACTTCGCGGGCGTCGACCGCGGGGACGCGGAACGCGGGAGTGCCGCCGGTCACGCCGGGACGCCGAGCGGCGGACCGGACGGTGACGCCGGAACCGCGGTCGCCGACGGCGGCGGGGACGCCGGCCCCGAGACGATCCCGACCGCGCCGCTCGCCGTCCTCGTCGCCGCCGCGCTCGTCGCGGTCGGACTCGGCTTCGCGGGGGCCGGGTTCGAGACGCTTCTCGACCCGTACCTCACGGAGGTGTTCGCATGACCGAAGCCATCGTTCAGGACCCACGTCCGCTGCTCGCCGTGCTCGTCTCGCTCGTCGCGGCCGTGCTCGTCGTCGCGTCGTACCGCTCGCCGAACGTCCGGGAGGGGTGGACGATCCTCGCGGCGGTGACGAAGTTCGGGATCGTCGCCTCGATGCTGCCGCGCGTGCTCGAGGGAGCCGTCTTCGAGTGGACGATCGTCGAGCTCCTTCCGGGCATCCCGTTCGTGCTCCGGGCGGACGCGCTCGGGATGCTGTTCGCCTTCCTCGCGTCCGGCCTCTGGATCGTCACCTCGTTTTACAGCATCGGCTACATGCGCGGGCTCGACGAGGCCAACCAGACCCGCTACTTCGCCGCGTTCGCCGTGTCGCTGTCGGCGACGATGGGGATCGCGTTCGCGGGCAACCTCGTGACGATCTTCGTCTTCTACGAGCTGTTGTCGATCGCGACGTACCCGCTCGTCGCCCACGACGAGACGCCGGAGGCGCGCTCGGCCGGCCGGAAGTACCTCGCGTACACGATGTTCGGCGGCGGCGTGCTCGTCCTCGCCGGGACGGTCATGGTGTACTGGCTGACCGGGACCGTCGCGTTCACCGCCGGGGGCATCGAGGAGTTGGCCAGCGCCGACCCCGGACTGGCGATGCTCGCCTTCTTCCTGCTCGCGATCGGGTTCGGCGTGAAGGCCGGGATCATGCCGCTCCACCAGTGGCTCCCCGAGGCGATGGTCGCGCCGACGCCCGTCTCCGGGCTGTTACACGCGGTCGCCGTCGTCAAGTCCGGCGCGTTCGGCGTCTCGCGGGTCGTCCTCGACGTGTTCGGCCCCGAACTCGTCTTCGACCTCTCCCTCCCGTTCGGCTTCACCGCCGGGCTCGTGCTCTCGACGATCGCCGCGGTCACGCTGACCGCGGCCTCGCTCATCGCCCTCCGGAAGGACCACCTGAAACAGCGGCTCGCCTACTCGACGGTGAGCCAGCTGAGCTACATCGTGCTCGGACTCGGCCTCTTCGGCTGGTACGGGCTCGTGGGGGCGCTCCTCCACATCCCGGCGCACGCGTTCATGAAGCTCACCCTGTTCTTCTGTGCGGGGAACCTCCACGTCTCGACGCACACCGACTACATCTCGGAGATGGCGGGGATCGGCAAGCGGATGCCGCTGACGATGGGGGCGTTCACGGTCGCGTCGCTCGGGATGGCCGGGATCCCGCTTCTGGCCGGCTTCGTCAGCAAGTACTACATGCTGATCGGCGGGATCCGGATGGGAGCGGCGTTGACGCCCGTCGCCTACTACCTCGCCGGCGCGCTGCTGCTCTCCGGCGTGCTCAACGTCGCGTACTTCTGGCCGGTGATCTACACCGCCTTCTTCGAGGCGGAGGAGGCCCACGACGCGAAGCCGCTCGTCGACTTCCCGATGGGCGGGGAGTCGCGGTCGACGCTGGCGGCGACCGACGGGGGGCGCGCGGGCGACGCGGCGGACGACGAGGGCCGCGCGGACGATGATGAAGGGGAGACGAGCGACGACGAGACCGCCGCTGACGACGGGGACGTCGTCGACGACGTCGTCGAGAGCGCCGAAGGGGACGGAACCGAAGGGCCGGCCGCCGCCGACGCCGGCGTCCCGGACGACGTCGACGTCCCCGACGCCGAACTCGACGACCTGCCGACCGACGAGGAGGGCGTCGTCAGGCCGGAGTTCGACACGAGCGAGCGGGACTTCTCGGAGCCGGCGGAGCGGGTCGACACCGGCGACTACGCGGTCGACCAGCGTCCCTCGGACGCCGACGTGCCCTTCGGGGTCGGGCGCGGAGCGTCGGACTCGACCGAAGCGACGGCCGGCGCCGAGGACGGTCACGGGGACGCTCGCGACGCCGGCCACGACGATCACGGCCACGACCACCACGGCGGGCCGCCGCCGGGCGGCTGGGAGCACCTTCGCGGGCTCGACGCGCTCCGGGGAAGCGAGTCCACGTGGTTCACGCTCGCGCCGATCCTGACCGCGATGACCCTCGCCGTGCTGCTCGGCGTGATCCCCTACGAGATGGGCTTCCTGGAGCTGATCGAGCTCATCGTCGACACGCGGCTCCCCGAGGAGGTGGCTCGCCCATGACGGGCGCGACCGTGGCGTTGACCGCGATCCCGCCGTACCTCGTCGTCGCCGTCGCGTCGCTGCTCGTGCTCGCGCTGCCGCGCGCGGTCGGACACGGCCTCGGCGCGCTGGCGACGGCGTTCGTCCTCGCGCAGGCGGTGTTGCTCGGCGACGGCGGGACGGGCGCGCACCTCGCGACGCGGTTTCTGGGCTTCGACGTGGTCTTCTTCAACGTCGACCCGTTCTCGCTTCTGATGGGCGTCGTCGTCGGCTTCCTCGCGACGGCGGCGGTGCTGTACGCGTACGGCAGCGACGCGCCGCGGTGGGTCACGTCGTTCGCGCTGCTCTACGTCGCCACCACCCTCGGGACCATCTACGCCGGCGACTGGCTCACCCTGATCTTCTTCTGGGAGCTGACGGCGGTCACCTCGACGCTGCTCGTCTGGCAGCACGGCGGCGCGGCGGTGCGGGCCGGCTACCGCTACGCGCTGTTCCACGGCACGGGCGGGACGATCCTGCTCGCGGCCGTCGTCGTCCACTTCGCGAACGCCGGGACGTTCCTGTTCTCGGAGACGGCCGGGATCCACCCGACGGCGACCGTGCTGGCCGCGATCGGGATCGGGATCAACTGCGGGTTCGTCTTCCTCCACTCCTGGCTGCCGGACACCTATCCGCGGCCGCACGTCGCGGCGTCGGTGTTCCTCTCGGTGTTCACGACGAAGACCGCGGCGTACGTCATGTACCGCGCCTTCCCCGAGGGCGGCATGTGGCTTGCGTACCTCGGCGGGATCATGGCGGTGTACGGCGCCTTCTTCGCGCTGCTCCAGTACGACCCGCGGCGGCTGCTGTCGTACCACATCCAGGCGCAGCTCGGCTACATGCTCGCCGGCTTCGGCCTCGCCACGGCGGTCGGCGAGTTCGCGGTGGTCGGCGGCTTCGCGCACCTCTTCAACAACGTCCTCTACAAGAGCCTGCTGTTCATGGCGGTCGGCGTCGTGATCTACCGGACCGGCGTGGAGGACATCCGCGAGATGGGCGGGCTCTGGCGGGTGATGCCGGTCACCTTCCTCGTCTACGTCGTCGGCGCGGCCTCCATCACGGCCGTCCCCGGCTTCAACGGGTTCATCTCGAAGGGGATGGTGCTCGACTCCGCCCACGAGGTCCACGAGTACGTGCTGCTTCTGGACAGCGGACTGCTCTGGTGGCTGCTCGTCCTCGGCGGCGTCGGGACGTTCATGTCGTTCATCAAGCTCGGCTACTACGTCTTCTTCCACGGGTCGGCGACGCTGTCACCCGACGACGCCACGCCGTTCCAGACCGCGGGGATGGTGCTGGCCGCGGGCGCGTGCGTCTTCTTCGGCGTCTTCTACACCCAGCTGATCGAGCTGATGCCCTTCACCGACCTCATCCTCAGCGACGAGGTGTATTTCAAGCCGTACAGCACGAGCCACCTGACCGAGAGCGCCGCGCTGTTGGTCGCCGGCTTCGTCGGCTTCTTCGCGCTCAAGCGGCCGCTCGGCTGGCTCGCCCACCACGTGCGCGACGTCGACGCGGTCCTGTTCCCGGCCGCCTTCTACGCCGGGCGCTGGTCGGTGTGGGGGGTCACGGAGTCGTGGGCGGCCGTCGACCGCGCGACGATGCGGGTCGTCGGGGGCGCGAAGTGGGTCGCGATGAACCCGCGGCGGCTGCTCGCGAACGCCGGCGTCGACGCCGAGATCCGGGCGGGGATCGGCCGGAGTGTGCTGCTGTTGACGCTCACGGCGGCCGTCGCGCTGTTCGCGCTACTCTTGGGGTGAACGGGGCGATGCCCGTCGCGCTCGACGCGCTCGTGTTGCCGGCGTTCGAGGAGCTCGATCCCCTGCCCGCCGCGGGCGAGACGGAGCCGTGGCACGACGCCTACGACCTGGCGGAGCGGATCGACGTTCCGGGCGTCCCCGTCCCGCTGCGCCACGACGGAGCCGGCCTCGGCGTCGTTCCCACGGGGATCGGCAAGGCCGCGGCGGCGACGACGACCGCCGCGCTCTGTGCCGACGACGCCGTGGACCTCTCCGACGCCCTCGTCCTCTCGGTCGGGATCGCCGGCGCGCCGCCCGACCGCCCGATCGGGTCGGTCGTGATCGCCGACGAGATCGTCGACTGGGACGACAAGTGTCGGTTCGATCCGGGTGACGGCGACGGCGAGGCCGGCGGGAGCCCAGGGGACGTGCCGGTCGCGCCCGACCCCTACACGGCGGGCCAGGGCGTGGTCGACCTCGACCCCGACCGCGTCTCCGCCGCGGCCGACCTGGCGGCCGGCGTCGACCTCGAGAGCGCCGCGGCGGGGCCGGACCCGACCGTGACCGTGGGAACCAACGTCTGTGCCGACGAGCTGTGGCACGGCCGGACCGTCGCCGAGCACGTCTCACGGTTCCTCGACGCGCTCGACCGGGGACCGTACCGCGCGACCGAGATGGAGGACGCCGGGACGGCGGCGGCGCTCCGGCGGTTCGGGCTCGCGGACCGGTACCTCAGCGTCCGGGGGATATCGAACCACGACCGCCCGGATCCGGGCGAGTCCTCGCGCGAATCGTTCGAGGGATCGCTCACCGAGACGGGACTCGAGGTCGGACTCGAGAACGCGGTTCGGGTCGCCAGAGCGGTCGTCGACGACCGGCGGGCGTGAGGACGACGGAAGACGGATGACGACGGGAGACGGAGGACGAGAGAAAGCGGCCGACCGGCTCAGTACTCCTCGTACGCGAGGTTCATCAGCCACTGCGAGAACGCGTCGGACTGCGGGTCGATCTCCTCCTCGCCGATGAACGGCGAGAGCATGTCGCCGGCCATCAGAAGCGAGAAGTCCAGGTCGCGCGGTGCCGGCTCCAGGTAGTAGGTGTTGTGGCCGTCGTACACCGTGTTCTCGCGCTGGATCAGCCCGGACTCCTGCAACGCCTCCGCGATGCGGCTCCCCTTTCGCGAGGAGACGTCGAGCTGCTTCCAGAAGTCGCTCTGGTGGATCCCGCCGGTCTCGCGGATGAGCTCGAGGCCGGCGCGCTCGTCCGCCGACAGCTCGGACTCGAGTTCGGACACGCTCATACCCACACAGCCGCCGGCGAGTCGCTTAAAACTGGCTTTCCGTCCGGAAGTCCGCCGGAACCGCGACCGGCTCCGCCGGCGTCTCACAGGGCGGACCGTCCGCGAACGCGACCGCCGGGTCGGAGCCGGTCCGGATCCGCGTGTGCGACCGCGTTCCGTAGCCGTCGCCGTGGAGACACGCGCCGTAGGCGTGGTCGGCGAGGACGTCGCTCGCGCGGTCGAGCCACGCGTCGCCGGACTCGCCCGGTTCGGGGACCAGAACGCCCGCGATCCGGCGGACGCTCGACGCGCGCTCCTCGCCGAACTCCGCGCGCCGGTCGGGGATCGCGAGCCGCGCCTCGCCGTTGACCACGCCGCCGACGTTGCCGACGACGTGGACGCCCGGATCGAGGCGAGTGACGGACAGCCCGCCGTCGTACGAGAGCAGAACGGCGGCCGCGTCGTCGGCGAGAACGAGGTTGAACCCGTCGTACTCGCGGTCGGCGAGCTCCCGCTCGACCGCGCGCGCGGCCGCCTCCGCGGACGGCTCGCGCAGACAGTCCTCGACGAGCAGGCCGCGCGAGCGGTCGCCCTCGCGGTCGACCTCGAGCCACCGGTTCGTGACGGCGACGACGACGCCGGCGTCGTTCACGCCGATCCAGGTGCCGCCGGCCTCGGCGTCGCGCGGCGCGAGGAATCGCCGCTCGTCGCCGCGGACGGTCGGCGGCTCCGAGGCGCGCGCGAGCGACTCGTCGCGGTTGGCGGCCAGCGCGACCGGGACCTCCGGGAAGACGCGCCAGGCGAGCGTGAGCGTACACACGGCTCCGGGTGGGGGCGGGCGGACCAAAAAGTCGCCGCCGGGAGGACGGCCGGGCGGGTCGCCGGAAGGGCGACCGGGGGTCGACCGCCGCCGATCAGGTTTACTCGGGATAAAAGAAATCTTTTGGTGGCTCGGGTTCTCGGTTCGCGTATGAACGCGATCGCCGTGTACGAGGACGGAACCGAGCCGGTCGTGATCGAGAAACCACGTCCGGAGCCGGCGGCGGGCGAGGCGCTGGTCCGAACCCTTCGGGTCGGGGTCGACGGGACCGACCACGAGGTCATCGCCGGGGGCCACGGCGGACGCCCCGACGGCGAGGATCACATCGTCCTCGGACACGAGGCGGTCGGCGTCGTGGAGGACCCGAACGACACCCCCTTCGCGGTCGGCGACGTGGTCGTCCCGACGGTCCGCCGGCCCCCGAACGGCGCGAACGAGTACTTCGCGCGCGGCGAGCCGGACATGGCCCCGGACGGCGCGTACCACGAGCGGGGGATCGTGGGCGCACACGGCTTCATGGCCGAGTACTTCACGAGCCCGGCGGAGTTCCTCGTCGAGATCCCGCCCGAGCTCGCGGAGTGGGGCTTCCTGGTCGAGCCCGCCTCGATCACGGAGAAGGCGGTCGAACACGCGTTCGCGAGCCGGTCGGCGTTCCACTGGGAGCCCGACTCGGCGCTCGTGTTGGGCAACGGGTCGCTCGGGCTGCTCACCGTCGCGATGCTGGACTCGACGTTCGACCGGATCTACTGTCTCGGCCGCCGGGAGCGCCCCGACCCGACGATCGACGTCATCGAGTCGCTCGGGGCGACGTACGTGAACTCGAACGACACGCCCGTCTCGGCGGTTCCGGAGGCACACGAGCCGATGGACTTCGTCTACGAGGCGACCGGCCACGCGCCCCACGCCTTCGAGACGGTCGAGGCGCTCGCGCCCAACGGGGCCGCGGCGCTGCTCGGCGTGCCCGGCGACTGGACGTTCGAGGTCGACGGCGGACGGATCCACCGCGAGCTCGTCTTACACAACAAGGCGCTCGTGGGCAGCGTCAACTCCGGGTACGAGCACTTCGAGGCGGCCGTCGAGTCGCTGACGGGCCTCTCCGAGGCGTTCTTGGCCGACCTGGTCACCGGCGTCCATCCGCTCGAGTCGTTCGAGGACGCCTTCGTGGATGACGACACGACTATTAAAACGGCGGTCGAATTCGCCGCGTATGAAGAACGTTGACGACCTGATCGACAGCGCGGCCGAGCTCGCCGAACACGGGCTTTCGAAGGGAGAGATCGCCGACGAGCTGAACGTCTCGCGCGAGACGGCGAGCTGGCTCGTCGAGCGCGCCGGCGGCAACGACGGGAGCGCGGCGAAGGCCGACGCCGACACGACCGCCGACATCCACGTGGACTGGTCGGCGCTCGGCCGCGACTCGACGCGGCTCACCTACGCCGCGAGGGCGATGGCGGACCTGCTGGCGAAGGAGGGGGAGTCGGTCGATCTCA
>NZ_NHPJ01000012.1 GCF_002252985.1 Halorubrum halodurans | reverse complement strand
CCGTCTCCTCCGCCGGCGTCGACGACCGCCGCGAGGTTCACGTTCGCGCCCTGCGGGAAGACGTCCGCGTGCCTGACCGGCGGCGCGACCGCGTCGAGGTCGACGGCGTCGATCCCGTCGGGGTCGTCGCGGCCGCCCTCGAGGAACGCCACGGCGTGGGGGACGCCGGTGTCGACGGCGGTGACGGTGAGCCCCTCGATCGCCTCCTCGACGAGCGGCTCGTCGCGGTCGACGGGAACCGCGGCGGGGTCGAACCGCGGCGTCCCCATCTCGATGGTCACCTCGCTCCCGTCGGGGCTCACGGTCGCCCGGCGGGTCCCCGCCTGCGTGTCGATCATGAACTCGTGGTCGCCGGTCCGGTCGTGCGCCCAGCGGGCGACGACGCGGGCGCCGTTGCCGCACATGGCGGCCGTCGACCCGTCCGGCTGGACGAGCGTCATCACGACGCGGGTCGGGCGGTAGCGCTCGCCGATCTCCAGGAAGAGGACGCCGTCGGCGCCGCGACGGCCGCCGGGGTCGGCGGCGCCGTCGCCCCCGCCCCGCGCCGCGTCGTCGGCCGCCGGAGCGCCGTCGTCGACCGTGTCGGCCGAGACGCCCGTCTCGCGGTCGCAGTACGCCCGTGCGAACGCCGACCGGTCGGCGACGCCCTCGCTGGCGTCGACCACGAGGAAGTCGTTGCCGGTGCCGTGGTACTTCTCCACCGGGACGGCGTGGGTGCTCATCGGTCCACCTCCGTCTCCGCCGTCTCCGGCGCGCCCGCTGCCTCCCGCTCGACCGTCGTGAGGTCGGCGAGCCGCTCGCGTCGCCGGACGACCCTCGCCTCCCCGTCCGCGAGCGCGACCTCCGCGGGCCGCGGCCGCGAGTTGTACTGGTTCGCCATCTCGTAGCCGTACGCGCCCGCGACGCCGATCGCGAGGAGGTCCCCGCGGGCCGGCTCGGCGAGCGCGCGGTCCGTACAGAAGCTATCGCCGGTCTCACAGATAGGTCCTGCGACGGCGACGGAGGCGGTCCCCCGGTCCGCCGGGTCCGGCTCGCCGTCGGCCCCGCCGAGGTTCCGGATCGGGTGGTACGCGTCGTACATCGCCGGGCGAAGGAGGTCCGTCATCCCGGCGTCGACGCCGACGACCGTCCCCCCCGGCGTCGGCTTCACGGTGTTCACCCGCGTCAGGAGGACGCCCGCGTCGGCGACGACGTACCGGCCGGGCTCGATCGCGAGCGCGAGCCCGGCGAGGTCGCCGACCGCCTCGCGCGTCGCCTCCGCGACGGCGGGCAGGTCGAGCGGCTCGGCGTCCTCGCGGTACGGGACGCCGAAGCCGCCGCCGACGTCGACGTACTCGAGGTCGAGGGGGTCTGCGGCCGGGTCGGTCAAGTCCCGCGCGAGGTTTCCCATCCGCGCGACGAGCTCGCGGTGGCTGTCGAGCTGGTCCGGGTCAATGCCGGATCCCGCGTGCGCGTGGACGCCCACCACGTCGAACCGCTCCGCCGCCTCGCGGGCGACTCGCGCCGCGCGGTCGTAAGGGACCCCGAACTTCGGCGCCGAGCCGGTGGTGACCTTCGCGTGGTGGCCCGCGCCGACGCCCGGATTCACGCGGAGGCAGAGCCGGCCGTCGTAGCCGCGCTCGGCCAGCCGGTCGAGGGTGTCGACCGCGCCGGCGGTGACCGTGAGATCCGGCTCGCGCTCCGCGACGTCGACGACGTAGTCGAGGTCCCGATCCGGCGGATTGACCGCGGTGTAGTGGAGCCGGTCGCCGCCGAAGCCGGCCGCGAGCGCGCGGTCGACCTCCCCGGCGGAGGCACACTCGGCGTCGAGCCCCGCCTCACGGACCGCCTCCAGCACCGCGCGGCCGGTGTGCGCCTTGACCGCGTAGCGCACGTCGGCGTCGGGAAACGCCGCAAGCAGGCGCTCGCAGTTCTCGCGGGTTCGGTCGAGGTCCTGGACGTACAGCGGGGTCTCGTGCTCGTCGGCGAGGTCGGCGAGCCGGTCCGCGTCCCAGTCGCTCACGCGCCGGACGGGCGGGTTCGCGTCGGCGTCGCACTCCGTCTCGGTCGTCTCCGTCGTCTCGGTCGTCTCCGCCGTCATTCCCGCAACGCCCCCTCGCGTCGGGTTGCCTCGAGCGTCTCCGCCTCCACGTCGGTGGCGACGACCGCGGGCTTGTACGCGCCGCCCTCGAAGAGGTCGTGGTCGCCGACCGAGGACTCCACCATCCGCGTGAACGCCCGGCGCTCGGCGGGGAGGTGGCCGTAGACGACCTCCTCCTCGACGAGGTCGTAGACGGGGATCCGCGGCGTGAGCAGCGTGTTCTCGCCGACGATGGAGTTCTCGCCGACGCGGAACCCGCTCGTGACCCGACAGCCCGCGCCGAGCGAAACGCCGTCCTCGATGACGACGGGGGCGTCCTCGATCGGTTCCAGCACGCCGCCGATCAGGGTGTTCGCGCCGAGTTTCACGTCGGAACCGACCTGCGCGCAGGAGCCGACCGTGTCACAGGAGTCGACGAGCGTCCCGTCGCCGACGTACGCGCCCATGTTGAGGAAGGCCGGACTCATCACGATACAGTCGCTGCCGAGGTACGATCCGGGTCGAAGCACGGTGCCGTCCGGGGTGTTGCGGGTGCCGCGCTCGGCGAGATCGTCGGTCTCCCGGAGGGGCAACACGTCGTAGTAGGTCACGCCGCCGTACTCGCGGGGCTCGGTCCCGCGGAGCGCGAAGTTGAGCAGGCAGCCGCGTTTGACCCACTCGTTGGCCTCCCACGTCGTCACGTCGTCGCCGGTCTTCCGGGCGGCGCGGACCTCGCCGGCCGAGAGCGCCGCGAGGAAGTCGTCGAGGACGGCCACGTCGTCCCTCGTCGTCTCCGCCGCCGAGAGGCCGGCCTCGTACCGGTCCCAGAGGTCGGCCACGTCGGATTCGAGCGTCATTACTCCCCCCGTGGGCGACCGGCGGTATTTACCCGTCGATGTGTGTCGATGCCTATCGCACTCATCGGGCCGCGTCCTCCGCCGTCGCGGCCCCGGCGTCGCGTCCCTCGCCGAGCACGTCGTCGAACTCGTACCATCCGGGGTCACGACCGGCCAGCCACGCCGCGGCGTCGAGCGCGCCCTCGGCGAACACGCCGCGGTCGCCGGCGCGGTGCGTGAGCGAGAGCGTCTCGCGGTTGCCCGCGAGCAACACCTCGTGTTCGCCCGTCACGTCGCCGGCGCGTCGCGCGTGGACGCCGATCTCGCCGGGGCTTCGGGGCGCGTCGCCCTCCCGGCCGTGGACCCGTCGGTCGAGGGCGTCGCTCCCCGCCAGCTCCTCGCGGACGCCCGCCACGTCGTCGAGGAGCGTCCTCGCGGTCCCCGAGGGCGCGTCGCGTTTCCCGTCGTGGTGCGTCTCCGTCACCTCCACGTCGTAGCCGGGAACCGCCGCGACCGCCTCGCGGACCGCCCGGCGCAGCGCGGCGACGCCGCGCGCGAAGTTCGACGCCCGCAACAGGGGAACCGCCTCGCTCGCGGCGCGGAGCCGCGCCGTCTCCCCGGCGTCGAAGCCGGTCGTGCCGGTGACGATGGCCACCCCCGCCTCGGCGGCCGTCTCGGCGTACTCGACGGCCGACTCGGGGCCCGTGAAGTCGACGAGGACGTCGGCGTGGGCGTCGCCGCCGGCATCGGCGAGCAGGTCGCCGAGCCGGGCCGCGTCCGCGACGTCGACGCCCGCGACCGGGTCCGTCGGCGTGCGGTTGACCGCGAGGCCGACCGCGACGTCCTCCCTGGCAGCCGCGGCCTCGATCACCTCTCGGCCCATCCGGCCGCCCGCGCCGGTGACGGCGATCCGGGTCGCGTCGGCGTCGCCGGTCATTCCGCGCCTCCGGAGACGTCGATCTCCCCTGCCGCTTCCGTCTCCCCCGGCGTCCCTGCCTCGTATTCCGCGAGCAGATCGCGGAGTTCCTCACGCCGCTCCTCGGAGAGCCGGGTGAGCGGCGGCCGGACGTGCGGACCGCCGCGACCACGGATATACATCGCCTCCGTCACCGGGATCGGGTTCGTCTCGGCGAACAGCGCGCGCACCAGCGGCGCGAGCTCGTGGTGGAGTTCGCGCGCGCGGTCGTAGTCGCCCGAGAGCGCCGACCCGACCATCGCACACGCGCGCTCCGGCTCGACGTTCGCGACGACGCTTATCGTGCCCGTTCCGCCGACGGCGAGCGTCGGCAGCGTGAGCCCGTCGTCGCCGGAGAGCACGGAGAACGCCTCCCCGCGGGTGCGCTCGATCACCTCGCCGATCCGGTTCAGGTCGCCGGAGGCGGCCTTGTATCCCCGGACGTTCGGGTGGCTCGCGAGGTCGACGACGACGTCGACCGGGATCGACCGCCCCGTCCGCGAGGGGACGTTGTAGACGATCTGCGGGAGGTCGACCGCGTCGGCGATCGTTCGGTAGTGCTCCCTGAACCCCTCGGCTTCGGGCTTGTTGTAGTACGGGGAGATGAGGAGCAGCCCGTCCGCGCCGGCCGCCGCGGCCCGGCGCGAGAGCGAGAGCGCCTCCGCGGTGTTGTTCGAGCCCGTGCCCGCGATCACGGGCACGGGCTCGAACAAC
>NZ_NHPJ01000136.1 GCF_002252985.1 Halorubrum halodurans | reverse complement strand
ACCTGCTCCCCGGCGACGAGGCGCTGATCCGCGACTGCGAGCGCCGCATCTGGGAGACCCCCGTCGACCGGCTGATCGACGACCGCACCGCCTTCGTCGCCGAGCACGCCCGGCGCTACCTCTCGCGCCGGCTCGACGGCGGCGACCCGCGCGGGTGGATCGCGGCCGCTCGCAACCGCGTCCGGGGGGCCCTCGCCGACCGGGACCTGCTCTCCCCGAGCGTCGACCCGGCGTACGCCGCCGACCGCCTCGACGACCTCGTCTACTACGTCCTCCGCGACTTCGTCGGCGAGGGGGTCCTCACCGTCCCGATCCGCGACCCGAACCTGGAGGACGTCGAGGCCAACCGCGTCGACGAGCGCGTGAAGGTCGTTCCCCGCCCGGCGGTGGTGGCGGGAACCGGCGGCGGCGCGATCGACCCGCTCGCGGGGGGCGGCCGGATCCCGACGAACCTCGCCTTTACCGACGAGTCGCGGTTCGTCGACGTCGTGACGCGGCTCGCGGCCCGCGACGGCGTGGAGCTGAACGCCTCGACGCCCTCCGCGAAGGTCAACCTCGACGTTCCCGGCGTCCCGGAGACGATCCGGTGTGCGGTCGCGCTCCCGGTCATCTCCGCGGACGGGCCGCACGTCTCGATCCGGAAGCAGGCGGCCGACCCGCTCACGCCGGTCGACCTGATCGCCCGCGACGCGCTCTCGGCCGAACTCGTCACGCTCCTGTGGCTGCTGTACGAGCACCGCGGGGTCGTCCTCTTCGCGGGGCCGACGGGGGCGGGCAAGACGACGCTGATGAACGCCCACATGCCCTTCATCCCCTTCGACGACCGGCCCGTCTCCATCGACGAGGGCTCCCGCGAGGTCCGGCTCCCCCACGAGACCGGCGTGGCGCTGACGACCCGCGACCACGAGAACGACTACAAGGCCGTGAGCATGGCGACGCTGATGACCGAGGCGAACTACCTGAACCCGGACGTCGAGGTGATAGCCGAGATCAACACGCCCGCCAGCTTCGAGACGTTCGCCGAGACGGTGAATACGGGCCACGGCGTCGTCGGTACCACCCACGCCGCGGACGTGGAGACGCTCGTCAACCGCGCGATCGAGCGCGGGCTCCCGCCGTACCTGTTCCGGGAGATCGACCTGGTCGTCTTCCCGCGGCAGGTCGGCGGGGACCGGTACGTCGCGCAGGCGGTCGAGCCGCTCTCGCCGGCCGAGTACGACGCGCTCGACCCGGCCGCGACGGGGAGCCGGACCGGCGACCCGAAACACGGCGGGGCCGGCGTGATCGAGCGCGACGACACGAGCGTCCACTACAACACCGTCGCGTGGCGCGACCCCGCGGGCGGGTTCCGGATGGACGGCGCGCCGACCGCGGACGCCGCGGCCTCGTACCCCGACGGCGGCAGGCGGCTCCACGCGCTCGCGAGACTCGCCGAGCGGACCGACCGGGACCTCGACGCGGTCGAGTCCGAGTTCGCCGCCAAACACCGCTACGTGGAGTACCTCGTCCGCGACGGCCTCGACGACTTCGACGAGCTGTTCGAGTTCCTCGCCGACCTCCGGGCCGACGAGGCCGCGACCGTCGAGCGCGCCGCGCGGTCGATGCGGCGCGCGACCGACGGGAACGACGAGGCGGGGTCCGGGGACGCGCGCGACGCGCCGCCCGACGGGTCCCGGTCCGGGGGCGCGCCGTGAGTGGCGGCACGCGGGCGTCGACGCGCGGGGAGCGCGACGCCGAAACCCGACGCGACGACCCCGCCGACCGCCCCCGACGCTCTCGGTTCGCCGGGCTCGACCGGCTCCTCGGCGCGCTGTTCGCCCGCCACGCCGACGACCGCCGCCACGACGTCGACAGGCAGCGCTACCGCGGGGCGGACCCGTCGACGGGCTTCGAGACGTACCTCGCGCGGACGTACGCGCTCTCGTGGCTCGCGTGTCTCGCGGCGGCCGTCCCGGCCTTCCTCGTCGCCGTCGCTCTCGCGCCCGACGTCTCCCTCGCGCTCGCGTCCGGCCTCGGCGCGCTCGCGCCGGTCGCGGTTCCCGTCCCGCCGCCCGCCGCGCTCGCGGTCGCCCTGTCGGCGGCCGCGGGCCTCCTCGTCAAGCGCGCGACGGTCCGCGCCGGCGGGCTCTACCTCCGGTGGCTGGTCTCCGCGCGCCGGACGCGGATCGAGCGGACGCTTCCCGGCGCGGTCAGGTACCTCGACGCGCTCTCCTCGGGGAGCGACGACGCCCGCACCCTGATCGCGAAGGTCGCCGAGAACGACGCCTACGGCGGCGCCGCCGTCTCGTTCCGGAAGGCGCTCAACGCGGCGCGGCTCACGGGCAGCCTCGACGCCGGGCTCCGCCGGGTCGCCCGCGACACGCCCTCGCGGGACCTGCTCGCGCCGTTCCTCCTGAAGTTCCGCCAGCACGTCTCCGCCGGTGACGAGGCGCTCGCGGAGTTCCTCGGGGCCGAGAGCCGCCTGCTCGCGCACCGACAGGAACACGCCCGGACCCGCGCGCGGCGGTACCTGAAACCGATCGCGGAGCTGTTCGTGCTGGTGCTCGTGTTGCCGGCGCTGCTCGTCGTCGCCGTCACGGTGACGAGCGTGTTCGCGCCGGACCTCTCGCGGCTGGTGGACACGCCGGTCGGGGCCGTCTCGCCGCGGGCGGTCGCCGTCTACGCCTCCGTCGGGTTCCTGCTCGCGGT
Source organism: Halorubrum halodurans (assembly GCF_002252985.1). Taxonomy (GTDB): domain Archaea; phylum Halobacteriota; class Halobacteria; order Halobacteriales; family Haloferacaceae; genus Halorubrum; species Halorubrum halodurans. The sequence continues at coordinate 70,681 of NZ_NHPJ01000136.1, read as the reverse complement.
CGGGCTCGTCGGCATCGCCGCCACCGGCGCGCTCCGCCCCGTCGACTCCCGCACGAGCTACCGGCGGCCGAAGGAGGTCCGCGCCGTGTTCGCGTCCGCGGCGTCGAACCCGGCCAGCGCGTCGGCGGTCGCGGCCGTCCCCACGGCAGCCGCCGCCGGCTGGCTCGCGTACGCCGGGTATCCGCTCGTGAACGTCGCGCTCCTGGCGTACGTCGCGTTCGCGCTCCCCGTCGGGCTCGTCGCCGCCCGCCGCGGCCGGATCGACGACGCGAAGGACCGCCGGGTCGCCGACCTCGTCTACGCGGTCTCCGCGCACGCCGCCGTCGGCCGCCCGTTTCCCGAGGCGGTCGCGACCGCGGCCCGCGAGACCGACCTCGGCGTGTTGCGCGACGACGTCGCCGACCTCGCGTTCAATCTCTCCCTGACGACCACCGGGGACGGCGGGGCGACGGGCGACGGCGGCGGGCTCGCCGGCTCCGTGGTCGACGCGCCGGCCGCCGGCAGCGACGTGCGCGCCGCGGCGCTCGACCGGTTCGTCGCCCGCGTCGGGACGCCGCTGGCCGCCCGGACCGTCGGGCTGGTCGCCGGGGCGTTGAACGCCGGGAGTACCGTCGACGAGGTGTTCGAGACGCTCCAGGTCGAGGTCGACCGGCTGACCCACGAGAAGCGGGCGCTCCGCGGGGCGATGCGCCGGTACGTCGTGGTGGGCTGGGTCGCGGCGCTGTCAGTCGCCGGCGTGGTCGCCGCGATCAACGCGGGCGTGATGGAGACGGATCGCCTGCTCGCGCTCGCAGCCGCGCTCGACGCCCCCGTCGATCCCGGCCTCGTCCACCCGGAGCTGGAGCGGTTCCGCCTCTACGTGGTCGCGCAGGCGACGATGCTCGCGTCGGGGTGGTTCGCCGGGGCCGCCGCGCGCGGCAGGTACGGGGCGCTGTTCCACTCCGGCGTGCTGGTGGCGGCCTGTTACGTCGGCTTCGTCGCCGTCGGACTGGTCTGAGCCGGGGTCGACTCGTCGACTCCACGCCCGATCCGGGCGATCCGGGTGGTCCGGACGATCCGGGTGGTTCGGGCGGTCGCCGGCCCCGTCTCAGGGCTCCATCGATCGCTCGATCCGCGTGGTGAACCGCTCGGCGTCGAGCCGGTAGAACGCGAAGGTCACCTCGCTCGTGGGCTCGCCGAAGACGTCGACGATCGGTATCCTGCCGGTCCGCTCGAGTCCCTCGATGGTCTCGGCGGCCACGGACTCGTCCGTGGTCGACACCAGCCGCCCGCTCGCCGCGACGCTCCGCCAGCGCCCGTCGCGCTCGCCGTAGGTGACGAACGTCGCCTCGCGGCCGTCGAGGTCGCCCTTCCCCCGGTCCGGTCCGACGGAGAGCCGGAAGTAGAGGACCGACTCGACCGGGTCGTAGCCGTAGGAGACCGGGACGCTGTGTGGCGGCTCGCCCGCGGGCGTCGCGAGCGAGATGACGCCGGTCCCGGACCGACCGAGGAACTCGTCGCGCTCGTCGTCGTCCATCCGGACCGCGTCGGTGTCGCTCATGTGTCCTACGTAGCGCGCGTTCTCATATAACTCTGTCACGCACGGCCCCGTCACGCCGATCCCGTCGACCGCAACCTATATTGTTTTGTGAGCACAATACTGATGTATGAGCGAGACCGACGGAAGCGGCGCGGACCGGGAGGGGAGCGGCGAGAACCGATCGGAACGGAGCGAGCGCGAGCGGATCCGCGAGCGAAAGCGGAGGGAACTGCGCGACCGGCTCGGCGCGGAGGAGGGCGGGGGCTCCGCGAGCGGCGACGACGCGGCCGGATCCGACGCCGGAGGCGCCTCCGATACGCCGGCCGAGCCGGTCGAGGTCGGCGGTCCCGAGGAGTTCCGGCGGCTCGTGGACGGCCACGATGTCGTGCTCGTCGACTGTTACGCCGACTGGTGTGGCCCGTGTCGGATGATGGAGCCGACCGTCGAGTCGCTCGCCGCCGGGACGGACGCGGTCGTCGCGAAGGTCGACGTCGACGAACATCCCGGACTCGCCCAGCAGCTCGGCGCCCGAGGCGTGCCGACGTTCGTCGTGTACGCGAACGGCGAGCCGGTCGACCGGTTCGTCGGCGCACAGGACCGCACCACGCTCGAGACGGCGATCGCGGACGGCGCCGCCTGACCGCCGCTCGAACGGCATCCGATTATCTCGTCTGCGATCTCGCCGCGATCGTTTATATGCTGCCGTGGCGGGTGCCGATCCATGACCGCGTCAGGGCAGTACGGACGTGACGACTTCGGGCAGGGCGGACTGAACGACCGGTTGGACGTCGAGGAGCTGGTCGGGGAGATCGGCCTCGACGCCGACGAGATCGCGTGGCGCAAGGAGTTCATCGGCTTCGACGAGGAGGACGTTCGCCGGCTCGAGCGGTACGAGGACGCGTTCGCGGCCAACGCCGATCGGGTCGCCGAGGACTTCTACGAGAACCTCTCGGCCCACCAGCAGACCGTCGACGTCATCGGCCGCTCCGAGAAGGGGATCGAGCAGCTCAAACGGACCCAGTCGGCGTATCTCGTGACGCTGGCGAACGGCGAGTACGGCTCCGACTACTTCGCCGACCGGGCGCGGATCGGCAAGATCCACGACCTGCTGGAGATGCCGATGAAACACTACCTCGGCCAGTACGGCGTCTACTACGACCTGATCCTGCCGATCGTCGGCGAGCGCCTCGTCGAGTCGCTCACCGAGCGGCTGACCGGCGCGGCCACGGACGGCGGGCTGGCGGTCGGCGGGGAGGGACCGAGCGGTCCGCGCGCGACCCCGACGGCGGAGGCCGGGAGCGGGCGCGACGGTGCGAGCGGAGACGCCGTCGAGGACGCCGTTCGAGCGGAGGTCGACGACGCCATCGAGGACGTCCTCTCGATCCTCCGGATCGTCAACCTCGACATGCAGGTCGTCACGGACACGTACATCCACTCGTACAGCCGGGAGATCGAGGCGGCGGCGCGACGGAACGAGCGACTGATGACCGAGGTCCGCGAGGAGCTTCGCGACCCGATCGAGGACCTCCAGACGTCCGCCACCGACGTCGCCGAGAGCGCGGCCACCATCCGCGACGCCTCCGGGGAGCAGTCGGACCGGATCCGCGAGGTCGCCGCGGAGGTCGGCAACCTCTCCGCGACCGTCGAGGAGGTCGCCTCGACGGCCGACCAGGTCGAGAACGCGAGCGACCGCGCGGAAGGGCTCGCCGACGACGGCCGGGGCGCCGCGGACGACGCCGCGGACGTCATGGACGACATCGGGGAGGCGGTCGACGAGGCCGCGGACGACGTGGCGGCGCTCCAGGAGCGCGTCGGCGAGATCGACGAGTTCGTCGACGCGATAAACGGGATCGCCGACCAGACGAACCTGCTCGCGCTCAACGCCTCCATCGAGGCCGCGCGGGCGGGCGAGGCCGGCTCCGGGTTCGGCGTCGTCGCCGACGAGATCAAGTCGCTCGCCGAGGAATCCAAGGACCACGCCGGCGACATCGAGGAGATGGTTTCGGGCATTCAGGCGGACACGGAGGAGACCGTCGAGAGCCTGACGGAGGCGAACGAGCGGGTCTCCCGTGGGGTCGACCGCGTCGAGGACGCGATGTCGGACCTGACCGACATCGCCGAGGCGGTCTCGGAGACCGCGGCGGGGATCAGCGAGGTGTCGGACGTCACCGACGACCAGGCGGCCGCCGCCGAGGAGATCGCGGCCACGGTCGACGAGGTCGTCGAGCAGTCCACCCGCGTCACGGACGAGATCCGGGAGCTGGCGGCCGCGAACGAGCGACAGGCGGAGATGGTCGAGGAGGTCGAGTCCGCCGTGACCCGGCTCTCGACCGAGGGGTCCGCGACCGACGCCGGCCCGGCCGTGAGCGACGGCGGGACGATCGAGGTTCGACGCCCCGACGACCGCCCGGCAGCCGAGGACCTTCCCGACGGGATCCCGCCGTTCGTGATCGAGTCGCTCTCGGACGAGGAGCTCCGGGCGATCGCCGACGGCGACGTCGACCCGGCCGACCTCCCGTGATCTCCCCTCCGAGCCGCGCGGACGTCCGGAGCGCGCCGTCACGCGAGCCCCGCTCGACGCGGTCGAACGCGACCGCGAGGTCGTCGGCCGCGTCGCCGGTTCAGGGCCGGTCGCGTCGCCGGTTCAGGGCCGGCCGAACACGCGGGGGAGATCCGACCGTTCGACCCCGGCCGCCAGCCCGAGCGCCAGCCCGACGCGGGCCTTCGCGGCCGGGAGGTCGCCGGCGAAGACGACGCCGTGGTCCGCGAGCGTGACCGCCCCGCCCGGCGTGCCGTACACCGGCTCGGTCGGCCCCGCGGGCCGCCCGGCGACGACGACGGGTACCTCCTCGATCGCCTCCGCGACCGCGTCGCCGATGGCGGCCGTGACGTTCCCCAGGCCGGTCCCCTCGATCACGATCCCGCCCACGTCCGCCGCGAGGGCGCGGTCGATCCCCGCCGCCGTGGCCCCCGTCCCCGAGTGGATCACGGGCACCTCGGGGACGCGGTCGGCCGCCGCGGCCGGATCCGACGGGTCGATCGGCCCCTCGGGACCACAGAGCGGGTCGACCGCGACGCGCCGCCGTGGCTCCCGGATCACGTCGGACGCCGCGCGGGTGAACGTCGCGACCGGCGCGGTCGCCGGCGAGGTCATCGTCGAGAGCGCGTTGCTGTGACCCTTTACCACGTCGCGGCCGGCGTGGAGCTCGTCGTCGAACGCGACGTGGACGCCGTCCGCGAACCGGTCGTCCGCCGCCGCCCGGACCGCGAGCGTCAGGTTCGCCGGCACGTCGCTCGAGGGTTCGTCGAGCCGACGCTGCGCGCCCGTCACCACGACCGGTACGGGCAGGTCCGTCAACACGTCGAGCGCGTAGGCGGTGTCGGAGAGCGTGTCGGTGCCGTGGGTGACGACGATCCCGTCCGCGCCCGCCTCGATCGCCTCCCGAGCCGCGGCCGCGGTCGCGAACACGTCGCGCCAACGCACGTCGAACCCCGGCTGCGCGCACGCCTCGCGGGCCGACACCGTCGCGTATCGCTCCACGCCGGGGACCGCCTCGACGAGGTCCGCGCCCGTCTTCGCCGGCGCGGCGCCGTCGTCCCCCGGCTCCGACGCGATCGTTCCGCCGCAGGCGACGACGCACACGTGCGGTCGCCCCCCGTCTCCGCGCCCGCCGTCCCCGTCGGTCTCGTCGCTCGTCATGACCGACCGTGGCCGCGGCAGGGATAAATCGCTTCGGCCCTCGGCAGTCGGGCGCCGACCCGTCCCCGAGCGTTCCCGATCGCCCCGATCGCCCGCCGAACAGTTTCGTAGTGTATATTCTGAAAGAATCCTCAGGAGACGTTATAAATTTTTAGCGCCGTTCTGAGAGAGTCTTAAAACGTCGCGAAACACGGTACAAGGTGTGAATTACGCCGAACCCTCGGCGGGCTATATGTGGCTGCCGTTCGTCGTCCCGGTCGTCAGATGTCCACCCGCGTCCCCCTCAACCGACTCGCCTTCGACCTCCCGCTCGCGGAGCGGATGGTTCGCGCCGTCCGCGCCGCCGCGTTCTGGACGGCGATCGTCCTCCCGATCGGCTACCCGTTCCTGCTGTCCGCGGGGCTCGACGGGACGAACGGCCTGTACTTCCTCGGGCTGTTGGCCGCGAACGCGCTCGCGCTCAGGATCGGCCACGACTACGACCCCGGCGCGTCCGACGACCTCGGCGTGACGGCCCGTCCCGACCGCGCGGACGTCCCCGGCGCGTCGAACGCGCGCCGTCGCGCCGACGACGTCCCGAGGGGAACCGACGCCGACGACGCCCGGAGACGGGCCGACGACGCCGACGCCTGAGCCGGGACCGACCGCCACCCGTCCGACGGCGCCGCCCTCCCGTCGTCCGCCCTCCGCCGGCTCCGTTCCGCCGTCCCCCTCCGCCGGCGTCCGGATCCCGCCCGGCGTCTCGAAGCGCTTACCCACCCGCCGACCCGAGCGTGTGCCATGACCGACGCGACGCGGGTCGAGTGGCGCGAGTGGGGCCACGAGGCGTTCTCGGAGGCCGACGAGCGGGACCTGCCGGTCCTCCTCTCGCTTTCGGCCACCTGGTGTGAGGGCTGTCACGAGATGGACGCGACCACCTACGCCGAGCCGCGGGTCGCCGCCAACGTGAACGAGTGGTTCGTCCCGGTCCGGGTCGACGTCGACCGCCGCCCGCGCGTCCGCGAGCGATACAACATGGGCGGGTTCCCGACGACCGCCTTCCTCACGCCCGACGGCGAGCTGCTCACCGGCGCGGGCTACCTCGGCGTCGACGGGATGCGCCAGGTGCTCGAGTCCGTCCACCGGATGTGGAACGAGGACGGCCGCGAGGCCGGCCGGATCCCGCGCGCGCTGAACGGCGACCGCCCGCCCGCGGGGGAGCTCTCGGAGGCGATCGAGAGCCACCTCGCCGGCCAGCTCGAGACCAAGTACGACGCCGAACACGCCGGCTGGGGCACGGACGCGAAGTTCCCGCTGCCCCGAACCGTCGAGTTCGCGCTGAAGCGCGACCGCGACCGCGCGCTCCGCACCCTCGACGCCGTCCGCGACCACCTCGCCGACGAGGTCGCCGGCGGCTTCTTCCGGTTCGCCGGCGCGCGCGACTGGAGCGACGTGGCCTACGAGAAGCCGGCGGACACGACCGCCGCGGTGACGCGGGCGTTCGCGAACGCCTACCTCTACACCGGCGAGGCGGCGTACCGCGAGCCCGCCGCGGCGGCGGTCGAGTTCCTCACCGACGACCTCTGGACCGGCTACGGCGTCGGCGGGAGCCTCGGACCGGGACTCGGCCGCGCCTACTACGCCGCCCCCGCCGACGAGCGCGCGGACCTCGACGCCCCCCGGCGCGATCTGACCGTCTTCGCCGGCGCGAACGCGCTCGCGGCCGACGCGCTGTTGACGTTCGCGGCGTACACCGACGACGAGCGGGCCCGCGAGTACGCCGATCGGATCCTCGACGGGCTCGAGCGCGACCTGATCGACCGTGACGCCGGCGTCGTGGCCCACCACGCCCCGACCGAGGAGGGCGCCGACGGGACCGGCGACGACGCCCCGCGCGACCTCCTCGAGGACGTCTCGCGCGTCGTGGGCGCGTACGTCCGCGCCGCCGGCGTGCTCGGCGAGGGGGCCGACGTCGCCCGCGCGGTCGCCGATCGCGCGATCGCGGAGCTCCACGTCGACGGCTCGTTCGTGGACGGGCCGCGCTCGGGTGCCGGGCTGCTCGACCGCCCCTTCAGGCCGCTCGACGGCAACGTGGAGCTCGCGTCCGCGCTCGTCGACCTCGCGGCGCTCACCGGCGAGGACCGCTATCGCGACGTCGCCCGCGAGACCGCCGAGTCGTTCGCGGGCGCGACCGACCGGCTCGGGGTCCAGGTCGCCGGGTACGGGAGCCTCGTGGGGCGGCTGCTCCGCGGAACGACCGTCGTCCTCGTCGGGACCGAGCCCGGAAGCGACCTCCACCGCGCGGCCTGGCGGGTCGCCGACCACGAGAAGGTCGTCGTCCCGAACGCGCACCGGAAGGCCGCCCCCGCGCCGCGATCCGTCCCCGAGGGGGCCGCCGTCGTGACGGCCGGCGACGCCGTCTCCGCCCCCGCGACAACGCCGGACGAGTTGCTGACCCGCGTCGCCGAGACGGTCGAGTGATCCCGGTCTGAGGGACCTCCGGGCGGCGACCGCTCCCGAACCCGCGTCCGACCGTCCTCGGCGCTCCCGCGGACCGCTCCGTCGGCCGAAACGCGCGTAAACGTCCGACGCGTTTATGGCGACACCCGGACACCTGTGCGTATGGCATCCCTTCGTGACCTCGGTCTGTCGGAGTACGAGGCACGCGCGTACCGCGCCCTGCTGCGAACCGGACCGACGACGGCGAAGGACCTCTCGCGGGCCAGCGAGGTCCCCATGGGCCGGATCTACGACGTGCTCAACAGCCTCGAGGGGCACGACCTCGTCCGCAGCCAGGCGGCGAGCCGGCCGAAGAAGTACGTCGGCGTCGAGCCCGACGCCGCGCTCGATCGGCTCCTCGAGGAGAAACGACGCGAGCTCGACGCGCAGGCCGAACAGTACGCGTCGGTCGTCGAGGAGCTGTCGACGGAGCTCGACGCGACCGACCCCGTCGACGGCGAGTTCTGGACCGCCGCCGTCGGCCCGGAGGACGCCACTGATCTCCTGTTGGAGCGCATCGCGGCGGCCGAGCGGCGGATGGTCGTCGTCGCCGGCGCGCCCGCGACCGGGTTCGACCTCGGCACCGTCGGCGAGCGGGTGACCGCGGAGCTGGAGGCGGCGCTCGACCGCGGCGTCGAGATCCGGGTGTTGCTGTCGCCGGAGACGGTCGACGCGCTTCCCCGCAGCGTCGGCCGCCGCTACACCGCCGAGCTCGCCGACAACGAGGGGTTCTCCGTCCGGACGACGCCGGGCGTCGAGGGGACGTTCAACGTCTTCGACGGGCTGGAGGTGTGTATCGAGGTGCCGCATCCGCTCTCGGGCGAGGAGCCCTTCGCGATGATCGACATCAAGGACGCCGAGTTCGCCGCGGGCGTGAGCGAGGCGTTCGAGCCGCGGTGGGCGGAGGCGGAGTCGCTCTCCTTCGGCTGATCGGCCGATCGATCGAGGGCCGCCGGGGACCCCCGACGCCGTCGCACCGTCCGAGCCGCGGGGTCGCGCTCAGCGGTCGTCCGGGTTCGGATCGACGAGCGGGGAGTCGGCGTTCGTACACTCCGGACGACCGCACACGCCGGCGTCCGCGCCCGCGCGCTCGACGCCCGGCGCGACCGACTCGATCCGCCAGTCGACGACGTGCCCGGCGTCGGCCTCGTGGGCCGCGAGGGCCTCCCGCGCGGACCGAAGTCGGTCGTGTGTCGTCTCGAAGGGACAGTCCGCACAGCGGACGACGACGCGGGTTCCGACCATACGGAACGAAGGAGGGTGGCGGTCAAAACCGCGTCGGTCGTCGGGTCCGTCGCCGGACCGGCCGGACCGGGCGGTCCGGCCGGTCCGGCCGGCCCGACGGATCGATCGACGTCGCGGCGTCAGCCGGCCTCGTCGGGCTCGGTCCGCCACCCGCCGTTGAGCACCACGATCCAGACCGCCACGCCGGCGAGGACGAACACGCCGGCCATGTACGGCACGATCGGGAGGCTGACGCCGAGGGCGTCGAGCACCGTCCGGAGCTCGTAGACGATGACGCCGAAGATCGCGAGCCCGACGAACAGCCCGCCGCGGGTGACGTCGAGGTTCACGCGATCACCCCCGCGACGGCCGCGTCGAGGAGCCGGGAGCCGAGGAGCGCGAGCGCGTCGACGAGCGACCACGCCGCCGAAACGGTGACGTCGGCGATCGCGCCGGCCGCGGCGTCGATCCACACCGGATACGTGCCGACGCCGGGGCCGAACAGCCCGCCGTCGTTGATGATCGCCGCGAGCGGGAGCGCGTACGCGAGCACGACGAGGACCACGGCGATCCCGCTCCAGATCCGGAGGTCGTCGAGGACCTCGGGGGCGTCGTCGGGGCCGGAGAGCGCGGGACGGAGCGTCTCCGCGATCCCGGAGACGCGCGGGTTCCCCATCGTGAGCACGAGGTTCCCGATGAAGAGGACGGTCGAGAGGAACAGCAGCGTCCCGCCGATCGCGATCTGGACGTTCAGCTCCTCGAAGCCGCCGAACGCGACCGGGTAGTCGAACCCGGAGTACTCCGGCTCGGCGGTCCGCCGGGGGACGCCGAGCAGCCCCTGCGCATGCATCGCGTTCGACATGAGCGCCATGCCGATGAACCAGAGCACGACCTGGAACAGCCCGATCTGGCTGCTGTAGATCGGCTTGTTGGTGATCTGCGGCCAGAGCCAGTAGGTCGCCGCCATGAACGTGAGCGCGACCGCGGTCCCCACGGTGAGGTGGAAGTGGCCGGGCACCCAGATCGTGTTATGGATCATGTAGTTGACGTTCATCCCGGCGTTGACCATCCCCGAGAACCCGCCGGCCGCGAACATCAGCCCCGCCAGCATCATCCCGGTGAACGCCGGATCCCGCCAGGGGAGCGACCGGAGCCAGCCGAAGACCCCCGTCCCGCCGCGCTGACGAGCGCCGTACTCGACGCTGGCGACGACCGTGAACGCCGTGAGCAGGCTCGGCAACAGCAGGAACATCGTGTTCGTCATCGAGATGAACTTGAAGCCCTCGGCGATGCCGGGATCGAGGTACTGGTGGTGGATCCCGACCGGCGTCGAGAGCAGCACGAAGAGGACGAAGACGACCCGCGCCAGCGGGTCGCTGAACAGCCGTCCGCCGGCGATCGACGGCAGCACGGTGTACCACAGCAGGTACGCGGGCATCAGCCAGAAGTAGACGACCGGGTGCCCGAAGAACCAGAACAGCGTCCGGGTGAGCGTCGGGTTCACCGACTCGATCAGCCCGAGCGACCACGGCAGGAGGAAGATCAGCACCGACGCCGCCACCGCCGAGGAGGCGATGTACCACATGATCATGGTGGTCAACACCATGAACGTCTGGAGCGGGATCCGCTCGTTCGGGTTCTCCTCGCGCCACGCGAGCCACGTACGGAACCAGTCGGCGCCGGCGAGCCACGTTCCGACGATGAACACGGCGAGGCCGGTGTAAAAGAGCGGGTGTGCCTGAAGGGGCGCGTAGAAGGTGAAGAGCACGTCCGCGCTCATGTCGACGGCGTCGACCAGGCCGGCGAGGATGGTGATGCCGGTCATCGTCATCCCGCCCGCCATGAGCGCGTACCACGTCCAGGTGATCTTGATGTTCACGAGCGGCCGGTCCAGGCTGCGAACGACCGCCCACGTGAACAGCCCGGCGAGGAAGAACGTGGTGAAGCTGAGCGCTAAGAACACGCCGTGTGCGGTGAGCAGGGTGTAGTAGTCGGTCGAGGCGATGAGTCCGCGGAAGATCCCGGTCCGGTGGAGCGTCTGGATGATCCCGAAGATCGCCCCGAGCGTGAGCGCGAGGAACGCGCCCAGAAGCGACGACCGGACGACCCTCGACTCCGCGGGGAACTTGTCGTAGAACGTCTGATCCGCCTCGAGCGCGTCACTCATGCGCTCTCACCCCCGTCGGACGACTCGAACTCTTCCCGTGGAACGACGTGGAGTTTCCCTTCCATGGCGTGATGTCCGGCTCCGCAGTACTCGTTACAGAGGAGACCGTACTCCTGCGGTTCGCCCACCTCGACCGTGATCTCCGAGACCTCGCCCGGCACGACCATCGTGTTCGCGTTCGTTCCCACCACCTCGAAGCCGTGGATCACGTCGCGGGAGGTGACGTGTAGCGTCACCCGGCTGTTCGCCGGGACGACGATCGGGTCCGGCTCGAACCCGAACTGGTAGGCGACCACGTACGCCGCGTAGTGGTTCTCGCCGACCTGTTCGACGCGCGGCTCGGCGAACCGCTCGTCCTCGTCGAGGGCGGTCGCGTCGATCTGTCCCTCGCTGTCGGCGACCATCGCCACCCCCGGTCCCACCGCCCCGTACGTCACGGATCCGAGGAGCAGCAGGATCAACACGATGGCGAACGCGAGCCAGATCTTCTCGTAGGCGTGTATGTGCATCCGATATCACCCCACCACGACCAGGTCACGGCCGAGGAACTCGATGTAGTAGATGTACACCCATGCGATCACGAGGATCGCGAAGTACACCGCGATGAGCGCGAGCGTGCCGACGGGATCGAACTCCTCGTCGCCCCCCGCGTCGTCCACCGGCGCCCCTGCCGTCTCGGTTCGGCTCATAGGTCCGATTACGAGTAGCCGGACATATAATATGTACCCGTTCCCGTGGCATGAAAATCCGCTTGGACTATATGATGCTGGCCGCATACCCTTCCGTATGGACTTCTCGCTCCAGCACGCCGTCTTCCTGGTGCTCGGCGGCGTGCTTCCGGCCGCGGCCTACATCGCCTCGCGCGCCGAATACGTCGTCGCCGTCACGTTCGTCAACGTGGTGCTCATCTGGGCGAGCCTCCGTGTCGCCACCGGCGGCAGCCTCCGTCCCGGCGGCGACGACGACAGGCTCGAGCCGAGCGACGTCGAGGAGGCGTAGCGCGACCGACACGGCGACGCGTGCGCGGTCGAACTAGCGACGCGGCGCCTCTCGGCGCGGGCCCGCGAACTCCACTTCCCGTCCGCGGCGCCACCGACGAAGCCACCACCCATGCCGAACTGTACCCTCTGTGACCTGCCGACGGGATCCGACCCGCACGCCGACCCGGACGTCGAGGGCGAGTACTGTTGTCAGGGCTGTCTCACGGTGGCGCGCTCCCTCGAGGACGTGGACGACCTCGCGGACCTCGAGGCGCGGACCCCGGACGCGGACCCTTCCGACTCCTTCGACGGCGAGACGGCCTTCCTCCACGTCGACGGCATGCACTGTGCGACCTGCGAGTCGTTCCTCGAGCTGACCGCCGCCGAGCGCGAGGGCGTCGCGGCCGCGGAGGCGAGCTACGCCACCGACACGATCCGCGTCGAGTACGACCCCGACCGGGTGGCCGCCGACGAGCTGCCCGACGCGCTGTCGGTCGCCGGCTACACCGCGAGCGACCGGGCGAATCCCGAACCCCAGGGCGACGACGTCGACGTGGTCCGCTTCCTGATCGGCGGCGGCTTCTTCGGGATGATGGCGATGCTGTGGTACGTCCTCTTCCTGTACCCGACCTACTTCGGCTACGACCCGCTCCTCGATCTGGGCGGCGTGGGCGGGCTCTACCTGTTCACGCAGATATGGCTTTTCACCTCCATCGTGCTCTTTTACACCGGCTACCCGATCCTCCGCGGGGCGTACGTGAGCCTGCGGGCCGGCCGGCCGAACATGGATCTCTTGGTGTCGCTGGCGGCGGTCAGCTCCTACACGTACAGCACGCTCGCGATGCTGCTCGGCCGGACCGACCTCTACTTCGACGTGACGATCGCCGTGATCCTCGTCGTCACCGCGGGCAACGGGTACGAGTCGCGGATCAAATCGCGCGCGACCGGGATGCTCTCGGAGCTGACGACCGCGGCCGAGAGCGAGGCGCGCCGGGAGTCGGGCGAGACCGTCCCGACGGAGGCGGTCGAGCCGGGCGACCGGCTGCTCGTGCGCCCCGGCGAGCGCGTCCCGTTCGACGGCACCGTCGCGGAGGGGACCGCCGCCGTCGACGAGGCGCTCGTCACCGGCGAGTCGCTGCCGGCGACGAAACGCCCCGGCGACGGGGTTCGCGGGGGGACCGTCGTCACGGACTCGCCGCTCGTGGTCGAGGTGGGCGAGGACGCGACGAGCACGCTCGACACGCTCGTGCGCCTGCTGTGGGACATCCAGAGCTCGCGGTCGGGGATCCAGCGGCTCGTCGACCGGCTCGCGACCGTGTTCGTCCCGCTCGTCGTCGCGGTCGCCGCGATCGCCGGCGCGGGCACGCTGGCGTTCGGCGGCGCGCCGGCCGAGGCGGCGCTCGTCGGGCTCACGGTGCTCATCGTCTCGTGCCCGTGCGCGCTCGGGCTCGCGACCCCGCTCGCGATCGCCGCCGGGATCCGCGACGCCGCCCGCCGCGGGATCGTGATCGTCTCCGACGCCGTCTTCGAGGCCGGCGCCGAGATCGACGCGGTCGTGCTCGACAAGACCGGCACGCTCACCGACGGCGAGATGCGGCTGCTCGAGACCGTTCTCGCCGATGGCCCGGACCCGTCCGACCCTGACACCGACGCCGACCGACTCCTCCGTCGGGCGGCCGCGCTCGAGCGCGCGTCCGCACACCCGATCGCCGAGGCGATCGTCGACGCGGCCGCGGCGGACCGGGGCTCGTCCGACCGGTCGGCTCCCGCGTCCCCCACGATCGTCGCGGACGGCGGAACCGAACCCGCGGCCGCGGGGAGCCGGACGGATGGGGTCGACCCCGACCGCGATGTCGACCCCGCGAGCGCGTCGGGCTCCGCCTCCGACCCCGTCGACGTCGACGCCGCGGACGTGACGGTCACGGACCGCGGCGTCGAGGGAACGATCGACGGCGACCGCGTCGTCGTCGGCCACCGCTCGCTGTTCGCGGACCGCGGCTGGGCGCTCCCCGATCGACTCCGCGAGGCGGGCGAGCGCGCGACCGCGGACGGGAACGTCCCCGTCTTCGTCGGCTGGGACGGGCAGGTCCGCGGCGTCCTCCTCGTCGGCGACGGGGTCCGCGAGGGGTGGGAGGCGGTCGTGACCGACCTCGTAGAGCGCGGGAAACGCGTCGTCGTGCTCACCGGCGACTCGGCCGCGGCGGCGCGGCGCTTCGAGGAGCATCCGGCGATCGACGAGGTGTTCGCCGGGGTCCCCCCCGAAGCGAAGGCCGAGACGGTGCGGCGGCTCGGCGCCGGCGAGCGCGTCGCGATGGTCGGCGACGGCAGCAACGACGCGCCGGCGCTCGCTGCGGCCGACCTCGGCGTCTCGGTCGCGAGCGGTACCGACCTCGCGGCCGACGCCGCGGACGCCGTCCTCCTGGAGGACCGCCTCGCCGCGATCCCGGAGCTGTTCGACGTCACGAGCGGGACGAACCGCCGGATCAGGGAGAACCTCGGCTGGGCGTTCGCCTACAACGCGATCGCGATCCCGCTCGCGGTCTCCGGGGCGCTCAACCCGCTCCTGGCCGCGCTCGCGATGGGGACGAGCAGCCTGCTCGTCGTGAGCAACTCGGCGCGGTCGGTCGCCGACGTCGAGTGACCCGCGACCCGTCCGGTCGGGTCACTCCCCGGACCGCCCTCGATCCCCGTTCGTCGAGGAGTTCCCGTCGTCCCCCTCGTCAGCCGAGGAGCGGCCGCTCCGCCCGCCCGGCAGGAGCCGCCTCGCCAGCGCGCCGAGCCGCTTGTACGCGAGGTTGACGTACAGCCCCGAGAGAAACACCGTCCCGGCGACGAGGGCGTCGTCGGTCGCCGTCTCGGCCAGCACGATGTCCGACAGCAGGAAGACCCCGACGCCGAGCGGCAGCGCGGCGAGGAGGTGGACGTTGTACCGGAGCAGCCTGCCGGCCGACCCGTCGAACCGCTCGATCAGCGTCGTGAAGACGAAGCCCAACGCGCCGAGCAGGCTGAACACGGGGACGTACGGCGGAACGAGGCCGGGCGAGAGGTCCGCCGCCCCGGCGAACGAGCCGTCGTAGGTCACGGTCGCCGCCGCCACGAGGACGACGGTCAACAGGAGATCGCCGACGGCGATCGCGATCCCGACCCCCGATCGGTACCACGTCCGACCCAGCCACTCGGGGCCGTCCGCTCCGCCGAAGCCGTGGCTCTCGTCCGAGGCATCGCCACCGAGTTCGTTCGGATCCCGTTCCGTTTGGCCCGCCATCCGCTCCGGGTTCGTCAGCGAGGCACAATTAACTTCGCCCGGCGGTCGAGGAGCGGCCTCGGAACGATCCCGGACCGGTCGACGGCCCGAACGGGCGGGTCGTAGCCTACGCGGCCGCGCCGACGTGCGGCTTCACCGCGCGAACGATGTCGTCGACGTCGTACCCGTCCTCGTCCTTGTCGAAGACGACCTCGCCATCCACGCGGACGATGAACACGCCGTGGTCGCCGGTGACGAGCGCGACCTCCTCGAGCTCCTCCCCGAACTGCTCGAGGACCGCCCGCGAGACGTCCTGTGCCCGGTCCAGCATTCCGCACGGTACGCAGTACTCGACCTCGACTCGTGTCATGGGCGCGAGTTGGGCCCGAACCGCAATAAAACGGCTGCCCGATCGACCGCCGGTTCAGACCACGAGCGCGTCGAAGACGACGGCGAACAACAGGAGCCCGAGGTACGCGTTCGACGCGTGGAACGCCCGAAACGCCGCGGACTCGCTCCGCTCGTAGTGGAGTCGGACGACGGCCCACAGGAAGACCGCGCCGAGAGCCACGCCGACGAGCGCGTACAGCGCGCCGAGCGGCTCCGCGACGGCCGCGAGCACGGCGGCGGCGACGAGCGTCGCGCCGAGGTACCAGAGGATGTGCCGCCGGGTGGCGGTCTCGCCGCGGACGACGGGCATCATCGGGAAG
Organism: Halorubrum halodurans; assembly: GCF_002252985.1. Lineage (GTDB taxonomy): Archaea > Halobacteriota > Halobacteria > Halobacteriales > Haloferacaceae > Halorubrum > Halorubrum halodurans. The sequence continues at coordinate 54,659 of NZ_NHPJ01000136.1, read as the reverse complement.
CCGCCGCGCTCGTAGTCCTCCTTGTACGCCAGCGCGAGGTTGTAGAAGTGCGCGGGCGTCCACAGGAAGATCACGGCGGCGAGCAGCAGTCCGCCCCGGCCGACGTCGCCGGTCACCGCGGCCCAGCCGATGAGCGCCGGCAGGGCGCCGGCCGCACCACCGATGACGGTGTTCTGGACCGTGTTCGGCTTCAACACCAGGGTGTACACGACGCTGTAGAACACGATCGCGACGAGCCCGAGCGCGGCGGTCAGGGCGTTCACGCTCCAGAACAGTCCGAGCGAGACGACCGTCAACAGCCCGCCGAACGCGAGTGCGTGCGAGACCGGAACCAGGTCGGTCGCCAGCGGACGGTCGTTGGTCCGCTGCATCCGCTTGTCGATGTCGCGTTCGAAGACGTGGTTGAACGTCCCGGACGCGCCGATGGAGAGCGCCCCGCCGGCGAGCGTCGCCGCGACCGTGTACGGCGTGAAGCCCGACCCGCCGGCGAGCGCCATCGCGGCGGCGGCCACGAGACAGAGCAGCCACATCAGCCGCGGCTTCATCAGCCGGAAGTACGCGGCCGCGGTCGCGCGAAGCCGGGGCACCGTCGCGGTCGGCACCGACGGCTCCGGCGCGTCCTCGACCGGCGGCAGGTCGTCGGTCCCCGGCTCGAAGTCGGTCGGGGTGTCGTCGGCGTCGCCGGTCGCGGCCTCGAGCCACCACGCCAGCGCGGCGAGGACGCTCGCGAAGATGGTCACGCCGAGGACGAGGTGGACCAGCCCGAGCGGGAGCGTTCCACCCCCGACGGAAAGCGAGTCGTCGCCGAGGGCGACGACCGCGCCGACCCCGGCCTGTGCCGGGTACAACGCGAGCGCGAGGAGGAGCGCGGCACGGACCCGACGGCTCGCGCCGTCGCGCCACGCCAGGGCCGCGGAGGCGACGACCGCCGCCCCGACCGCGGCCGCCAGCGCGCGGTGGCCGAGGGCGATCCAGGCCGCCGGCTCCACGGGGAGCGCGTAGCCGCCGCCACAGGCGGGCCAGCCGCCGCAGGCGGCCGCGGCGTCGGTCAGCGAGGTCGTCGCCCCGACGACGACGAGGAGGTACACGCCCATCGCCGCCGCGGCGAGGACCGCGGGGAACCGGTCGGGTATCGTCACGTGGATCCGCTTGGGTGTCGGTCCATATATGTCCCGCGCTTCCGCGAGTCGACGGGCGACCGCCGACGGCTCGAGGAGCCGCCCGCTCGGACGGAACGCCGGCGCGGACGCGACCTCACCCGCGACGCTCGAGGATCCGGTCGATGATGTCGCCCGTCGAGAGCAGCTCGTCGTCGTGGCGGGGCTCGCGGCCGGACGCCCGCTCGACCCGGCAGTCGATCCCCCGGTCCCCGAGCGCGGCCGTGATGGCGTCCTCGTCGTGGTGCTGGTCGAATCCGAGCACGATGACGTCCGGGTCGATCGCCTCGATCGGCACGAAGATGTCCTCGCTGTGCCCGAGGTGGGCCTCGTCGACGGCGTCGAGCGCGGCGACCATGTCCCGACGCTGGCGGTCGGCGAGGATCGGCTTCGCCTTGTGGGTGACGTTCGCCCCCCGAGCGACGATCGCGTGGAGCTCGTCGCCGTACGTCGCGGCGTCCTCGAGGTAGTGGACGTGGCCGGGGTGGAGGAGGTCGAAGGTCCCCTGTGCGACGACCCGCGTCATCGCAGCCACGAGAGGAACCCGCCCCGGTCGTCGTTCGCGTCTCCGAGCTCGCGGTCGATGTCCTCCTGGGTGAAATCGAAGAAGTGCTCGTCGGGCATCTCGACGTCGAGCACCTCGAGGGTCCGCTGGTTCCCGTCGTTGTCGAACGCCTTCCAGTCGCCCCACCCGTAGGGCGCGCCGACGATGATGTGGACCTCGCCCTGTCCGAACGTCGCGAGGTCGGCGTCGCTCGGTTGGAGCACGCCGTTCGGGTGCGAGTGGACCGACCCGACCGAGCGCATGTCGTTCGGCTTCATGTGCGAGCGGACCGACGCGCTCGTCGGCGACGACTCCGTTCCGGGGATGACGAGCACGTCGGTGATGACCTGGCCGTCCCGGTCGACGTCGAGGGCGCTGGCGTCGTCCGCACGGAGGAACCCCATGTACTCGTTGGGGTGGGTCTCCTCGCTGGCCTCGAGGACGAACTCCATCGTGTCTCGGGCGATCCCGAGGAGGTCGTCCGACCGGAACAGTCGCATGTCCCGAGAGAGTCGCCGTCGACTCATATGGGTTCCGGACCGACCGGACGTGAGGACGCCGCGACGACTCCCGCACCGCGGAGGGATCGCCGGCTCCGTGTCGCGAGCACAACATAACAAGCTTAACACCGTCCGATCCCGAACGGCGTGTATGAGCGAGCACACCGCCGGAGATTCCGGCATGCGGGACGATTCGAGTCCCGAACCCGACGCCGTGCGGGCGGAGGGGAACCGCGACAGGGACGTCGTCAACGACCTCGCGCCCGACTGTACCCTCGAGGACGTCGAGACGGGCGCGCTGTACCACGCCGCCGTCAACGGCGTCGTCGACTACGGGATCTTCGTCGACGTCTCCGACGCCGTGAGCGGGCTCGTCCACGAGTCGAACCTCGACGGCGAGTACGCGGTCGGGGACCGCCTGATCGTCCGTCTGACCGAGGTCAAGGAGAACGGCGACGTCGCGTTCGAGGAGGCGTCGCCGGGCGGCTACACGACCGAGATCGTCGAACACGAGCCGACGATAGCGCGGGTTCGCGGGCTCGTTCCCGGCGACGAGGTGACCGTCGAGGGTGAGGTCGTCCAGACGAAACAGACGGGCGGGCCGACGATATTCGGCGTCGCCGACGCGTCGGGGATCGTCTCGTGTGCCGCCTTCGAGGAGGCCGGCGTGCGGGCGTATCCCGGCATCGAGGTCGGCGACCTGGTTCACGTCACCGGGACCGTCGAGACGCGGGAGGGCGGGCTCCAGATCGAGGTCGACTCGTTGGCGGCGCTCTCCGGCGACCGGGAGGCGGCGTCACGAGAGCGGTTCGAGGCGGCGCTCGACGAGCGCGCGGAGCCGGCCGACGTCGACCCGCTCGTCGAGTGGGAGGCGTTCGAGTCGATCCACGACGACCTCCGCGATCTGGCCCGGCTGCTCCGGCGAACCGTGCTCGCCGGACGGCCGATACGGGTCCGCCACCACGCCGACGGCGACGGGATGTGTGCCGCGATCCCGGTCCAGCTGGCGCTCGAACGGCTCGTCCGGGAGGTCCACGAGGACCCGGACGCCGCACAGCACCTGTTCAAGCGGCTCCCGAGCAAGGCGCCCTACTACGAGATGGAGGACGTCACTCGCGACCTCAACTTCGCGCTCGAGGGCCGCGCCCGACACGGCCGGAAGCTCCCCCTGCTTCTCATGCTCGACAACGGGTCGACCGAGGAGGACGTCCCCGCCTACGAGAACCTCACGCACTACGACATCCCCATCGCGGTCGTCGACCACCACCACCCCGACCCGGACGCGGTCGCGCCGCTCCTGGACGCCCACGTCAACCCGTACCTCCACGACGAGGACTACCGGGTCACCACCGGCATGATGTGCGTCGAGCTCGCGCGGCTGATCGACCCGTCGCTCACCGAGGAGCTCGAACACGTGCCCGCCGTCGCCGGGCTCTCGGACCGCTCGAAGGCGGAGGCGATGGACGACTACGTCGAGCTCGCCGCCGAGGCCGGCTACGGGAAGGACGACCTCCTCGACATCGGCGAGGCGCTCGATTACGCCGCCCACTGGCTGCGCTACTCCGAGGGGAAGACGCTCGTCAACGACGCCTTGAACGTCGGCTGTGACGACCCCGAGCGCCACGAGGAGCTGGTCGCGTTCCTCTCCGAGCGCGCCGAACGCGACGTGGACCGCCAGCTCGAGGCCGTCGACGACCACGTCGAACACGAGCGGCTCGCCTCCGGCGCGCACCTCTACCGGATCGACGTCGACGAGTACGCCCACCGCTTCACCTACCCCGCGCCGGGGAAGACGACGGGCGAGCTCCACGACACGCGGGTTCAGGAGACGGGCGACCCGGTCATCACGATCGGCTACGGGCCGGACTTCGCCGTCCTCCGCTCGGACGGCGTCCGGCTCGACATCCCGACGATGGTGACGGAGCTGAACGAGGAGCTCCCCGAGGCCGGCGTCTCCGGGGGCGGCCACCTCGTCGTCGGCTCGATCAAGTTCGTGAAGGGCCGTCGCGAGGCCGTCATCGACGCGCTCGTCGGGAAGATGGCGGAGGCGGAGATCGACGAGACGCTCTCCTCGACCGCCGTCATCGACGACTGAGCCGGCGTCTCGAGCCGACCGACCCGGCTCACACGAACTCGATCTCCCGACGCGCGACCGCTCCCGAGACGACGACCGTCCCGACCAGTCCGACGACCGTGCCGACCGGCAGGTGGACGCCGCCGCCGCGCCAGTCCGCGGCGTACGCACGCGCGTAGAAGTCGGCAACCTCGGCGTTCTCGACGGCGAGGAGCACCTCGCGGTTCTCCGTCCTCGCCCCCTCGTTCCAGTTGAGACTCCCCACGACCGCGGCGTCGTCGATCACGAGCCCCTTGGCGTGGATCTTGCCGTACCGGCCGCGCGGCTCCGCGACGGCGACCTCGATCGGCTCCGCGGCCAGCGTCTCCGCCAGCTTCCGGTTCGTCTCGCGGTCGTACCACGCGTTCGACAACAGGAGGTGAACGTCGACGCCGCGCGCGGCCGCCCGCCGGAGCGCCCGGACGATCCGCTCGTCCGGGCCGCCCGTCCGCGGGACGACCGCGAGGACGCGGTCGTCGGCGGCGTCGATCCGGTCGACGATCCGGTCGCCGGCGTTGCCGGGGGCGGTGAGCAGTTCCACGTCGGCGGGAGCCGGAGGCGGCGGATCGAACCGCACGGGGTACGGCCGGTCCTCGACGTCGCCCCCGTCCGTGTCGTCTCGACCGCTCGCACCGCCGTCGCTACCGCCGTACGCGGGCGGTCCGTGAAACGTCGCGTCGGCGCGAAACTCCCTCCAGGACCGGGTGTCGGGGCCGGTCGCGTCGTTCTCGAAGAGCGCCGCGAGGTCCGTGGCGACCGCCGGGTCGTCCGCGATCACGCCCCAGCCGCGGCTCGATCCGCCGCCCGTTCCCGACCGTTTCCAGTTCTCGGTGAGCACGACCGCCCGGTCGTCGGCGACCGCGTACTTGGCGTGGTGAAACCGGAACCGGTTCGGCTCGCCGTCGAGGACGCGCACCTCGACGCCGGCGGCGACGAGCCGGTCGGCGACGCGCGCGCCCCGCTTCGGGAAGCCGCCCACGGGGGAGCCTTCGAGGAGGACGCGCACCTCCGCCCCGCGGGCGGCCGCATCGACGAGGCGCTTTACCACCCGGTCGGACTCGACCGTGTAGCCGGCCAGCAGGATCCGCTCGTCCGCGGCCGCGAGCGGGTCGACGGGAACGTCGGGGCTGTCCGGGAGGACGAACGGCGTCACGGACGCGCCGGCGACGCGCTCCGGCGCGCGCGGCGCGTACCCGTTCGGCCGCCACTCGTCCCACGCCGCCCGCCAGCGGTACCCCTCGCGGACCCCGTCGACGTCCAGGCGGAGAACGATCCGGTCGCCGCTCGCGGACAGCGGGAAGTGGTCGTCGAGCGCGCGGACGGGAACGTCGCGGCCGACGAGGTGTTCCCGCGTGAGTGTCGGTTCCATCGAGAGCGCGACGGTCCCGGTCGCGTTCGACGGGATCGACGCCTCGTGGTGGCCGTCGGAGAGCGACCAGTTACCGGGCTCCGAGAGCCTGACGACGAGGTACTCGCCGCGGTTCTCCTCCGTAGTCGGATTGGGGTACAGCTCGACGATCCGCGGGTCGGTCGCGTCGATGGGGGCGGTCCGCGACGGGTCGGCCGCGTCCGAAGCGGCCGACGGCCCGGTCGCCGCGCCGGCGGCGGCCACGGCCGGTCCGACGGCCGCGATCAGGACCGCGACCGCGACGACGACTCGGACGGTGACTTCGACTCGAACCGCGGATCTGCCCCGGATGACCCGACGGAGTCGTTCGATCGACGGACACATGCGCGCTCTGGCCGCGGCATTGGGGATAAACGACCGGCCGGCCCCCTCGTGGTACCACGACCCTCGCAAGGGTTATGCCCCGATCGGCCGTACGTTTGATTGCAATGGCAAACGGAAAGGTTGATTTCTTCAACGACACTGGCGGCTACGGTTTCATTTCGACTGAGGACGAGGACGATGACGTGTTCTTCCACATGGAGGACGTCGGCGGTCCGGACCTCGAGGAGGGACAGGAGTTAGAGTTCGACATCGAGTCGTCGCCGAAAGGCCCCCGCGCGACGAACGTCGTCCGCAACTAAGCTCCCCCTAGGCGATCGTCGCCCCGAGATCTCACACGACGAAAATCGAGCCCGTTTCGTTCTCATCGGAGGACGCCGGACGCGACCCGCTTTCTCACGCATATCGCACACGGAGCAGCGCAGACGCCCGATACCGAGGCGTCGCTGAGATCGATATCGACGCGTCATCGAGTCGGCTACGAGGGTTCGGAACCGATTCGAAAGCGGCTCGGCGGCGGTTCGAAACGAAGAGGCCGAGATCGGTCGGTTACGCCGGCGTCGCGGCGGCGTCGAGCGCCGCCTTCGCCTTCTCGGCTTCCGTCTGGACGATGAACGAGCGCTCGTCGGCGTACTCGGCGGCGGCCTCGAGTGCCTCCCGCGTGCCGATCTGCCGGAGCGCCCAGCCGGCGGCGGCGCGAACGTCGTCGGAGGCGTCCCCGGCGAGCGCGTCGGCGAGCGGATCGATCGCGCGGGTGTCGCCGATGAGGCCGAGCGCGCGCGCGGCGAGCGGGCGGACGTGGTCGTTCTCCATCTCCAGTTTCGCCGCGAGGGGACCGACGGCATCGGTCGCGCCGATCTCGCCGAGCGCCTTGAACGTCGCCTTCTGGAGCTGCGGGTTGGAGTCCTCGTCGACGTACTCGAGCAGCGTCTCGACCGCCTCCTCGGCCGCCATCTTCCCGAGAATGCGGATCGCGAACTGGTCGCGCTTGCCGGCGCGACCGAGCAGCTCCTCGAGCGACGCCTCGGTCTTGCCGCGTTTGCCCATCCGCTCGAACGCCTCGAGGCAGTGGCGCTCCATGAACTCCGACTGGAGGGAGTCGAGCGCGAGCAGGATCATGTCGACGTTGCCCTGCGCCTCGTGTTCCTTCAGCGCGGCCCACTCGACGGGATAGTCCTTGTAGTGGCCGAGCACGTCGTAGTATCCTTGCGCGCGGAGCTGCTCGTGGGTCTCGAGGTCGTCCCACTCCTCGGCGTCCTCGAGGTCGCTCTCGAGCGCGTCGGCCGCCTCCAGAAGCGCCGCGATCGTCTCCGCGTCGTCGTCGGGATCGAGTCCCGCCCCGCCGATCTCGTCGGCGACCGCGTCGAGCGCGGCGACGAGCTCCGCGACCGGAACCGCCCCGGCCGCGCCGCCCGCGTCGGTCGTCTCGTCCGTCTCGTCGGCCGCCGCGTCGTCGGCGTCGGTCTCGGCGACCTCGTCGAGGATCGCGTCCGCGGCGTCGGCGTCCTCCTCGACCGCCTCGACGTCGACCGCGTCGGCGGCCGCGGCGATGAACGTTCGGACCGCCTCCGCGGCGTCCTCGTGGCCGTCGGCCGTCCACTCGGTGTCCTCGAGCGTCGAGGCCGCCGTCTCGATCGCCTCGACGACGTCCTCGGCGTAGGGGCCGCGCGCGTCCTCGACTCCCTCGCGGAGCTCCGCGATGCGGTCCTCGAGCTCGCCGCGCGGGTCGTCGGCGTCCTCGTCGTCCTCGTCGGGATCGGGGAGATCGGCGTCCGTCAGCGCGTCCTCGGCGTCGGCCAGGAGCGCCTCGACGTCGTCGAGGTCGGCCTCGGTCTCGGCGTCCTCGAGCGCCGCCTCGATCTCGTCGAGGTACTCGGTCAGGGACTCCTCGGTGGCCTCGTCGGGGAGCGTGGGGGCGGTCGCCTCGGGCTCGTCGGCCGCCGCCGCGTCGTCGGCGTCGACCTCCTCGGAGGCGTCTGCCGGATCGTCGTCGCCGTTGCTCATATACTGGAGAATGCGCGCGTACCGCATTAAGACGTTTCCCTTCACGTCGGACCGCCCACGCATCCACACTGAACCCGTCCGCAGCGATCGCCTCCGACCCCGGCCGCGTCCGCACCGATCCCGGTTCGCGCGTCGAGTCACCGCCGGACCCCGACCGTCGACCGGGGCGTCGGTACGGATCAACAGGGAAAGTCTCGAACTATTCTTCAATCTATCAAAAATATATTTTCAATAGTGAAAGCATTAAGTGGGTGTATACCCTACTATGGGTCGTCATGAGCACCCAGAAGCAGGCTCGCCAGCGGTACGGAGAGGTCCACGAAAGCGAGGCGCTCCGGATCCCGGAGGAGAACGCCGAGCAGCTCGTCGACGCGCTCAACACGGATCTCGCGGCCACGTACGTGCTGTATCACCAGATCAAGAAACACCACTGGCTCGTCGAGGGTGCGGAGTTCCACGACGTCCACGAGTACCTCGGCGAGGTCGCGGCCGACCTCGAGGAGGGTGCGGACGCGATCGCCGAGCGCGCGCAGGCGCTCGGCGGCGTTCCGCTCTCGGGCGGCGCGAACTACGAGGAACACGCCCCCGTGACTCCCGAGGACGCCGACGCCTACGACGTTCGGACGTCGCTCGAGCACGACCTCGAGATGTTCGGCGACGTCGTGGAGAGCGTACGCGAGCACGTCGCACTCGCCAACAACCTCGGCGACTACGCCACGGAGGAACTGCTCCGCGACGTGCTGGAGGACGTCGAGGAGCACGGCCACCACCTCGAGCACTACCTCGAGGACGACACGCTCGTCACTCGGGAGGCTCTCGACTGAGCTCGGCGACTTCCGACGGCGCCGGCGCCCGACCGCTCCTCAGCGCTCGGGCTCGACCGTCAGGTCGGTCGCGATCCAGGCGTCGGTGTTGCCCTCCTCGATGAAGACGGTGCGGTCGGGCGTGGTCCGATTCGTCGCCACGGCCGGCGGATCCTCGGTCGGGACGTCGCGGTCGCGCTCGACGCGTTCTCCGCTGCTCATTGGCGACCGCTCGGGGGCGGGCGACGTTATACTTTTCGGTCGGCCTAAATCGAGCCCGAACGGCCGCCGGCGATGGCGGCGATCCGGGCCGGCTATCGGAGGACATTACGGCGACCGCGGCGTCGATCGCGACGATGACGGACTCGCTTTTCACGCCGTTCTCGCTGCGCGAGACGACGATCCCGAACCGGGTCATGCTCTCGCCGATGTGTCAGTACTCCGCGGAGGAGGGAATGCCGAACGAGTGGCACCGGGTTCACCTCGGTACCCGTGCGGTCGGCGGCGCGGGCGTCGTGATGACGGAGGCGACGGGCGTCGAGCGTCGCGGTCGCATCACCCCCGGCTGTCTGGGCATCTGGTCCGACGAGCAGGCTGCGGCGCTCGAGCCGATCACCGCGTTCGTCCGGTCGCAAGGTGCGGTGCCCGCCATCCAGCTGGCACACGCCGGTCGAAAGGCCTCCCACGCTCCGCCGAGCGAGGGCGGCCACGCCCTTCCGGCGGACCACGCGGACGGCTGGGAGACGATCTCGGCGACCGACGAGCCGTACCCCGACGAGGAGCCCGCCGCGACCCGGCGCATGGACGGCGACGACGTCGAGGAGGTGATCGACGCGTTCGCCGCGGCCGCGGAGCGCGCCCTCTCGGCCGGCTTCGAGATCGCGGAGGTCCACGCCGCCCACGGCTACCTCCTCCACCAGTTCCTCTCGCCGGTCACCAACGACCGCGAGGACGCGTACGGCGGGAGCTTCGAGAACCGGACGCGGCTGGTCCGCGAGGTCGTCGAGGCGGTCCGCGGCGTCTGGCCCGACGACAAGCCCGTCTTCGTCCGGATCTCCGCGACCGACTGGCTTCCCGACCGCGACTCGTGGGACGTGGACGACTCGGTGCGGCTGGCCCCGCTGCTCGCCGACGCGGGCGCGGACCTGATCGACGTCTCCGGCGGCGGGATCCATCCCGACCAGGAGCTCCCGAACGCGGGGCCGGGCTACCAGGTGCCGTACGCGGAGGCGATCCGCGAGGGGACCGACGTGCCGGTCGCCGCCGTCGGCGGGATCACGGAGCCCACCCACGCCGACGCGCTCGTGCGCAACGGACGCGCCGACCTCGTCGCGCTCGGCCGCGAGCTGCTCCGTCACCCCTACTGGCCGCTCGAGGCCGCCCACGAGCTCGGCGCGGAGGTCGAGTGGCCGGTCCAGTACCGCCGCGGCCGGTTCGAGTAGCGGGCGGACGGAGCACGCGTCCGCCGGACGGCCTTTTTACCTCCCGGCCGCGTACGGGCACCCATGAGTTCCCGTGGCTCCCGCGACGGCCCGCGCGACGACGACCTCGAGGAGCGGCTCGACGAGCTCGAGGACGTGCTCTCCGACCTCCGGCGCGACCTCCGGGAAACCGAGCGCGACCGCCGCGGTCCCCCGCGCCCGCCGCGGCTCTCCGAGCTGGTCCGGTTCACCGAGCAGTACACGATCCCGACGCTGATCGCCCTTCTGGAGACGACGATCACGTCGCTGGAGCTGGTGCGCGGAACCCTCCGACTGCTCGATCCCGGTCGAGAGTTACGGGAGGACGCGGACGCGACGGCGGGCCGGCTCGCGGACGCTCGCGACGGCGCGGCGACCGGCCTCGCGCGCTCGCTCTCGGAGCTCCGGACCGCGCTCGCGGAGGCCGACCTCCCCGAGGAGGCCGCCTCGCGCTCGATCATCGAGGACGCGCGCGACCTCTCCGCGGAGATCGAAGCCCGGATCGAGGAGGGCCGCCGGGAGGCGGACGCGGCGAGGCGGTCGGAGCGCGGGACCGCCGACCGAAGCGAGAGCGACGACCGAACCGGAAGCGGCGACCGGGACGGAGCGGTTCGCATCGACGTGACCGACCCGGACGAGGCACGCGGGGACGGGTCGACGGCCGGCGACCCCGAAGACGACGGTTCGGCCGCCGAGAGCCGACCGGCGGTGGACGTCGAGTCGGAGCTCGAGTCGATCAAGAGCCAGCTCGACGACGGAACGGAGAACGAGAGGAACGACGCCGCGGCGGACGCGGGCGACGATACGGGCTCCGACGCCCCCGCCGAGGGGGACGAGGAACGCTGACGGACGCGGTCACCACTCCGCGCCGAGGTGGTCGGCGACCCGCTCGGCGGAGTCACAGAGCAGCGCGTCGTCGTCGGTGAACACCTCCAGCGCGACGGTGCCGTCGAACTCCCCGAGGGCGTCGCTCACGCCCTCGTAGTCCACCTCGCCGGCTCCGACCGGGATGTGGGTGTCGCCGCGCCGGCGCACGTCGTGACAGTGGAGGTGTGAGACGCGATCGCCGTGTCGTCGGAGGAACCGCCGTATCGCCTTGTTTCCGCCCTCCATGTACGCGTGACCCACGTCGAAACAGACCGCGGTGTCCGTCTCGCGGGCGACGTCGCCGAGCACCGACAGCTGGATCCCGCGATGCTGGTGGCCCACGTTCTCGACGACGACCTCGACGCCCGCCTCGCGGCCGGCGTCGGCGACGCGCCGGAGCTGGTCTGCGGCGACCTCGCGGAACTCGACGTCGTCGCGGTCGGCGGAGGTGGCGTGGAGGACGGCCTTCTCCGCGCCGAGGTCGCCGGCGGCCTCCAGCAGCCGTCGCTGGTAGGCGACGATGGCGTCGTTGACCTCGGGCGCGTAGCTCGTGAGCAGCTGGCTGTACGGCAGGTGGACCATCAGGTCGCGGCCCGCTAACGCCCGGTCAAGCCGGTCTGGGTCGATCGATTCGGGCAGGAGGCTGCCCGCGCCCACGCCGAGTTCGACGAAGTCGAACGCCGCCGGCGACGACGCCAGCCGGTCGAGGTCGTCGCCGACGGTCACGCCGATGTCCATGTCGAACGACTGCGCCGCGGGGGGACTTAAGCGAGGCCGTTCGCGTCCTACTCCTCGTCGACGAGCGACCCGAGCACGCGCTCGGCGTCCGCGGGCACGTCGAAGTCGTGGTAGTGTTCGCCCTTCTCCTTCGAGAGGACGTTGAGCGCGGCCGCCGCGCCGTCGCCGGCGGAGATGACCGCCTGCCACTCCTCGGCGCGGACCATCGCGCCGGTCGCGTAGGCGTCCTCCACGGAGGTCTCCATGTTCACGCCGACGTCGACCGTGTCGTCCTCGGAGAAGTCACAGCCGAGCTCCTCGGCGAGGTCGCGGCTCGCGCCGGTCGCGAGCACGACGTAGTCGGCGTCGTACTCCTCCTCGGCGGTCGAGACGACGAAGCCGTCCTCGCCCTCCTCGACGCCGGTCACCTCGACGCCCTGGTGCCGCTCGACGCCGAAGTCGTCGACCTGGTCCCGCATCGTATCGACGAGGACGGTGCCGTCGACCGACCCGATGCCGGGGTAGTTGAACAGGTGGGCCTTGTGCATCCACGTGCCGTCGGTGTCGAAGACCGCCGTCTCGAGGCCGTTCTTCGCCGTGAAGAGGGCTGTGCTCAGGCCGGCGGGGCCGCCGCCGACGACGATGACGTTCGCCATGCCGGAGACACGGGCTCGCCCCGCATAAACGCGTGGTAACGGTGGTGTGATCGGGTGATCCGGACGGAATCGAGAGGAGGCGTCGGGATCGACGTCGGCTCCCGGCGGGTGGCCGCTCCCCGACCCGGCCGCTCAGTCGTCGGCGAGCGGCGCGTCGACGTCGATCTCGCCGGCGTCGATCTCGGCTTCGACCTGCCGGGCGGCCTCGACCATGTTCTCGGTCTTGCCGTAGGCGATCTCGCGGGGCAGCAGCTTCAGCCCGCAGTCGGGCGAGATCGTCAGCTTCTCGGGGGGAACGACGCGCAGCCCCTGGCGGATGTTGGCCTTGATCTCCTCGACCGGCTCGATCTCGGCGGTGTGGGCGTCGACGACGCCGAGCGCGAGGTCGGGCTCGAACTCGGGATCCTGGAACGTCGGGATCTGCTCGTAGTCGCCGTTACACAGCTCCACGTCGAACTCGTCTATCGGGAAGTCGTTGATCTCGGGGTAGATCCGCGAGTAGTCGCCGTAACAGACGTGGAGACCGATCCGCACGTCCTCGTCGATGCCCGAGACGATCCGGTCGAGCGCCTCGCCGACGATGGCGTGGTCCTCCGGCGTCGTCGCCAGCGCGGGCTCGTCGATCTGGACGTAGCGCGCGCCCGCCTCCACGAGCTTCTCGATCTCCTCGTTCACGAGGTCCGCGAGGTCGTAGACGAGCTCCTCGGTGGAGGGATACGCCTCGTTGAACGCCCAGAATCCGAGCGTGTACGGCCCCGTGATGGGGACTTTGACCGGCCTCTCGGCGACGTTCGTGGTGAACGCGAACTCGTCGACGAGCCACGGCTCGTCGTAGGCGACGTCCTCGACGACGCTCGGCTTGTCGAAGTAGTTGTGGCCCCACACCTTCACCGGCCCGTTGAACTCGTAGCCGTCGATGCGCTCGGCGAAGAACTCGACCATCTCGTTGCGGCGCATCTCGCCGTCGACGACGGTGTCGAGGCCGGCGCGCTCGTGCTCGTGGGTGATCAGCCGGCAGGCGTCGTCGTGGGCCTCCTCGAGGTCGTCGTCGTCGAACTTCGAGTCGGGGTCCTCGACCAGCTCGTCGGCCCGGTTCAGCCACTTCGGCTTCGGGTAGGAGCCGACGACGGTCGTGAGCAGGAACGACTCGTTCGGGTGGTCGGCGGGGCGGAACTGGGCGCGGTTGGCGGACGGGTTGCGGACCATTACTCTAACACCTCCGTGGCGGCGGCGAGCGCCTTCAGCTTCGCGCGGTACTTGTTCTCCGGCAGGTAGAACAGCTCGGTGTTCGGCGTCAGGTAGGTCGTCTCGAAGTCGGCGGCCGGGACCCGTCCCTCGAACCACTCGACGCGCTCGGCGACCGTCTCCGGCTCCTCGATCAGGGTGTTCTGGCCGTCGACGAGCCCGAGCGAGACCGAGTCGGTCGCGCCGTACTCCTGGACGTTGTACACGGTGTCGTCGCGGTCGCCGGCGACCAGGTCGAGCCCGAGCGCGTCCGCGTCCGCCTCGTCGACGAGGTGGGCGTACAGCTTCTCGTCGAGCGCGCCCCAGTAGGTCTGGACGACCACGTCGGCGTCGGTCGCGCCGGCGACGGTCGCGATCGCGTCGGTCGCCCGCTCTTCCGTCCCGTCCGCCGGCGGGTCCGTCACCAGCGACGGCTCGAGGAGGAACAGCGTCTCGTGGGCGGGGAACGCCTCGAGTTCGCCGGCGAGGAAGTCGGCGACCGCGGCCTGGAACGCCGCGTCGTCGCCGTAGTGCTCGTCGGTCGCGAGCTCGGCGAGCGAGTACGGGCCGGGCAGCGTCGCCGCGAGCGGGGCGTCGCCGGCGGCCGACCCGGCGATCAGGTCGGCGGCCGCCTCCAGTTCGGCGGCGACGTCGCCGGAGAAGCCGAGGTCGTCGACGACGCGCGGGTCGCGGTAGAAGTTGTTGTTGTCGTAGTACCGCACGATCCCGCCGGTCTCGACGCCCTCATGGACCGCCAGCGGGTGCGCGATCATGTCGTCCCAGCGGCCCTGCCCCTCGACGACGCGGTCGAGGCCGGCCTCGAGCTGGTCGTCGACGAACTCCGCGCGGACCTCGTCGTACGTCTCGGCGATCTCTCCTCCCTCGTCGCCGCTCAGGAGGTCGCCCTTCTGGTGGCCCTTCAGGTCCGAGAGCGTCCCTTTCGCCCAGTCCGGGAGCGGATAGATCCCCGGCGTGGCCGCGACTCGTTCAGTCATCACCGAACGTTGGATATGCCGTTGTATAATATTTGCGAACCTGTTTCATGCTTCTCGGTTATCTCATCGGTTGGCGAGATCGGAGCCGAACCCTTAGTACGCGTCGCGTCGAACCGCGACCCATGTCCGTCGTCTCGCTTTTCCCCTCGGCGACGGAGGTGGCGGCAGCGCTCGGCGTCACGCCCGCCGCGGTCTCCCACCAGTGCGATCGCCCGCCGGCGGCGGCCGCCCGGCCGACGCTCACCGGACTCGTCCGTGACCTCGACGGCGACCCCGACGAGATCGACCGGATCGCCGCCCACGACGACACCTACTACCTCGACGGCGACGCGCTCGCCGCGGCCGACCCGGACGCGATCCTCACGCAGGGCGTCTGTGCCGTCTGCGCGCTCGACGCCGGCCTCGCCCGCCGGGCGGTCGAGCGGCTCGACCTCGACGCCGCGGTGCTCGACGTCCACGCCGACGACCTCGCGGACGTGCTCGCGAACGTCGAGCGGATCGGCGAGGCGGTCGGTCGCCCGGACGCGGCGGCCGACCTGCGCGCCGACCTCGAGACCCGCATCGACGCCGTCGCCGACGCGGTTCCGGGCGGGGTCGCGGTTCCGGGCGCGGCCGCGAGGACGAACGACGCGGGCGATCGACCCGCCGGAGACCGCCCCCGCGTCGCCGTCCTCGACTGGACCGACCCGATCCGCCACGGCGGGCTCTGGATCCCCGACCTGGTCCGCCTCGCCGGCGGCGAGCCCGGCCTCGTCGCGGCCGGCGAGCGGTCGCGGGAGGTCGACCCGGACGAGTTACGCGCGTTCGACCCGGCGGTGCTCGTCGTCGGCCCCTGTAGCGCCGACGTCGACGAGGCCCACGGACGGGCGCGCGACCTGCTGGACCGCGAGTCGCTCGACGGGGTGGCCGCGGTGCGGGAGGGTCGGACGTTCGCGATGGACGGCACCGCCTACCTGAACCGCCACAGCCACCGCGTCGTCGACACGCTGGAGACGCTCGCGGCCCTGATCCACCCGGACCGGTTCGAGACGGACGGGACCGACGACGCGAGGGTCAGACGCGTCGTTCGAGCCGCAACACGCTGAGCGTCTCGAACGGGAACGACTCCTCGACCGCGACCTCGTGGTCGAAGCCGGCCGCCTCGACCAGCGCTAGCACCGCCTCGTAGCCCGTGAGCGAGGAGACGAGCAGGAGGACGACGCCGTCGGGTGCGAGCACCCGTCCCACGTCGTCGAGGAACGGCTCGATGAGCTCCCGCCCGGACTCGCCGCCCGAGAGCGCGCGCTCCATCCAGTCGTCCCACTCGTTTTCGGGGTCGGTCGGGAGGTACGGCGGGTTGAAACACACCGTGTCGAACGCGTCGGCCCGGAACGGCTCGAGCAGGTCGGCGACGACCGCCTCCACGCCGCGGCCGCGCGCCTCCCGCGCCGCGTGGGGGTTGCGGTCGCTGCCCACGACGCGGAGTCCGCGCTCCGCCGCGATCCGCTCGGCGACCCAGCCGGAGCCGGTGCCGACCTCCAGCACGCGGCCGTGTGCGGTCTCGAGGGCCGCCTCGGCCAACAGTCCGGAGTCCTCGGCGGGCTGATACACCGTCGGCCCGTCGCGGTCGAGGCGGGTCACGATCCCTCCGAGCCGTCGGATCCCTCGGCGGGCGTGGGGTCGCCCTCGGCGGCACCGCCGATCCTGGCCTCCATCTCGGCGTCGGCCCCCTTCGTGCGGCTCGAGAGCGTCTGCTGCGGGAAGGGGATCGTGATCCCCTCCTCCTCGAACGCGGTCTTGATCGCGCTCATGACCGCGGTCTGGGTCCGCCAGCGCTTGCGCATGCTCGGGTTCGTGATCCAGTAGCGGACGCCGAAGACGACCGCCGAGTCGGCGAACCGCTTCGTCACGACGTCCGGCTGGGGCATTCGGGCCACCCCGTCCAGCCCCGAGACCGCCTCCTCGATGACCGTCACCGCCTGGTCGAGGTCGGTCGCGTAGTCGACGCCGACCTCGACCTCGATCCGGAGCCGGTTGCGCCGCGACCGGTCGATGACCGCGCCGGCGCGCACCTCGTCGTTCGGGAGCGTCACCACCTCCCCGTCGAACGAGCGGAGCCGCGTGCTGATGATCGAGATCTCCGTGACCGTCCCCTCGTGCTCGCCGATCGACACCCAGTCGCCGACCTCGAACGGGCGCGAGAACATCAGCACGAAGCCGGCGAGGACGGCCCCGAGCGTCTGTCTCGCGGCCATCCCGACCACGATCCCGAGGAATCCCGCCCCGACGAGGAGGCTGCCGACGTTGTCGGTGAAGAGCCCGATGGTCACGAGCCCGACGAGGGTGTACACGGTCAGCTGGACGATCCGCCGGAGCACCTCCTCCTGGTGTTCGGAGATCGCCGTGCTCTCGACGGAGAGCTCGCGGATCACGCCCCCGAGGAAGTCGGTGACCGCGTAGGCGCTCGCGAGCAGGATCACCGCGAGCACGACGTTCGACAGCTGGTCCGCGATCGCGGCCGACTGGAACGCGTCGACGAGCGCCCCGCTGCGCTCCCAGACGACGAGAAGCGAGAACACCCCCGCGGCGGTGGTCCCGGCGACCGCCGTCGAGAGCGCGAGCCGCTGTTTCGAGGAGAGCTCCTCCTGCCGGCGTTTCACCCGCCCGACGACCAGCCTGACGCCGACGACGACCGCGAGGATCGCCGCCGTGATCAGGATGCGCCGGACGTTCCCGCTCACGAGGCGGTCGACGTCGGCGAGCACGCCGACGAGGGTTCCCGTTCCGGCCGTCATCGCTCGCCTCCCGGACTCCGGCCGCGGGCCGCCTCGCGGTTCCGGTCGCTCATCGTCTCACGCCTCCGTCGGCGAGCCGTGCGTGCGGGCGAGCTCCGCCAGCGCCGCGAACGCCGCGGGATCGAGCGTCCCCGGTCGCCGCGAGAGGAGGTCCTCCTCGGCCGCGTCGACGACCGCGTCCGGCCGATCGAGCCCCGAGATGTGTGCCGTGTTGCGGATCGCGTTCCGGACCGTCTTGCGCCGCTGGGTGAAAAGCGCCTTCACGAACCGCAGGAAGAACGCCTCGTCGCCGACCTCGTAGTCGGGATCCCGCGGCGTACACCGGACGACCGCGCTCTCGACGGCCGGTTGGGGGTCGAACGCCTCCTTGGGGATCCGCTCCACGACCTCGACGTCCGCGTAGTGCTGTGCGGACACGGAGAGCCGGCCGTACGCGGACTCGCCGGCCGACGCGACCATCCGGTCGGCGAACTCCGCCTGGAAGGTCAACACGAGCGGCCGCTTCTCGGGGAGGAGCCGGAAGGCGATCTCCGAGGAGATCCCGTACGGGAGGTTCGCGACGCAGGCGGTGAACGCGGGCAGCTCGACCGCCAGCGCGTCCCCCTCGATCACCTCGAGGGTTCCCGACTCGACCGCGTCGGCGAACTCCTCGCGGAGGAACGCCGCGAACGGCGGATCGCGCTCGATCACGGTCACCCGGCCGGTCCCGTCGCCTCCGGCGACCGCGGTCGGTCCGCCCGCCCCCACCGCCGCGAGCAGGCGGTCCGTGAGCGCGCCCGCGCCGCCGCCCACCTCGAGCAGGTGGCCCGTGTCCGCGTCGTCGGGGAGGTACGCCGGGAGCCGGTCGAGGACCCGGTCGTCGACGAGGAAGTGTTGATCGTTGTCGGGGTTCGCGCGGGTGCCGGCCCGCCGCGCGAGCGCGTCGGGGTCGCGGGTTCCGTACGCGTCCGCGGTCCCCGCCGATCGATCGGTCATGGCCGCGCTACACGGCGGTTCGGGGTAAAAGTCCCGTTTCGGCACGGCCGGGGCGCGGCCCCCGTGCCGCCCCGGAGTCCCCTCACTCGCTCCGGTCGACGAACGTCCGGTACTTCAGGTCG
Organism: Halorubrum halodurans; assembly: GCF_002252985.1. Lineage (GTDB taxonomy): Archaea > Halobacteriota > Halobacteria > Halobacteriales > Haloferacaceae > Halorubrum > Halorubrum halodurans. The sequence goes on along the minus strand of NZ_NHPJ01000136.1, from coordinate 36,019 downwards.
TCCTCACGCAGCTCCTCCGCGATTCGTTCGAGGATCACCTCGCGCGGGCTGTGGAGCCCCGAGATCCGGTCCTCGACCTCCTCGAAGCTCTCGAAGGGGCCGCGCTTCCGCTCGTCGAGGACCCTGTTCCGGAGCTTCTTGCCGATTCCGGGGAGCAGGTTGAGCTGGTGGAGGCGGAGCGTGATCGGCTCCGCCTCGTTGTAGAAGTCGACGAATCGGCGTTCGTTCGCGTCGACGATCGCCTCGACGGCGTACTCGATCTCGGCGGCCGCGTTCCGGGTGAGATCCTCGAACGAGACGCCGCGGTACCGCGAGACCGCCGGTCCGTCGAGGTCGATCCGGTCGCTCACGGCGACGTCCGCGTCCTCCTCGAGCGACAGCTCGTACAGCCCGAACGACGACTCGCCGAGCGCGTACGCGACCGGCGACTTCTGGTAGCCCGGTCGGCCGTCGTCGGGGCGGCCGTTCGGGAGGACGTCGAGGAGAACGGCGGCGGCGCGCTCGTCCGTCCCGTCCTCGGGAGCCGGACCGTCGTCGGCGGCGTCCGTCGAGTGGTCACTCATGCGAACAGGGTCCGCATCGGAGCGATAAAAAACCGCTGCCGTCGGGGGAAACGTGGAGTCGAAGCTGGGGCGTGGCCGAACCGCCGTCTCAGGCGTACTTCGCGACGACGTCGAGGACCGCGTCGAGCTCCTCGCCGTCGAGCGAGTACCGCTCCTGGGCGAAGACGGAGCGGAGCTCCGTGCGGTCCTCGGGGAGGAGGTCGGCGATCTTGACCGCGGTGGGCACGTCGATCCGCTCGAGGTCGGCGAGCTCCTCGACGAGCTCGCGGGACTCCTCGGCGTCGAGGTGGCCGAACCGGTTCACGTGCTCGATCGCGCGAGCCAGCTCGTACCGAAGCTCGCGGTCCTCGTCGGCCGCGCGGTCGGCCTCGATCTCGGCGAGGATGTCCTTCGCCTCCGCGGTGGTGAGGTACTCCTCGTCGAGCTTCTCCTTGAAGATAGTCATCTTACTGCTGGCGGCTCATGTGGGCGGCGCGGACGATGAGCGTCTTGGTCTTGCCGCCGTCCGTGATCTCGACCGTGAACGCCGCGCCCTGCTTGCCGGTCACGGTGCCGGTCCGGCCGTCGAAGCGGGGGTGGAACCGTCCCTCCTGAACGCTCGGGTCGATCTTGAGGTGGACCTGCGTGCCCTCCTCGAACTCCTGGATCGCGCGCTGTGGCGGCGAGGTTCCGCGGTCTCTCGGCTTGTTCGATAGCTTGTCTCGAGTGGCCTTCTGGGGTCCATTGGAACTCGGCATGGTCGTTGGGGTACGGTTCCGCTGCCGCAGTTATAAATGGTGCGTTACGCGCCGGAGCGCCGAGCGACGCGGCTTTGAGCGTTCGACGCGAAGGCGACCCCATGGACAGGGCAGTTCCGTTCGCCACGGCGTTTCTCGTCGGCGTCTGCGTGTTCGCGTGGCTGGCGGGACCGGTGCTCGAGGCCCGCTTCGGCGCGGAGGCGCTGCTTGCCGCCTACGGCGGCGTCGCCGCCGGCGCCGCGGCGACCGTCTACGTGCTGGTCCGGCGGATCGACGCCCGGCTCGGCGGCGGGACGGCCGGAGCCGGGACCGAGACGAACGCCGCCGATCCCGAGGAGGGCCGTGCCACGGACTCTGTCACCGACCGTGACGGGGACGGGACCGTCGACCGCGACGGAACGGCTTCCGGCGACGGGGGGAGCCGCGCCGACGACACGGTGACCGTGAGCCTCGACGAACTGGAGGCCCTCGACGTGGAGCGGGAGGTCCGGGAGCTCAAGGCCGAACGGAAGTCGGGTCGCGACGGGCGGGAGTGAGCCGGACGAGACGGCCGCGACGACGGGGAATCGGTGTCCCGACCTCCCCGAAAGCCCGACGTGAGCCCCGTCATCGAAAGCCATAATCACGCGTCTCCCTTGGTACGTTCGTAATGAGTCATCAGCTGCCGGACGTACAGGCGTCGGCCCCGGACGTCACCGTCGGGCTCTCGCAGGTCGGCGTCACCGGCGTGGAGAAACTCGTCAAGCTCGCCCGCGGCGACGACCGACCGATCGTCCTCATGGCCGAGTTCGAGGTGTTCGTCGACCTCCCCAGCGGCCGGAAGGGGATCGACATGTCGCGGAACCTCGCGACGATAGACGAGATCTTAGAGGAGATCACCCGCGAGGAGGCGTACCGCGTCGAGGACGTCTGTGGCGACGCCGCGGAGCGACTCCTGGAGAAGCACGACTACACGACGACCGCCGAGGTGTCGATGACGGCGGAGCTCGTCACCCGCGAGGACACGCCGGCCTCCGGGCTCGAGACCCAGAGCACGGCGACCATCATCGCCAGCGCGACCGCGACGGAGGAGGGAACCCGCGCCGAGATCGGCGCGGAGGTCACGGGGATGACGGTGTGTCCCTGCTCGCAGGGGATGAGCGAGTCGCGCGCCCGCGAGAAGCTCGCCGAGCTCGGCGTCGACGAGGAGACGACCGACGCCTTCCTCGAGGCGGTCCCGCAGCCGGGCCACTCCCAGCGCGGCCACGCCACCCTGACGATCACCACGGACGGCAGCCCCGAGGTCGACCTTCGGGACGTGATCGACGTCGCCCGCGACTCGATGAGCGCGCGGATCTACAACATGGCGAAACGCCCCGACGAGGACCACATGACCTACCACGCCCACGCGAACGCGAAGTTCGTCGAGGACTGCGTCCGCGCGCTCGCCGAGGGGACCCTCTCGGAGTTCGGGCACCTCGCCGACGACGCCGTGGTCCGCATGAAACAGTCGAACGACGAATCGATCCACCAGCACAACGCGCACGCCGAACGCGAGGTCACGATGGGCGACCTCCGCGACGAGCTCGGCGAGTAGCCGCTGCCCCTTTCTGCGGCCTCCCGGCTCCCCCTGACGCTCGCGTCCGCCGGGCCGGTGGGGTATATAAGATCCGGCATGGTTCTACGCTTTTGGGATATCTATACAATACTATGTGCGCGGCACCCGAACCTCCGCACGTATCATGACCGACATCGACATCGAACCCACGGACACGGTCGACGCGCGCGGCGCCGCCTGCCCCGGTCCGCTGATGGACCTCATCGGCCGGGTCCGCTCGGCGAGCCCCGGCGACGTGATCCTGCTTTTGAGCGACAACGAGGGGTCGCTCACGGACGTCTCGGAGTGGGTCGACGAGACCGACAACGAGCTGCTCGCCGTCGACGAGACGGGCGACGACTACGGCTTCTACGTGGAGGTGTCCTGACGTGGTCGACCGGATCGCGATCCTCGGCGGGGGAACCGGCGGGGCGGTGCTCGCGAACGACCTCGCCGACCGGCTCGCCGCGGAGATCGACGCCGGCGACGTCGAGGTGACGCTGGTCAACGACGGCCCGGACCACGTGTACAAGCCGGTGTGGCTGTACGTCCCGTTCGGGCAGCGCGAGCCCGCCGACGGCCGGCGGCCGCTCCGCGAGCTCGTCGACTCCCGGATCGATCTGGTCGTCGATCGGGTGACCGGGATCGACACGGGCGCGAGGGAGCTCGCGCTCCGCGACGCGGCCGGGTCGCTCGCGTACGACTACCTCGCCGTCGCGACCGGGTCGACGCTCGCGCCGGCGGAGATCCCCGGACTCGAGGCGGGCGGCCACGACTACTACTCGGAGTCCGGCGCGGTCGCGCTCCGCGAGGAGCTGCTCTCGATGACTGAGGGACACCTCGTGTTGAGCGTCGTGGGAACGCCGCACATGTGTCCCGCGGCCCCCCTGGAGTTCGTCTTCATGGCGGACGACTGGTTCCGCGAGCGCGGACTGCGCGAGGACGTCGAGATCACCTACACCTACCCGATCAACCGCGTCCACGGGAACGCGAACATCGCGGAGTGGGCGCGGCCGCTCATGGACGAGCGCGACGTCGGCGTGGAGACGTTCTTCAACGCCGAGGCGGTCGATCCCGACGCGGGAACGATCGCCTCGATGGAGGGAACCGAACTCGACTACGACCTCCTCGTCGGCGTCCCGCCGCACCGCGGCGTCGACGTCGTCGCGGAGGCCGACCTCGGCGACCGCGGCTGGGTCGACGTCGACAAGCACACGCTCGAGGCCGAGCGCGCCGAGGGCGTCTACGCGATCGGCGACGCCGCGACGACCGGCGTGCCGAAGGCCGGCAGCGTCGCCCACTACCAGGCGGGCGTCGTGGCCCGACGGATCGCGAGCGAGGTCCGCGGCCGTCCCGCGACGGCGACGTACGACGGCAAGACGCTCTGTTTCATCGAGACCGGGATGGACGCGGCGTCGTTCGTCGAGTTCGACTACGAGAACCCGCCGTCGCCCGCCCCGCCCTCGGAGAAGCTCCACTGGTCGAAGCTGGCGTACAACGAGGCCTACTGGCTCACCGCACGGGGGTTGCTCTGAGATGTCGGGGGAAGACGCCGAGGAGGCGAGCGACGCCGGGAGGGCGGACGACGTCGGTCGGGAGGACCTCGACCGCGACGACCTCGAGGCGCTCGTCGCCGAGAACCCCGAGGCCGTCGCGGCGTTCCTCGACCGGCTCGACGCGGTCAACGAGCTGCTCGACGTGCTCGCGCTCGGCGAGGCCGCCCTCACCGACGAGATGGTCGTCGAGCTCGCGGACACGGCGTCGACGCTCGCGGAGTCGGCCGACGGGCTGGCGACGGCGGAGACCGTCGAACTCGCGACGACCGTCGGCGACAACGGCGACGAGCTCCGGGAGGCGATGGAGACGCTGATCGAGCTCCAGCGGAGCGGCACCCTCGACGAGCTCGCGGAGCTGGGGCAGGTCGGCTCGCTCGCGACCGCGGCGCTCGACGACGGGATGGTCCGGTCGCTCGCGGGCACCGGGGCCGCCCTCGGCGAGGTCGCGGACGCCGCGGCCGACGAGGAGGTCCGCGAGGGGACGAAGACGCTCCTGGCGGGGCTCGGCGCGGCCCAGCGGAGCGAGCCGTCGAAGGTGGGTGCCGTGGGGCTCGCGCGCGGGCTCCGCGACCCCGAGATCCAGTACGGGCTGGGGTACGTGCTCGCGCTCTCGAAGGCGATCGGGCGGTCGCGGTCGCCGGAAAACGAGTCCTAACGGGGTCGGTCCGTTCGTTCGGGTCGAAACGGGTCGAGCGGTGTGCCGCCGGGGCGGCTCAAACGAGCAGCTGGATGTCGGCGTCGGCCATGTCCTGGAAGGCGGAGGCCGCGCCCACGCCGGTCGTCACGCCGTCGTAGAAGTCGTCCTCGTCGTAGCCGAGCAGATCGATCGTCATCTGGCACGCCTGGAGGTCGACGCCGCTCGCGAGGGAGGTCTCGATCAGCTCCTCGACCGAGGCCACGTCGTTGTCCTCGATCCGGTTGCGCATCATCCGCGCGGTCATCCGGTCCATCCCCGGAAGCGCGGCGATGGCGTTCGGGACGGGCATGTTGGGGTTGCCGACGGCGCTCAACCCGAGGTCCTTCGAGTTCTCCTCGTGGAGGATCTCGAGGCCCCAGAAGGTGTGGAAGACGGTGACGTCGTAGCCGAAGGCGGCGGCGGTGCTCGCGAGGATCAGCGGCGGGTACGCCATGTCGAGCGTCCCCTTCGTCGCGATGATCACCATCTTGTCGGCGTTCCCCTCGTCGACCTCGCCTCGGAGGTCGGAGACCTCGGTCTCCAACGCCTCGACCCGCGCGTGAAGGTCGGCGACGTCGTCGGGCGAGAACTCGCCGTCCGCCGACGGCGGTGTGTCCGCGCTCATCTCACTCCGCCTTCCGGACGTAGTGTTTGTACACCGCCGTCCCGTCCTCCGTGGCCTCCTTCTGGTCGACCATCTCCGCGCCCGCGGTCGACTCGGCCCAGCCCTTGATGTCGCTCATGCTTCCCGAGTCCGTCGAGACGACCTCGAGAACGTCGCCGACCTCGAGGCCGTCGAACGCTCCCTTCGTCTTGATGACCGGCATCGGGCAGTTCTGTCCTTTCACGTCGAGCGTCTCGGTCGCGGTTTCCGTGCTCATGGTTGGGATCCCCGTGTTGGGGATACCACACAATATTGGACGTTCGATGATAAGTGTGTCGATTCTTGTGGTTGACTTGAACGACTGAACGACAGGACGGTTCGAACGCTCCAGAATATGGAGCGCTACGCGCGGGTACACGCGAAAATGCCGTATAAAAGCGCTTATACGCCTTATCTCCGATCCGACGAGCGGTCGTTTGTATTGTATATCTTGTACATTACTATGAGAACATTTAAGTCGGTACGTCCGATAGTGGGTGATGTACATGGACGCAGACGAGATGGACTTTCCGACGCCGGACTCGGACGTCGACTCGATCGCACCCGAAACGCTCAAAGACCGCATCGACGCCGGGGAGTCGGTGACGCTGCTCGACGCGCGGATGTCGAGCGACTACGAGGAGTGGCGCATCGACGGCGAGAACGTCGACTCGATCAACGCGCCCTACTTCCACTTCCTCGACGAGGAGATCGACGACGCCGTCCTCAAGTCGATCCCCGACGACGAGCACGTCACCGTGCTCTGTGCGAAGGGCGGCGCGAGCGAGTACGTCGCCGGCGCGCTCGCGGACCGCGGCTACGACGTCGACCACCTCGAGGACGGGATGAACGGCTGGGCGTCGATCTACGAGGCCCGTGAGGTGACCGACTACGACGGGCCGGGAACGCTCCTCCAGTACCAGCGCCCCTCGAGCGGCTGTCTCGGCTATCTGCTGTACGACGACGGCGAGGCCGCGGTCGTCGACCCCCTCCGTGCGTTCGCCGACCGCTACCTCGCGGACGCCGCGGAGCTCGGCGTCGAGCTGAGGTACGCGTTCGACACGCACGTGCACGCTGACCACGTCTCCGGGCTCCGCGAGCTGGCCGCGGAGGGCGTCGAGGCGGTCCTGCCGTCCGCCGCCGCCGACCGCGGCGTCACCTACGCGGACGAGGTCACGCTGACGACCGACGGCGACGAGTTCGTGGTCGGGGACGCGACGGTCGAGACGGTGTTCACGCCCGGTCACACCACCGGGATGACCTCGTATCTGCTCGGCGAGAGCCTCCTCGCGACCGGCGACGGTCTCTTCGTCGAGAGCGTCGCCCGCCCGGACCTCGAGGAGGGCGAAGAGGGCGCCCCCGAGGCCGCACGGATGCTGTACGACTCGCTCCAGAACCGCGTGTTGACGTTCGACGACGACGTCCTCGTGGGCGGTGCGCACTTCAGCGACGCGGCCGAGCCCGCCGGAGACGGCACCTACACCGCGCCGATCGGCGACCTCCGCGAGCGCATGGACGCGCTCTCCGCCGACGAGGACGCCTTCGTCGAGACCGTCCTCGCGGACATGCCGCCCCGACCGGCCAACTACGAGGAGGTCATCGCCACCAATCTCGGGCGGAACGCCGTCGACGACGAGGAGGCGTTCGCGCTCGAGCTCGGCCCGAACAACTGCGCCGCGAGCCAGGATGCCCTCACGAGCGACGACTGACCCGACCGTGAGCTCCGACCGGGCCGCGAGCCGGTACGCGGCGACCCCGTCCTCCGGCGGCGGTGAGCGACGATGATCGCCGGCCTCCTCGGCGACCTGCTCGGGACCGGGACCGTCGACGCGCTGTTTCCCAACGGGGTCTCGCGGTACGCGATCGGCGGGCTGTTCGTCGGGCTCGGCACCGTCCTGATCTACCTCGGCACGGGGATCGCGGCGGGCGCGAGCACGTTCCTCGAGTCGACGCTCTCGTACGTCTCGGGGCGCTCGCGGTTCGCGCAGTACCGGCCCTCTCGGGACTGGCGCGTCGTCTTCACCCTCGGGATACTCGGCGGCGCGGCCGTCTACGCGCTGATCTACCAGGGTGACCCGTGGTCGCTCGCGGGCAGCGCCTGGACCACCGAGGTCTCGCCGTGGCGGCTGTTCCTCGGCGGGATCCTCGTCGGGATCGGCACCCGCGTCGGGAAGGGATGTACCTCGGGTCACGGCATCTGCGGCGTCGGGTCGGTCTCCCGGACGTCGCTCGTCGGCGTGGCGACGTTCCTCGTCGTCGCGATCGTGACCGCGAACGCCGTCTCGGCGCTGGGGGTGGGGGTGTGAGCCGACATCCCCTCTTCATGCCGCTCGTGCTCCTCGGGGGGCTCGTGTTCGGCTTCGGGCTCGGGTTCAGCCACATGGCCCGGCCGGAGGTCGTCCTGGCCTTCCTGACGTTCGACGACTTCGGCCTCCTGTTCGTGATGTTCGGCGGCTCGATCGTCGCCGGGCTCGCGTTCTGGACGCTGCCGAAGCTCCGCGAGTCGGCCCCGCTGACGGGCCGACCGTACGGCCGTCGGCTGAAGTCGTTCGACCGGAACGTCCTCGTCGGCGGCTCGATCTTCGGCGTCGGCTGGGGGCTCTCGGGGATCTGTCCCGGCGCGGCCTACGCCAGCCTCGGCGTCGGCAACTGGCCGATCCTCTACGCGATCGGCGGGATGTTCGTCGGCGCGTACGTCCAGGGCGTCTGGCGCAGCCGGGACGCCGCCGACCCGACCGCGACCGCACCGACCGACGACTGACCCGCACGAACTCGTCTCATCCCGGCCTCCGCTCCGTCGTCCCTCCACCTCACGTCCCGCCGTCCTTCTCTCACGTCTCCCCGTCTCTCCCGCCCGCACCGCTCGCCGGACTCACCTCACGACATCCACCATGACGGACGAACGCTTCGATCCGACCGATTCGACCGATTCGACCGATCCGACCGATTCGACCGATCCGACCGACACGACCGATCCGACCGGGGCCGTCGGCGACGGACCGGCCGTCCGGACGGACCGCGTCGTCGAGATCGCGACCGACCTGATCGGGTTCGACACGCGGAACCCGCCCGGCGACGTCCGCCGGATCGTCGAGCACGTCGACGACCTGTTGGCGTCCGCCGGCTTCGAGACCGAGCGCGTCGCCGCCGACCCGGCGAAACCGAACCTGCTCGCGGTCCTGCCCGGTCGGGGCGAGCGGACGCTGCTGTACGACGGCCACGTCGACACCGTCCCGTTCGACGCCGACGCGTGGACTGCCGATCCGCTGGGCGAGCGGGAGGGCGACCGGCTCTACGGCCGCGGCGCGACCGACATGAAGGGGCCGCTCGCGGCGATGCTGGCCGCGGGCGAGGCGCTCGCCGCGGCCGACGCCGACCCTCCGGTCACCCTCGCGTTCGCGGTCGTGGGCGACGAGGAGACGGGCGGCGACGCCGGCGTCGACACGCTCGTCGCGAGCGACGCGTTCTCCCGGCTCGCGCCCGACGCCTGCGTCATCGGCGAGACGACCTGCTCGCGGGGGCGACACTCGGTCACCGTCGCCGACCGCGGGAGCATCTGGCTCACCCTGCGCGCCGAGGGGACGGCCGCGCACGGCTCCCGGCCGGCGCTCGGCGACAACGCGATCGACCGGCTCTGGGTGGTCGTCTCGCTGCTTCGGTCGCGGCTCGGGGCTCGGGAGTTCGCGCTCGACCCGGCGCTCCGACCGATCGTCGAGGAGTCGGTCGAGTACTACGAGCCGACGCTCGGCGCGGCCGCCGCGCGCGACCTGTTCGAGCACCCGACGGTGAACCTCGGAACGATCGAGGGCGGGGAGGCGGTGAACGCCGTCCCGGACGCGGCGACCGCCCGGCTGGACGTGCGGCTGACCGCGGGCGTCGAGACCGCGGACGTGCTCGCCGACGTCCGGGAGTGTCTCGCCGACTTCCCCGCCGTCTCCATCGCCGACGTGAGCTGGTCGGTCGGGAGCTACGAGCCGGTCGACGGGCCGCTCGTCGACGCCGTGAGCACCGCGGCGGCCGCCGTCTCCAGCGAGCGCGTTTACCGACGGAGCGCCACCGGCGGCGGGGACGCCAAGACCCTCCGGCACGCCGGCGTGTCGACCGTGGAGTTCGCGTTCGGCACCGACACGGTCCACGCGGTCGACGAGTACACGACCCGCGAGGCGCTGGCGCGCAACGCCGAGGTGTACGCCCGGCTGCCGGCGACGTGGGCACGGCGCGTCGACGGCGGATAGTCCCGAATCTGCCGGAAGCGAGCATTTATACTGTCCCAGGGATAATAGTGTCCATGAATCACAATACTGTGTCGACGGACGACGGCGACGATCACGCCGGAAGCGCTTCCCACGGTCGCCCGACCTCGCTCGCCGACGAGCCCGCCCTCGAGGAGTTCCTCGCCGGGACGGACGCCGCGCTCGTCGAGTTCTACACCGAGGGCTGCGGGATCTGCGCGAGCATGGAGCCCGTCCTCGGCAACGTCGCGCGCACGGTCGACGTCGACGTGGCGCTCGTGAACCCCCGCGACGACCCGCCGCTCGTCGAGCGATTCGACGTGCGCAGCGTCCCGCTGTTCGTCCTCTTCGTCGACGGCGAGCCGGTCGCCCGGCGCGCGGAGGGGTTCGTTCCCGGCGACGACCTCGCGGCGTGGGTGCGCGAACACGTCGAGTAGGTCCGCCCGAGACGCCCGGCACCGAGCGACGCGCCGCGTGACCCAACGCGTAGCCGCCGGGACTCGACCAGTCGAGATACCCGAGCTCGTCAGTCGAGATACCCGAGCTCGCGAAGCCCGTCGATGACGTCCTCGTCGGTGACCGCGTCCTCGACGACCTCGTCGACCCCGTCGTGACGCCGTCGAACGACGTGGAGGAGCTGTCGAGCGCTTCTGAGCTTGTACCGCGTCTCGGGATCGTCCACCCCGTCGAGCGCGCCTTCGAGCAGTTCGTCTATCGTCTCGAGCGTCGTTTTGGCCATGCGGAACGTTGGAAGATAGCCGACATGAGTTTTGTGAATGGTACGTGCCTTCCCCGATCGGATCCCGCGACGACGCCCGCCGAGCCGACCTCGCCGGCCCGATCCGGGGCGACTCCCCGCCGGGGCGCTCCGCGGGATCGGGGTCGTTCCCCGCCTACGGCGCCAGCGCGACGACCGCGAACGTCTCCGTGCGGGTCGTTCCGTGGACGACCTCGAAGCCGGCGTCTTCGAGCATCGCGGTCGCCTCCGCCAGGGTGTACCGCTCCGCGGTCGGCGGTCCGGCCGCGCCGCCCCCGTCGGCGGACCAGTCGAAGATCGCGAGCCGGCCGTCGGTCCGCACAACCCTGGCGAGCTCGGCGACCGCGTCGTCGTCGGCGAACTCGTGGAACGTCATCGTCGAGAAGGCGGCGTCGAGCGCGCCCGCGGCGAACGGCAGGTCGGCCACGTCGCTCTCGACGAGCTCGACGTTCTCGGGGAGCCCCTTCTCGCGGTAGCGGTCGTTCATTTCCGCCTGGACGTCGACGCCGTACACCGTGCCGGCGTGGGGCGCGACGTCGTCGGTGTAGAAACCCGTGCCGCTGCCGAGGTCGGCGACCGTCCCGTCGACCGCGGGGTCGACCGCGTCGATCAGCTCCTCGCGGGAGACCCAGGCGTAGCGCTCGGGGTCCTCGAGCTTCGCCGCCCGGTCGGCGTCGAACGTGTGAAATCCCATACGGCTGTATTGTACCGACCGCGCAAAAATCGGTCGGTTCCGGCGTCGACGACGGAACGACGCCCGTGCGTCGACGGAACGGTGACCGCTCCGCCGCCTACGGCTCCTCGGAAAGCGCCGCGACGACGTCGTCGATCTCCCGCTCCGTCGAGACCGCGTGGACCGACACGCGGACCGCGTCCGGGTGCGGGAGGTCCCGGATGACGATCCCCCGCTCGAGGAGCCGCTCGACGGTCGCCTCGGGCTCCGCGACGTCGACGGTGACGAGCCCGGTCTCGTACTCGGTCGGGCTCAGCAGCCGCTCCCCGTCGATGCCCGCCTTCAGGCGGTCGGTGAGCGACTCGATCCGGTCCGTGACCGCGTCGAGCCCGATCGACTCGATCGCGTCGATCCCCTCGAGCAGCCCGACGTGTGCCGCCGGGGTCGTGGTGCCGACCTCGAAGCGCTTCGCGCCCGGCGCGTACTCGATGTCGTGGGCGGTCGGCGTCTCCACCCCGCGGTAGCCGGCGGAGCTCGGCGTCATCCCCTCGGCGACCGCGCGGTCGACGTAGAGGAAGCCCGCCCCCCACGGCCCGAGCAGCCACTTGTGGCCGGCACCCGCGACCGCGTCCGCGCCCCACGCGTGGAGGTCGACGGGGACCTGTCCCGGCGACTGGACCGCGTCGACGAGGGTGAACGCGCCCGCGTCGTTCGCGATCTCCACGAGGTCCCGGACGGGCAGCCGGGTGCCGTGCGTCCAGGTGATCGCGCTGAAGCAGACGAGCCGCGCGTCCGCGACCGCGTCGGCGTAGGCGTCGCGGTCGATCCGGCCCCCCTCGGTCTCGACGACGCGGACCTCGATCCCGGCCTCCTCCTCGAGCTGCCGCCAGGGGAGCACCCCCGCCGGGTGTTCGAGGTCGGTCCGGACGACGACGTCGCCGGGCTCCCAGTCGATCGCGGCGGCGATCCGCGCGATCCCGTCGGTCGTGCTCTCCGTCAGGGCGATCTCCTCGGCGTCGGCCCCGAGGAACTCGGCGATCCGCTCGCGGACCGTCTCGTAGGTGCCGAACGCGCGCTCGTAGGGGTCGGTCCCGATCGGGTCGTACTCGTGGTCGGCGAGGAAGTCGGCGGCGGCGTCGACGACGTACTCCGGGCTCGGCCCGTGTGCGCCGTAGTTCAGGTACGCGGTGTCCTCGTTCAGCGCGGGGACGTCCGCGCGCAGCTCCCGCGGCGTCATGCGGCCACCACCGCCGTCGGTGTCGGACCGTACATCACTCGAGACGGCCGGCCACGGCCTCGCGGAGGGCGTCCTCGGTCTGCGCGCCGACCATTCGGTCGACGACCTCGCCGTCGGCGACCACCAGGAGCGTCGGGATGCCCTGGACGCCGTACTCGCCGGCGAGTCCCTGGTGCCGGTCCACGTCCACCTTGAGAACCGCCGCGTCCGTCTCGGCCGCGATCGCCTCGACCGCCGGCTCCATCATCTGGCAGGGCCCACACCAGTCGGCGTAGAAGTCCACGAGCACGACGTCGTGTTCGGCGACGCGGTCGTCGAAGTCGGCCGCGTTCTCGAGGGCGACGGGTTCGGTCGGCACGGATCCGCTGGTTTGTGTCATCATCGACCGGTACACGCCCCACGCTCATAACGGTTTTGGATACTGAATACAATACTCCTGGTTGGCGGGTCGGCGCCGGCCGGGCCGCTCACTCGCCGCGCCGGGTCGAGCCGGGGACGCCGCGGGTCCGCCGCACCGCGAGCGCGCCGTGATAGAGGATGACGGCACAGACGAGCAGCGCGGACCCGATCAGCAGGAGGAAGCTGAGCCGGTCGAGGACGGGCATCGAGAGCCACGCGGAGAGCTCGCCGATCCCGACGGCGGCGCTGGCGACGAGCAGCATGAGCCCGAAGTAGATCGTCACGTCCTCCTCGTCGACGTAGGCGGTCGCGCTCGATCCGATCCGCGCGCCGAGCGCGCTGCCGACGAGCAGCGCCGTGACGATCCCGAGGTCGATCACGCCCGCACGGCCGTAGGTGAACGCCCCCACGGCCCCGGACATCAGCCCCCCGAAGAGGCTCGTCCCGACGGCGGCCGCGAGCGAGGTGCCGATCACGTAGTAGATCGCGGGCATGCGGACGAACCCGCCGCCGACGCCGAGGAACCCGGAGACGAGCCCGACGCCCCCGCCGACGCCGGAGATCGTCCACAGCGACGCCCGGCTCCCGTCCGCCAGGGTGGTCATCGGCGGGATCTCGTACGACTGGATCGTCCGGGCTATCGCCGGGACCTCGTCGTCGGGGTCCTCACCGTCGTCGGCGTCGTCGTCACCCTCGGCGTCGTCCTCGGCGTCGAGCGCGCTCCGCGTGAACAACACGCCGATCGCCGCGAGCAGGAGCACGTACGCGACGCCGACGACGACGTTCGCGATCCCCAGCACCTCGAGTCCGAAGACGAGCCGGCTTCCAAGCTCGATGCCGAGGGTGATCCCGACGAACATCAGCGCGCCGAGCTTGTAGTCGACCTGCCCGGCGTCGTGGTGTTTCATCGTCGCGATCGCGGCGGTCCCGAACACGAACGTCATCGAGCTGCCGATGGCGACCGGGGCCGGATACCCCAAGATCAGGAGCGCGGGCGTGACGAGGAACGAGCCGCCCATCCCGAAGAACCCGAAGAACACCCCGACCATGAAGCCGAAGACGACGAACAGGCCGAAGAGTTCCGGGCCGAGCCCGAGGAGCTCGGTCGGCACGAGCGAGCCGATCATCTCCCGTTCGCGAGCCGATCCAGGACGGCCGACCCGACCGTCTCCTCGACGGCCCCGTACCCGACGTAGAGGGCGATCGCCTCGAGGAGGACGACGCCGATCACCGCGAGTGCCTGTACCGACGGCGACGCGCCCGCGAGAAGCTCGGTGCCGGTCATCGGCTCCCCCCGTCTCTCGCCGCCCGCATCCCGTGTCGAGTCGGTCGATCGATGTCGGTCATGTACCCGAAGGTAGCCGACAGGGAGATATAACGGTTTTGGGTTAGTTGTACAATACTATATCCGCGTGAGAGACGAGTCACGATGGATACCCTATTCATATTATTTTCAGTGATCCGAGTCGCCGACGACGATCCGCCGACTCGGCGGCGGCGTCTCCCGACACACTCCCGTCGCCGCCGTGGGCGGACGCTCGTCCTCGTTCGTGGCGGTCGTCGTTCGACGGAGCATGGTGTTTCGATGGAATCTCACTACACGACTCCTCGTGACGCCGCGCCGACGTGTTCTCCGCGCGTGGGAATCCACACCCGTCCATTTATATACGGAACGCGTACTCGGAGGTATGAGTCACTCATCGCATTCCCCGCGTATCGACCTCGACGCGGCGTTCAAGGCGTTCGGCGCGGTGACGATCCTGATCGGGGTCGTCCTCACCGTCGGCGTGATCGCGCTCACCGACCCGTTCGGCGAGTACGTCACGGCCACGCCCGCCGCGACCGGGAGCCTGCTCTTCACCGGGCTGCTCGCCGCGGTCGGCTACGCGGCGTACGCGCTCCGCCGCCGCTGAGCCGCCGGATCGCGCGCGTCGAACCGTTCTCTCGAGTCGATCCGCCGGCCGTCCGGCGACGCGACGGCCGAGTTTCTCCCGTACGCGTCGGCCCCCGTCCGCTCAGCCACCGGCGGTCTCGTCTCGAGGCGCGTCGCTCCCGCGGTCCGCGGCGGGCTCCCGATCCCCGTCGACCTCCGCGACCGCCCGGATCGGCGCGCCGTCGGCGTCGACGGCCAACGGGTAGGCGTGGAGGGTGACTCGCTCGGGCAGCCGCTCGAGCCCGGTCAGGTTCTCGACGACGAACCGCCCCGCACCGAGCAGCGCGCGGTGGGCCGGCACGCCCGAGGGCTCGTCCGGGGTCGCGCGCTCGGTCGGCGTCGGGTCGGGGTTGAGCGTGTCGGTGGCCACGTGGTGGGCGGCCTCGGCGCAGCGGCGGGCCGTCGCGGGAGCGAGATAGGGATGGTCGAGGTACCGCCCCGTCCCCCAGTGGTCGTCCCACCCGGTCCGAAACGCCAGCAGCTCCGCGTCGGTCTCCGGAACCGCGTCCGGCGGGATCGCCTCGCGTGCGCCGACGTCGCGACAGTCGACGAGGCGGGCGTCGAACCGGAACCGCTCGACGTCGTACGCCCCGAGCGTCCGCCCGTCGGGCTCGGTGTGGCGCGGCGCGTCGACGTGCGTCCCGGCGTGGCTCCCCAGCTCGAGGGCGGTCACCTCGTAGCCGTCCGCCTCGTGGGTCGCGTGAGGCGAACGCGACACGTCCGGGTCGCCGGGATACGTCGGCATTCCCGTCTCGATCCGGTGTGTACAGTCGTACAGCGGCATGGTTCACGTCCCGGCACGTCGCGTATAATCCTGTCCCCGACCGTAGGATATCGTCGGTATTCCGGTCCGCGTGCGGATACGTCGTCCGAGGCTCTCGATCGCCGAACGTTGCCTATAGAACGGGTATTTCGTGAGTGATCGGGCTGATGAGAACGGGATCGTTGCTGGCGCGGTGACCACCACCAAAGCCCCAGCCGGCTCCGGCCGGGGGCCTCGCTGTGGTCCTCGCTCACTTCGTTCGCTGCGGTGCTTTCATCGGCCGTCTTCCCGGAGCCGGCTGCTAGAGGGACCTCCGGTCCCTCTCTGTTCGCTCCTGCGGTCCTTGCGTCGGCCGTCTTCCCGGAGCCGGCTGCCCCTTGGAATCCCACCCGACCACTGGAAGACGGTCCTGCTCGTTCACTCCGTTCGCTGCGCGGGCTGCGACTTCCATGCTCCCGCTCGCTTCGCTCGCGGGAACGCAACCGCCCCGCACCTCACACCTCCCCAGCCTCGCGACTCCCTTCGGTCGTCGCGTCCCTCGCGGGCGGTTCGCGGGCCTTCGGCCCGCTCACCGGCGCGCCACCGCCCCGGCGATCGCCCACTCCCTCACCCGTACTGATCACCCCGAATCACACCGGGTCCTGCTGTAGAACTCGACGAGGTCGACGGAAAAAGGGGTTCCGGGCTGCGCGTTTCGGTCCGGCGCGGACCGGATCAGCTCGAGGCGGTCGCCGACTCGGCACCCTCGTACTTGTCCTCGAACTCCTGGATGAGCTGGCCCATCTTCGCGTACCAGTCGTTCAGCATCCGCTGCATCTCCCCCGAGATCTTCTCGGGGTCGGTCGGCTGGTAGACGTGGTAGTAGCCGCCCTGGTCGTAGTTGATCTGCTCCTTGCTGATGAAGCCGGTCTGGAGGAGCCGCTGGACCGCCCGGTAGGCGGTCGAGCGCTCCCGGTCGACGGCCTCGCCGATCTCGTCTATCGTCAGCGGCTCCTCGCTCTCCACGAGCACCTGGAAACACTCCCGATCCAGCGGTTTGAGCCCGTGAAAACACTCCAGTAACCCCTCACACTCCATGTCGCTCCGGAGCTGTTCGGCCAACGAGTCTGGCATGGTATTACCTACGGGTACGACCCGTGCGCCTAAAAGGCTTGTGTATAGAACACACAATTCCGTGCGAGCGGGCTCGAACGACCCGACGATCCCCGGTGTGAGTTCAGGCCGACCGCGGCGGCGGCACCAGGAGGACGTTGCCGGTCGCGTTCACGACGACCTCCTCGCTCACGCTGCCCAGGAGCAGTCGTCGCAGCCGGCTCCGGCCGCGCGAGCCGAGAAGCAGCGTGCTCGGCTCGTGTTCACGCTCCGCGGCGAGGATCTCCGCCGCGGGGTCGCCGCGCCTGACGTCGATCCGGGAGTCGAGGCCCCATCCGTCGAGGCGGTCGGTGAGCTCGCCGAGCCGCGTCTCCACGTCGCCCTCGTCGCCGGTGTCGTCCTTCGGCGAGCGCACGTGGACCAGCGTGACCTCCTCGGTCGCGTGTCTGAGGTACGCGAACGTCTCGAAGGCGCGCTCGGCGTTCTCGGAGAAGTCGGTGGCGAAGAGCGTCCGCTTGAACAGGTGGCGTCGCACCGTCTCGGGGTCGTCGACGCCGCGCTCGATCCGGTCGACGAGAAGCGGCACCACCGTGGTCCGGGCCAGGTTCCGCGCCGTCGAGCCGATCACCCGGTTCTCGAGCGGGCTCTTCCCGCGGGAGCCGACGAGGATCAGGTCCGCGCCGACCGCGCCCGCGATCCCGTTGATCCGGCGGTGTGGCGTTCCCCGAACCACGTGCGTCTCGACGTCGAAGCCGGCGGCCTCGATCGTCTCCCGATAGCGGCGGAGCCCGCGCTTCCGCCGCTTCTCGAAGTCGATCCCCGGCATCCCGGAGTGGACGTTCGAGGGGACCACGGTCACGAGGTGGATCCGGTCGACGCCGATACGCGAGAGGCAGTTCAGGCCCGTCTCCGACTCGACCATCGTCTCGCTCGCCGTCGAGAGGTCCGTCGCGAGCACCGCCGACTTCCCGCTCATCGGTGCTCCCTCCGGCCCCGCCCCCGGTTCCCCCCTCGTCGCCGGCTCCGTCCTCGCCGCCGGTTCGCCGATCCACGCGGCCACACAGTATTCTCCATGTCGTACAATACTCTTGTCCGGAAATAAAACCCGCGGTCGGCGCGGCGCGTTCTCCCCGCGGACGGGTAGATATACCAGGTCGGCGGGCGTGTCCTCGGACATGACCGACGACGAGACCGACCTCGCGGCCGCGGTCGATCGCTTCCTCGAGGAGGCCGACGCGGCGTTCGACCAGTACGAACAGGGATACGCCGACGCCGACGCGACCGTGTCGGTGCTTCGAAGCCACGTCGACGACCTGCGGGACGCCCGCGAGTGAGCGGCCGATCCCCCTAAATGCGAACCGTCGCCTCCCGGACGGAGGTCCGGCCGGCGGCGGATCGCGTCGCCGCCGTTTATGTCGCCCGCGCCCGACCGGTCGGCATGGTCTCGGAGATCTTCGACCCCGACGCGTGGGAGCCGGTTACGGACGAGTTCGAGGACGTGACGTACCACCGCGCCCGCGACGCGCCGGTCGTCCGGATCGCGTTCGACCGCCCGGAGGTCCGCAACGCGTTCCGGCCCGGAACGGTCGACGAGCTGTACGCCGCGCTCGACCACGCCCGCAAGCGGGCCGACGTGGGCTGTGTCCTTCTGACGGGGAACGGCCCCTCCGAGACGGACGGCGGCTGGGCGTTCTGCGCCGGCGGCGACCAGTCCGTGCGGGGCGGCTCCGGCTACGAGTACCGCGACGACGACGAGGCCGACGAGGCGGACGACCCCCTCGTGCGCGAGGCGAAGGCCGGCCGACTCCACGTCCTCGAGGTCCAGCGGCTGATCCGGTTCATGCCGAAACCCGTCGTCGCGGTCGTCCCCGGCTGGGCGGTCGGCGGCGGCCACTCGCTCCACGTCGTCTGTGACCTGACGCTCGCGAGCGACGAGCACGCGAAGTTCCTCCAGACCGACCCCGACGTGGCCTCCTTCGACGGCGGGTTCGGCTCCGCCTACCTGGCCAAACAGATCGGCCAGAAGAAGGCCCGCGAGGTGTTCTTCCGCGGGAAGACCTACTCCGCCGCGGAGGCCGTCGACATGGGGATGGCCAACGAGGCGGTCCCCCACGAGGACCTCGAGAGCGTCGCCTTGGAGTGGGCTGAGGAGATGACGAGCAAGTCGCCGACCGCGATGCGCATGCTGAAGTACGCGTTCAACATGACCGACGACGGCATGGTCGGCCAGCAGGTGTTCGCGGGCGAGGCGACCCGGCTCGCGTACATGACCGAGGAGGCCCAGGAGGGCCGCGACGCCTTCCTAGAGAAGCGCGAGCCCGACTTCGACGACTACCCCTGGCACTACTGATCAGCAACTCTCGCACGCGTTCCGCCGTGGTGGCGTGCGCCTCCGATCGTCCCGACGGGACGCGAGGAGCCCGCGCGAGGGAGTCGGGCGGCCGGAGCGACGCGGAGGCCGGCCGACAGGGCGAGAGCGAAGCTCTCGCTTGCAGCCGGACGTAGTCCGGCGACGAGGCTGGGGAGGCGTGAGGTGCGGTGCGGAGCGGTTGGGTGGGACTCAAAGGGGCAGCCGCGGGGACGCCAGACGCTCGCTGTGCTCCTCACTCGGTCGCTCCGGCTCCCTCCCTGCGGTGCTTGCGTCGCCTCTGGCGTCCCCGCGGTTGGGGCTTTGGCGGTGTTCGCCGGAGCCAGCCCCTCGTTCGCTCGCGATGCTCGCGAACTGCTCGCCGCAGGTATGCGGGGGAAGGGATTCGAACCAACGAAAGACGGTCCGGGCGTGCGGCTCGCTCCGCTCGCCGGTCCGGGCTGCGACTTTCTGGGTTCGAACCCCTGGTCAGATACCTGCGGCTCGCGAACTGCTCGCCGCAGGTATGCGGGGGAAGGGATTCGAACCACCGTCGCTCCCGTTCGCTCGCGATGCTCGCTCACCTCCCGCTCCCTGCTTCGAACCCCTCCTGCCGACTCCTGCTGCTCGCGGATTGCTCACAGCAGGAGTGCGGGGGAAGGGATTCGAACCCTCGAACCTCTACAGGAGCGGATCTTAAGTCCGCCGCTTTTGGCCAGGCTCAGCCACCCCCGCGCGGATCCGGGTACCGCCGGCGGGGTCAAACCCCTTTCGGAAGCCGGTCCGGACCTCGATTCACCAATCGACCGACAGCGTCCCGTCGCCGTGCGGGTCGGGCGCGATCTCCTCGTCGGTCCGCCGGTCGACGACGTGGATGACGCCGCGCTCCTTCTTCGCCGGACACGCCTCCGCGGCCCGGACGTTCTCGGCCAGGTCGTCCTCACCGATGTAGTAGGTCCGCGGCTTCGCCATCCCGCTCACGACGTCCATCTCCCAGTTGTCGGCGACCTCCGCGCACTTGCCCGCGCCGAAGCACTTGTTCGCCTCGAAGACGATCTTGTACGGCTTCTCCTCGATCGGCGGCCCCTCGCCGCCGAGATCGCTCGCGGCGAGGACGCCGTCGTCGCTTCCCTCCTCCCCGTCGGCCTCGTCGGGTTCCGTCCCGCGCGCGTCGCTCATACCGGTCGATCGGTGACGGCGGGACTTTCGTCTGTCGGTCGCGTCGACTCGTCGGTCCCGGATCGCTACCCCGGATCGGTGCGGATCGGTCGTGATCGGCCGCGAGACGCCACGCCGTCCGGAGTCGAACGGTTCAAGTATTCGCTGGCTGTTCGTAGGGACATGAAAGACCAGGGACGCTCCACGCGCAAGCGAACCGGCGGCCGACTGAAACACGCCTCGAACAAGAAGCGCCACCAGCTCGGCCGCGAGCCCGCCGAGACGACGGTGGGCGAGACCCGCGTTCAGTACATCGACTCCCGCGGCAACGAGCGGAAGGTCCGCGCGCTCGCGACGAACGTCGCCCAGGTCGCCGACGGCGACGAGGTCGTCGAGGCCGACATCGAGGACGTCGTCGAGAACCCCTCGAACGTCAACTACGTCCGCCGGAACATCGTCACCAAGGGCGCCGTCATCGAGACCTCGGAGGGCCGCGCCCGCGTCACCTCCCGACCCGGCCAGACCGGCCAGGTCAACGCCGTCCTGATCGAGTAGAGTCGGCTTCCTCGGTTTCGTTTTCCGCCATCGTGAGTCCGTAGCATCGACCGTCGTCACCGATCCGGACTCCAAGCGTGGCGAGCTGCTGGCGCGGTCACCACCAAAGCCCCAGCCGACCGCCCCGCACAACACCGCAACCGCACCTCACGCCTCCCCAGCCTCGTGGCTCACTGCTCGCGGTTTCACCGCTCGCTATCGAGGTGCTCACTTCGTTCGCACCTCGCCCCGTTCGCCACGTCCCTCGCGGGCTCCTCGCGTCCCGTCGGGACGATCGGAGGCGCGCCGACTGCTCCGACGACCATCCGGCCGACCGATCTCAAGCTATTTGTCCGTTCCCGCCCCGGGTCGAGACGTGTACGTCGGCGTCGACGAGGCCGGAAAGGGGCCCGTGCTCGGGCCGATGGTCGCCGCGGCGGTGCGCGCGGACCCGGAGAGCCTGCCGGCCGACGTCGACGACTCGAAGCGCGTCGCCCCCGATCGCCGGCGGGAGATCGCGGCGGAACTGCGGGCGAGCGACGCGGTCGATGTCGCGGTCGCGACCGTCGAGACCGCGGCGATCGACGCGCCCGACACGGACATGAACACGCTCACCGTCCGCGGACAGGCGCGGGCGGTGCGTGGCGTGGCGCGGGCCGGCGACCGCGTCGTCGCCGACGCGGGCGACACCTCCGAGAGGCGGTTCGCGCGGCGGCTGCGGGAGTTCGTCGTCGACGCCGATACCGCCGACATCGCCGACTCCGTTGCCGTCGACGCCGCCCACGGCGCGGACGCGTCCGACCCCGTCGTCGGCGCGGCGAGCGTCGTCGCGAAGGTGGCCCGCGACGCCCGAATGAGCGCCATCGACGCGGCGTACCCCGACTACGACGGCGTCGGCAGCGGCTACCCGAGCGACCCGACGACGCGGGCGTTCCTCCGCGCGTACGTCGCCGACCACGGGGAGGTCCCGCCGCACGCCCGCCGCTCGTGGTCGACGTGTGCGGACGTGCTCGCGGCCGCGAAACAGTCCGGCCTCGACGAGTTCTGAAATCGGGTCGCTCCTTCCGATCCCTCCTACTCCTCGCGCAGCGCCAGCGCGGCCAGTAGCGCCTCGAGTTGGACCTGCTCGTTCGCGCCCTCGGCGATCCGGTAGTCGGCCTCGCCGATCCGCTCCATCAGCCGGACGGCCTCGCGCTCGTGGAGGTCGAACTCCCACACCGAGCGGTGAAGCTGGTCTATCACGTCGCCGCCGGCCATCCCGGTGTCGGTGAGCAGGGTGTCGAGCGTCGCCCGCGCCTTGGTGAAATCGCCGGCCAACGCGTCCGTCACCATCGATTCGATCTCCTCGGGGCGGGCGGTCGCCGTGATCGCGTACACCGCCTCCTCGTCGACCACCTCGCCGGTCGTCGCCGCGGCCTGAAGCGAGTTGATCGCGCGGCGCATGTCGCCGTCGGCGGCGTAGACGAGCGCCTCGACGCCGGCGTCGGTCACCTCGATCCCCTCGGCGGCGGCGATCTCGCGGGTCTGGGCGGCGACCGCCTCGTCGGCGAGTGGAGAGAAGCGGAACACGGCACACCGCGACTGGATCGGGTCGATGATCTTCGAGGAGTAGTTACACGAGAGGATGAATCGGGTGTTGTCGGAGAACTGCTCCATCGTGCGGCGGAGCGCCGATTGTGCGTCATCCGTGAGGCTGTCGGCCTCGTCGAGAAACACGATGCGGAAGTCGCCCCCGAACGACGACCGCGCGAACCCCTTGATCCGGTCGCGGACCACGTCGATGCCGCGCTGGTCGGAGGCGTTGAGCTCGAGGAAGTTCCCGCGCCAGTTGTCCTCGCCGTAGATCTCGCGGGCGATGGCGGTGGCGGCGGTGGTCTTCCCTACTCCGGCAGGACCGCTGAAAAGGAGGTGCGGCACGTCGTCCTGATCGATGTAGCTCTGGAGCCGTTCGACGATCTCCTCCTGGCCGTGAACGTCCGATAGCGACTGCGGGCGGTACTTCTCGATCCAGATCTCGCGTCCCGTCGCGGTCGCCGCCGGCGAAGACCCCTCGCTCATACACGGATCGAGGGGTCGGCGGGGTGATAAACGAACCGAGAACTCGACGGCGGGCGGCCGATCACTCGCCGGCCCGCTCGTCCGGCACCGGCGGGGGCAGCCGTCGCTCGAGCTCGTCGTGGAACGCGGTCAGCGTCAACACGCCGTCTTCGGCCTCCTTCAGCGCGCTGCGCGTCTCCGCGTCGATCCGCGGCGCGAGCACGAGCGCGGCGGCTCCGGTCGACGCGGTGTGCGTCCGCCAGCCGACGTACCGCTCGCCGAGCCACGTCGGCAGGTCGGCGAGCAGCACGGCGTTGCGCCACGCGAACTCCCGGCTGCCCTCCAGCCCGAGGAGCATCAGTCGGTCGTCGAGCGGGTCGAAAAGCGCCTCCGCGGCGGCGACGCCCGCGGCGTCGTACACCGCGACGAGCCCCTCTTGGACCGCCGCGACGAGGCGGGCGAGGACCGCGTTGATCCGGTCGTGGTCCGCCCGCTTTCGGCCGCGGTTCGGGTCGATCCCCACGTCTCGAAGCGTGTACGTGAGGTCGTAGGTGATGTGGGCGTTGATCCCCGAGAGGGCGTCCTGGAGGACGAGCCTCTCACCGCGGACCGCGGCCGCGAACCCCAGCAGCCACGCGCGGGGGACCCGCTCGAACTCGCGGCGCTCGAAGGCGACGAGCGCCCGTCGGTACCGCTCCGCGAACGCGACGAGATACGACGCGACCCACTCCGAGTCGTCGAAGGATCCGCTCTCGATCCCGTCCGCGACCGCCGCCGTCATCCGCGTGTACACCGTGAGAAACACCGCACGCCGGTCGCCGCGCTCCCGGAGGTACGCCTCGGTTCGGGTCAGCCGGTCCGCGACGTCCTCCACGGAGGCGAACGGCTCGGCGACCAGATCGAGCAGCGTCGCGTCGGAGTCGTCGTCGAGCGCCGCGGTGACCGCCTCCACGTCCACGTCGGTTCCCCGTCGGTAGGCGGCGAACAGGGCCCTGAACTCGTCGGCGGTCGGAACCGTGGCACGGATCGAGAGCATGTGGTGTGAGAGGTTGTGACGTGATGACGAGGATCGTCTTCCGCTCCGGATACACGGCCGGACGCGAAAACGCTGGCGGCGTGGCGGGGTCGGTCGCGGCGGCGGTGGACCCTCGCCGTCGCCGCCGGGTCCGCCCGCGCCGACCTCACTCGAACTCGGCGATGAGCTCGGGGACGACGTCGAAGAGGTCGCCGACGATCCCGTAGTCGGCGATGTCGAAGATGGGCGCGTTGGGGTCGGTGTTGATGGCGACGATCGTCTCGGACCCCTTCATGCCGGCGACGTGCTGAACCGCCCCGGAGATGCCGACCGCGAGGTACACGTCGGGAGTGACGACCTTCCCGCTCTGGCCGACCTGCCGGTTCTTGGGGAGCCACCCGTTGTCGACGATCGGCCGCGAGGAGGAGAGGGTCGCGTCGAGCGCGTCGGCGAGCTCCTCGACGAGCTCGAGGTTCTCCTCCTCGCCGATCCCGCGGCCGACGGAGACGAGCACGTCGGCGTCCGCGATGTCGACGTCCCCGCCGCCGACCTCCTCGAATCCCTTGACGCGCGCGCCCGACGCGGGTGCCTCGACGTCGACCGACGCCACCTCGGCGTCGCCGACGCCCTCGGCGGGGACGAACTCGCCGCCCCGCACCGTGAGACAGAACCGGTCGCCGTCGACGGCGACGCTCGTCTCGACCTTCGAGCCGTACATCTCTCGGGTGACCGTCAGGCCGTCGTCCGCGTCGTACTCGAAGCCGAGGACGTCGGTGACGAGCGGGAGGGCGAGCCGCTCCGCGACCGCGGGCGCGTAGTCGAGGCCGTTGACGGAGTTGGGCGCGAGCACCGCGGTCGGGTCGACCTCCCCGACGAGCGTCTCGACGGCGGCCGCGTAGACGGTGTGGTCGAACTCCTCGCCGTTCTCGACGGCGTGGATCCGGTCGACGCCGGGGCGGTTCAGCTCGTCCGCGAACCGGTCGACGTCGCCGGCGACGACCGCGACGTGGAGGTCGCCGCCGAGCGCGTCCGCCAGCTCCCGGCCGGCGGTGAGCAGCTCCAGCGAGACGTCGCGGAGCTCCCCGCGGCGGTGCTCGGAGACGACGAGTACGTCGCTCATTACGCCTCCACCCCCTTCTCCCGCAGGACCTCGGCAAGGCGACCCGCGGCCTCGCCGGCGTCGCCCTCGATGATCTCCGCGTCCGAGTCGCTCTCGGGTTCGTACATCTCCGTCAGCGTCAGGGCGCTCTCGACGTCGGCGGGAGCGAGCCCGAGGTCGTCCAGGTCGGTCGCGGCGATCTCCTTGCGCTGGGCCTGTCGGATCCCGCGGAGGCTGGCGTACCGCGGCTCGTTGAGCCCGGTCTGGACCGTCAACACGGCCGGGAGGTCGACCTCGGTCAGCTCCTCGATCCCGCCCTCCAGCTCCCGGTGGACGTTCGCGACGCCCGCGTCGGCGTCGAGCTCGAGGTCGTTGACGACCGCGGCGTGCTCGAACCCGATCCGCTCCGCGAGCGCGACGCCGGTCGCGCCGAAGGCGGTGTCCGCCGCCTGGACGCCGCTCAAGACCAGGTCCGGCTCCTCGTCGTCGACGACCGCCTCGAGGACGTCGACCTTCGAGGAGACGTCGGCGAAGCTCCCCTCGAAGGCGTCGTCCCACACCCGGACCGCGCGGTCGGCACCCTTCGCGAGGGCCATCCGGATCGTCTCCTCGGCACGCTCGGGGCCGATCGTGACGGCGACGACCTCGTCGGCGATCCCGGCCTCCGCGAGCTGGACGCCCGCCTCGACGGCGTAGTCGTCCCACTCGTTGAGGTCGTACTCCAGGTCCGACGCCGCGATGTCGGTCCCCTCGATCTCGAAGTCGTCGTCCGCCTCTCCGACCTCCTTCACGGTCACGAGGACTTTCATGAACGTTCCTCCGGCGGTCGTGGGGTAATGGTTTTCGAAACGTTCTCGGGCGGTTCGACGCCGGTCGGCGGCCGACCAAGGCGGGTCCGATCCGCCGCGGTCGGCGGCGGTCCGGGAGCCGATCAGTCGTCCGCGCTCGCGGGACCGCCGCCTTCGGCCCCGTTCGGGAGCATCGGCGTGCCGTCGGCACGGGGGCCGAGCCGCGGGCCGTGCGGGCCGTCGTCGGGGTCGATCCGCCGGCGCGTCCGATAGTCCGTCGACCGCTCGACGGGGGTGCGGCCGATCGCCGTGATCATCTTCACGTAGTCGTCGAACGAGCGGTACTCGCCGTACTCCCCGCCCGCGCGCTTCGTGATCTCCTCCGAGAGGACGGTACCCATGAAGTCGTCCGCGCCGCAGTTGAGCAGTTTGAGTCCGTGGGCGTCGCCGGATTTCACCCACGACGCCTGGACGTGATCGACGTTGTCGAGGAAGAGCCGCGCGACCGCGACGACGAGCTCGTCCTCGTCGCGGGAGGGGCCGGAGTCGACGACGCCCTGCCGGTACAGCGGGGTGTTCTGATGGACGAAGGAGAGGGGAACGAACTCCGTGATCCCCCCGGTCCGGTCCTGGAGGTCGCGGATCACCTTCAGGTGTTCCGCGCGGTGTTCGACCGTCTCGACGTGACCGTACATCATCGTCGAGGTGACGTCGAGGCCGGCGGCGGTCGCCCCCTCCATCGCCGCGACCCAGTCGTCGGTGCGGATCTTCCCCGGACAGATCACGTCGCGCACCTCGTCGACGAGGATCTCGGCGGCCGTGCCGGGCGCGGAGTCGAGCCCGGCTGTAGCCAGCTCGCGGTAGACGGACTCGTAGCTCCAGTCGGTGCCGCGCCTCGCGTGGTACGCCTCCTCCGGGGTCATCGAGTGGAGGTGGACGCCGCCGACCGACATCGCCGCCATCTGCTCGACGTAGGTGCCCGGGTCGGTCGCGTACGCCTCGGGCGGCCTGTAGTTCACCTCGCTCGCGGGGTCGTCGCGGGCGGCGAGGATCTCGTGGTGGTCGTCGTTCAGCGCGAACGCGGGGTGGAGCCCGGAGACCGAACACACCTCGTAGATCCCCATCTCGAGGGCGTCCTCCACCACCGCGCGCGACTCCGCCGGCGGCTTCGTGAACCCCGCGTGTTCGACGTCGCTGTCGGCCTCGAAGGCGTGGGCGGAGTCCTTGAAGTTACAGAACAGACAGCCCGTGTTGCAGGCGGTCGTGACGTTGTTGTTGAGGTTGGCGACGAAGGTGACCTCCTCGCCGACCTCCTCGGCTCGC
This sequence comes from Halorubrum halodurans, assembly GCF_002252985.1. Classification (GTDB taxonomy): domain Archaea; phylum Halobacteriota; class Halobacteria; order Halobacteriales; family Haloferacaceae; genus Halorubrum; species Halorubrum halodurans. The sequence continues at coordinate 8,881 of NZ_NHPJ01000136.1, read as the reverse complement.
CGGCGGTCGGCGGCCTCCAGGACGGCCTCCTTGCGGTCCGGGTCGATCCCGTCGACGTCGGTCCCCGTCGCGAGCAGCTCCGTCGCGTCGTCGACGGAGAGCCGGATCCCGTCGCGGGCCTTCGCGAGGGCGTTCTCGAACGACTGGTCGGTCGCCGGCTCGGCGAAACCGAAGTCGTCCGGGTCCAGATCGGGCTCCGTCGTCATCCCCCTATCTTCCCGGCCCCACGGATAAAAACGGGGCGGTCACGGCACCCACGGTTCGCGGAGCGGTGCCGCCGTGGGCCTCGGTCGCCCCGACGGTCCCGCCGGCCCCCGCCGGCGTCGATCGGTTTTTATTCGCCGCGATCCCTCCGGGAGACGATGGTCGTCGCCGGCTTCCCGCTCGCTCCGCCGACGTACGTCCTGTTCGTGCTGGCGGCGGCGACGCTGATCGTCACGCCCGGTCCCGACACGCTGTTCGTGCTCTCGTGCGGGATCGAGAACCGAGCCGCCGGCCTCCGGGCCGCCCTCGGCGTCACGACGGGGATCCTCTTTCACACCGCGCTCGTCGTGGTCGGCGTCGCCGCGGTGTACCGGACCGTGCCGGGGGCCGAGCGGGTCGTCCGGGTCGCGGGCGCGCTCTACCTCTGTTATCTCGGCGTCGACACGCTCCGATCGGCCGGCGACGACGCGCCGCCGACGGGCGGCGACGGCGTCCGCGAGGGCTTCCTCGTCAACGCGCTCAACCCCCAGGTCGCGCTGTTCTTCCTCGCGTTCCTGCCCGGATTCGTCGGCCGCGGCGCCGGCGCCGGCGACGCCGGGGGAGTCGGCGGCGCGCTCGCCGGAGAGAGCGGCGCCATCGCGCTCCTCGGCGTCACCTACGCCGTGCTCACGGCCGTCTACCTCGCCGTCGTGGCGGTCGTGGCCGACGGGGCCGCGGGAGTGCTCCGGGCCGAGGCGACCGGCCGCCGGCTGGACCGCGTCGCGGGTGGCATCCTGCTCCTGCTCGGCGTGTGGGTGCTGGCCGGGTGAGAGCGCGACGGCGGGCGGCTCAGCCGCTCGACCGTGGACGGTCGGGGTTGATCCGTCGCCGTCTCGCTCGCGAGTGGGTCGGGCGCCGTTCGCACGACGCGCGGCGACAGCACGAGCGGGTGGTCAGCGACGTCGCCCCGAGAGACGCCGCCGCGAGTCCCCCGCCCGGCCCGCCGCAAGGAAAACCGGTAATTCCCCTGGGCGAGAGGGTGCGGTATGGACCCACGCATCCGCGAGCACGCCGAGATCATCGCCGACCACTCGACCGGCATCGAGGCGGGAGACGACGTCGTCATCCAGCTGCCGGCCGAGGCCGAGGACCTCGCGGTCGCGCTCCACGAGATCTGCGGCGACCGCGGAGCGAACCCGGTGTACCTCAACTACTCGAAGCGCGCCGAGCGCGCCTTCAAGCGCTCCTCGGCGGAGTTCGCCGAACCGAGCCATCGGCGCGCGCTCTACGAGGAGACCGACGTGTTCGTGATCGCCCGCGGCGGGGCGAACGTCACGGAGGACGCCGACGTGGACCCCGAGACGAACGCCGCCTACAATCGCGCGATGGAGGAGGTGAAACGCGAGCGGCTCTCGAAGACCTGGTGTCTCACCCAGTATCCGACCGCCGGACACGCCCAGCTTGCGGGGATGAGCACCGAGGCGTACGAGGACTTCGTCTGGGACGCCGTCTCGCTCGACTGGGAGGCCCAACGCGCCTTCCAGGCGGAGATGGTGGAGATACTGAACGACGCCGACGAGGTGCGGATCCGGTCGGGCGAGGGGACCGACCTGACGCTCGACGTCTCGGGGAACGCCGCCCTCAACGACCACGGCGAGGCGAACCTCCCCGGCGGCGAGGTGTTCACGGCGCCAGTCCGCGACGGCGTCCACGGCGAGGTCCACTTCGACCTCCCGCTGTACCGCTACGGCCGCGAGATCGACGGGGTCCGGCTCCGCTTCGAGGACGGCGAGGTCGTCTCGCATGCCGCCGAGCGCAACGAGGACCTGCTTGCCGGCATCCTCGACACGGACGAGGGATCGCGGCGCCTCGGCGAGCTGGGCATCGGGATGAACCGCCAGATCGACCGGTTCACGTACAACATGCTGTTCGACGAGAAGATGGGCGACACCGTCCACATGGCCGTCGGCTCGGCGTACCCCGACACCGTGGGCGAGGAGAACGACCTCAACGAGTCCGCCGAGCACGTCGACATGATCGTCGACATGAGCGAGGACTCCGTCATCGAGGTCGACGGCGAGGTCGTCCAGCGCGACGGGACGTTCGCGTTCGAGGACGGGTTCTAGGGGCTCCGCGGCGACGGCGACCGCCCGGCGATCCGGGGGACGGACGCGCGGCGTCCCCGCCGCCCGGTCGGCGCATACGTTTATGCGCCGACGCGACCAACGGTGAGGTATGCCAGAGGAAGTCCTCTTCGAGTCGGAGAGCCGTCGAAGCCGCGAGGAGATCGCCTCCTACCTGCGGACCGTCGCCGACTCGCTCGAGTCCGGCAGCGCGATCACGCTCACCCGCGGCGATCAGTCGGTGACGATGGAGCCGCCCGCGCGGCCCACGTTCGAGGTGAAAGCCGAGCGGGAGGGGCCCGCCGACGGTCCCGGCGAGTTGAGCGTCGAGTTCGAGCTCGAGTGGGACGAGGGAGGCGCCGGCGACGGCGCCGGCGGCGACCTCGAGATCGAGTAGCGCCGATCGGCGACGGAGTGTCGTCAGGGCGCGTTCGTGGCTATCTCGGCGAACGCGTCCTCGGCGGAGAGGCGGTCGAGCGTCTCGTCGACCTCCGCGCGCACGTCCGCCATGCGCTCGACGAGGTCGTCGTACTCCTCGGTGTCCGTCGCCCCCGAGGCCTCGAGCGCCGCCTTCTTCGACGAGCGCGAGGAGCCCCTCGCGGGTGACGGGCTTGGTCTTGTAGTCGTCGAACGGCATGTCGACGATGTCGACGTCGGGGTCGACCGCGGTCAACATCGCGACGCGGGCGTCGTACCCCGCCGCCCGGATCTCGGAGAGCACCTCGTGGCCGGACAGGTCCGGCATCCGTCGGTCGAGGAGCACGACGTCGACGTCCGCGTCCATCTCCTCGAGCGCCCGTTCGCCGCTCGTGGCGATCCGAACGTCGTATCGGTCCTGGAGGTAGACGCGGTACAGCTCGGACAGGTCGGGCTCGTCGTCGACGGCGAGGACCGTCGGCGTCGATCGGTCGGAGGGCGCCGCGTCTCCGGTGGGGGAGCCGTCGGTCATCGCCGAACGGGCGCGCCGAGGCGGTCCCGCTCCGTCTCCGTCGACGCGGCGCGCTGTGGGCCGGTTCGTCCGCTCATGTCGGACGATGCGTATCGGGGCGGCATAAGATCCGGGGCCCGGATATCGGATCTGATACGCGGAGTGGTCGGGAGGTCGCCCGTCGCGGGCGTCGCTTACGCCGTGACCCCGTCCGTCCGCCGTGACCCAAAGGCACATTTACGCGCGTGCCGTATCGAGGCCAACGAATGTCTCATAGCCCCTCACTGCCGGACCGCCCCCGTCTCGAGCTCGATCCGGAGATGAGCGAGGCGGAACGGCTCGAGGCGATCCGGCAACACTACCGGCGGATCGTCCACGTGAACGACGAACTCGAGAACCGTCTCGAGGACGCGCAGGGACGCCGGGGCGACCTCAAAGCCGACGTCGACGAGCTGAAACGCGAGAACGAGGTGTTGAAGACCTCCTCCCTGTACATCGCCTCCGTCGAGGAGCTCACCGACGAGGGGGTCGTCATCAAACAGCACGGCAACAACCAGGAGGTGCTGACGCAGGCGGCGACCCGACTGGACGCCGACCTCCGGCCCGGCGACCGCGTCGCGATCAACGACTCGTTCGCGATCCAGCAGGTGCTCGACGACGAGACGGACTCCCGCGCGCAGGCGATGGAGGTCACGGAGTCGCCCGACGTCGAGTACGCCGACATCGGCGGGATCGACGAGCAGATCCGCGAGGTCCGCGAGGCCGTCGAGGACCCCCTGGAGAACCCCGAACAGTTCGAGACCGTGGGCGTCGAGCCGCCGAGCGGCGTGCTGCTTCACGGCCCGCCGGGGACCGGCAAGACGATGCTGGCGAAGGCGGTCGCCAACGAGTCGGACGCGACGTTCATCAAGATGGCCGGCTCCGAGCTGGTCCGGAAGTTCATCGGCGAGGGGTCCCGGCTCGTCCGCGACCTCTTCGAGCTCGCCGCCGAGCGCGAGCCCGCGGTGATCTTCATCGACGAGATCGACGCGGTCGCCTCGAAGCGGACGGACTCGAAGACGAGCGGCGACGCCGAGGTCCAGCGGACGATGATGCAGCTGCTCTCGGAGATGGACGGCTTCGACGAGCGCGGGGAGATCCGCATCATCGCCGCCACCAACCGCTTCGACATGCTCGACGAGGCGATCCTCCGTCCCGGCCGTTTCGACCGCCTCATCGAGGTGCCCGAGCCCGACGCCGAGGGCCGCGAGCGGATCCTCGAGATACACACCCAGGAGATGAACGTCGCCGACGACGTGGACGTGAGCGAGGTCGCGACGGATCTCGAGGGGTACAGCGGCGCGGACATCGCCTCGGTCGCGACGGAGGCCGGGATGTTCGCGATCCGCGACGGGCGTACCGAGGTGGTCCAGTCCGACTTCGAGCGGGCACGCGAGAAGCTCAAGGACGTCGAGGGCGCCGACGACCAGGTCATCCACTACCAGTACTGAGCGGCGGCCCGGCCGACCCCGACCGCCCGCGGGTACGGGCGATCCGCGGGCCGAAGGGGACGACCCGCGCGATTCGAGACGCTTATCGGGCAGGAGCCGTTCCGTTACCGAGGATATGAACGAGCTACGCACCGGATTGAGCTACGGAGACGTCCTCCTCGTCCCGAAACGGTCGCCGGTCGACAGTCGGAGCGACGTCGACCTCTCGACGACCCTCACGCCGTCCGTCGAACTGGATACGCCGCTCGTCTCCGCCGCGATGGACACGGTCACCGAGTCGGACCTGGCGATCGAGCTCGGTCGCTCGGGAGGGTTCGGCGTCCTCCACCGGTTCCTCACCCCCGAAGAGCAGGCGGCGCAGGTCACGCAAGTGAAAGAGGCGGGCGAGCGGGTGGGCGCGGCGGTCGGCATCGACGAGGACTACGTCGCGCGGGGTGCCGCCGTGATCGAGGCGGGCGTCGACGCGCTCGTCGTCGACGTGGCGCACGGCCACCTCGAGCGAACGCTCGAGGCCGTCGAGATCCTCGCCGGGGAGTTCCCGGACACGGACCTCATCGCCGGCAACGTCGCCACGCCCGCGGGCGTCGAGGACCTCGCCGCCGCCGGCGCCGACTGCGTGAAGGTCGGCATCGGCCCCGGCTCCCACTGTACCACCCGGAAGGTCGCCGGCGCCGGCGTTCCACAGTTGACCGCCGTCGACGACTGTGCGACGGCGGCCGAGGAGGCCGGCGTCACCGTCTGTGCCGACGGCGGGATCCGCACCTCCGGCGACGCGGTGAAGGCGCTCATGGCGGGTGCGGACACGGTGATGCTCGGAAGCCTCTTCGCCGGCACCGCGGAGGCACCCGGCGCGGTCGTCGCGGTCGACGGGACGCGGTACAAGCGCTCACGGGGGATGGCGACGACCGCGGCGGCGGAGGAGCGTGAGGACAAACGGAACGACGTCAGCGCCGACGAGGGGGTCGAGGCTCTGACCCCGTACAAGGGCCCGCTCGCCGACGTGGCAGAGGAGTTCTGTGCCGGGATCCGGTCCGGGCTCTCCTACTGCGGCGGCCATACGATCCCCGAAGCCCGCGAGGACGCCGAGTTCATCCGTGTGGCTCGAAGCGCCAGGGAGCGCGAGGGGTTCCACGCGGACCACGACTGGGAGGGAGTCGACGTGGACAGCGGGGTGAGGCGGGTCCGCGACTCCACGGTCGAGGCGACCGCCGACGGCGACGACTGACCGCCGCTCCGCGTCGCGTCCCACGACGGGGTCGCCTCCGCGGGGCGGCCGACGCCGCCCCGGCCCGTCACGTCTCCCGGCGAACCGAACCGCACGGGTCGGGTTCGTAACCCCTTAGCGCCCCGGCGGTCGATCCGTATCCGATGAACACCATCCACGTCGTCGGCGGCGTCGGCGTCGCCGACACGGCGATGGCCTCCTACGACGCCGCGCTCGCGGACGCGAACCTCCACAACTACAACCTCGTCGCGGTCTCCTCCGTGATCCCCGCCGAGGCGACCGTGACGCGGGTGGCGGCGGCGCCGGATCTGGGGCCCGCGGGAAACGCGCTCACCGTCGTGGAGGCGCGCCGGACGGTCGGGCCGGGCGACGAGGTCGACTTCCGCGAGGGCGGGCGCGCCGGCGCGGAGGACGCGGCCGACAAGCGCGCCCCCCGACGACGGCCGGACGTCGCCGCCGGGCTCGGCTGGGCGACCGGTCCCGGTCCGGGGATCTTCTACGAGGTGACCGGCGAGGACCCCGCGGCGGTCCGCGACCGGATCCGCGCCGGGCTCGACGCGGGGTCGTCGCTGCGCGAGTGGGACCTGCCCGACCGGGAGACCCGCGTCGAGACCGCGACGGCCGAGCCCGGCCGGTACACCACGGCGGTCACCGTCGCGGCGTACGGCGAGTCGGAACCGATCCTCTGAGCGTCCGTCGTCGAATCGGTCCGCCGACCCCGTCATCAAGATTGATTGGCGTCGGTCCCCGACCCCGATCCGGCCGAGACCGATGGTGCTCGAGAACGTGAGGCGGTACGACCCGGACGGGGTCACGACGCTCGGGGAGCGGGCGGTCGTCCTCGGCGGGAGCGTGGCCGGGTTGTGCGCGGCGCGCGTGCTCGCCGACGCCTTCGCGGAGGTGGTCGTGCTGGAGCGGGACCCGATCCCGGAGACGCCGACGCCCCGCGACGGCGCGCCGCAGACGCGTCACCCGCACGCCATGCTGGAGGCCAGGCGGGCGACGATCGGGGACCTGTTTCCCGGCTTCGGCGAGCGGCTCCTCGAGGCGGGCGGGCTGCTGATCGACGCCTCCCGCGAGATGCGCTACTTCGACGGCGGCGACTTCCTCGCGGACCCGCCCGACCGGTTCCCGATGTACTGTGCGAGCCGAGCGCTGTTCGAACACGCGATCCGCGAGGGGATCGAGCGGCTGCCGTCGGTCACCCAACGCGGGGGGTGTCGGTTCACGGGCTACGGGACCGAGGCGGGGGACGCGGGTCGTCGGAGCGCCGACGCGGGCGGCCGCACCGTCACGGGCGTCGCGTTCCGCGACGAGCGGGGCGATCCGACGACCCTCCCCGCGGACCTCGTCGTCGACGCGACCGGCCGCACGAGCCGGACGCCGTCGTGGCTCGAGGCGAACGGGTACGAACCGCCTCCCGTCGACGCCGTCGAGGTCGACGTGACCTACAGCACGATCCGCGTCGACCGCCCCGCGTCGGCGCGACACGCGATCGTCGTCCCGCCGGATCCGCCGCGGACGCGCGGGGCCGCCGCGATCCCGATCGAGGACGGCCGCTGGGAGGTGATCCTCCAGGGGCTCCACGGCGACGACGCGCCGACGGACCGGGAGGGGCTCGTCGCATTCGCGGAGAGCTTTCCGGTCCCCGAGATCGCCGAACTCGTCCGCGATCGCGAGTGGAGCGGGGCGGGGATCGACCGCTATCCGTTCCCCGCGAGCGTGCGCCGCCGGTACGACCGGATGGACCGGTTCCCCGACGGGCTGGTCGTCACCGGCGACGCGATCGCGAGCTTCAACCCGATCTACGGGCAGGGGATGTCCGTGGCGGCGCTCGACGCCCTGGTGCTCCACCACGCGCTCGCCGCCGGCGGCCTCGACGACCTGGCCCCGCGGTTCTTCGACCGCACGGCGTCGATCGTCGAGGCGGTCTGGCGGGTCGCCGTCGGGGCCGACTTCGCGTTCGAGGCGACCGACGGCCCGAAGCCGACCGGGACCGACCCGTTCAACCGATACGTCGACCGCCTCGTCGCGACCGCACACGACGACGGGCGGGTGACGGACGCCTACTATCGCGTCTTCCGGCTCGAGCGGGAGCCGACGTCGCTGCTGCGGCCGGCCGTGTTGTGGCGCGTGTTGACCCCCTGAGAGGGGTCCCGCGGGTCGGGCCGTCGTCGGGCGGGGAGCGGTACCGCCGCCGATCCGGGGGATCGCCGTCGCCGACGCCTTTTTGACTCGGCTCCGCCTACACCGGGTGTCTTCGATGAACGGCAACAACCCGTACGCCGGACCGCCGGGCGTCACCGACGCGGGCGAGCCCGCGCCGGTCGACCTCTCCCCGGAACAGGAACGGCGACTCAGGCGGACGGTGGCGGGGATCGTCTCCCGTACCGAATCGTATCTCCCGGACGGTTACGCGGTCGGATCGGAGCTCTCGGTCGGCACCGACGGCCCCCAGGCGACCGTCGCCGTCAATCCCCCGGCCGGTCACCCCGTCACCGCCGGATTCACGCCGGACCTCGACGAGCTCGAGGCCGGGATCGCCGACTCCGACGCCGACGAGGTCGCCCGCGGGCTGGCCGCGAGCGCCGCGATCCAGGTCATGGACGCCGTCGGCGACGTGACGCCGACCGCGAAGTGACCGCGGCGAGAGCGCCACCGACGTAGCCGCGAAGCGGGATCGACGGAAAACGTCTTGGGACGGGCCGAGAGATCTCCGGCGTGAACGGGCTCGAGATCGGTCTCCGACTGCTCGCCGGCGTCCTGCTCATCCTGGCCAACGGCTTCTTCGTCGCGATCGAGTTCGCGCTGACCCGCGTCCGACAGTATCCCGAGTCGGCGTTCGACACGCCGGGACTGCGGCGGGCCTGGGAGATGACCGAGGACCTCGAGATCTATCTCACGAGCTGTCAGGTCGGCATCTCCGCGACGA
>NZ_NHPJ01000110.1 GCF_002252985.1 Halorubrum halodurans | reverse complement strand
GCCGCCGGCGACACCGCAGGAGCGAGCAACGCGAGCGACGAGGAGCACAGCGAGGCCCTCGACCGGAGACGGCTGGGGCTTTGAAAGAACTCACCGCCCCAGCAAGGATTCGGTTCTCATCACCTCGATCACTCACGAAACTCTCGTACCACTAGCGAGTGTGTTTTCGCGGCGGCTCCGACCGGTTTCGATCGATTCGAACTCGGTCCCTCAGAGATCGATCCGTTCGGAAGTACCTCGACGGACTTCACCGCCGGCGCGCCGCGACGCGCTCCTCGGCCGTCTCGGCCGAGACGATCTCGTAGAGCACCGCCCGGCCGCCGTCCGCCTTCGGCCGGAGGATCCGCCCGAGCCGCTGGGTGAACTCCCGCTCGCTGCCCGATCCCGAGAGGACGACGGCGACGTTGGCGTCGGGGACGTCGACCCCCTCGTCGAGGACGTTGGCGGCGACCACCCGGCCGTACGTCCCCTCGCGGAACCGCTCGAGGACCTCCCGGCGCTCCGCCGCGCCCGTCTCCGCCGTGATCGCGGGGATCAGGAACCGCTCGGAGATCCGGTAGACCAACTCCGTGTGGGCGGTGAAGACGATGATCCGGTCGTCCCGGTGACGCTCGAGGAGGTCCGCGAGCTGCTCGAGCTTCCGGTCGGCGTTCATCATGACCTCGCGCGCGGCCGACTTCGCGAGCAGCGCCTCCCGCGCCCGCGGGTCGTTGCCGGAGCGCATCACCAGCTTCCGGTAGTCGTCGCCGCTCTCGAAGGTGATCCCGGCCTCGCGGACGTACCCGAGGAAGGTCCCCTGCTTCTCGTCGTACCGCTCGCGCTCCTCGGGCGTCAGCTCCACCTCGATCCGCCGGATGTCGTAGGGCGCGAGGTGGTCGCCGGCGAGGTCGTCGACGTCGAGCGCGTAGACGCGGTCGCCGACCAGCGCCGCGACCGTCTCGTGGGCCCCGTCGGGGCGCTCGAACGTCGCCGTGAGCCCGAGGCGCGCGGGCGCGGCGAGCAGCCGGGCGACGTCCCGGTACCCCTCGCCGCCGAGGTGGTGGACCTCGTCGAAGACGACGAGCCCGAAGGCGTCGCCGACGTCCTCCGCTTTGAGATACGCGGAGTCGTACGTCGACACCGTGATCGCCTCCTGCCGCTGCTCGCCGCCGCCGAACCGGCCGATCGGGACGTCGAACTCGGTCTCCAGCTCGCGTTGCCACTGCTCGAGGAGGTCGACCGTCGGGACGACGACGAGCGTCGGAACCCCCAGGTCGACCATCGCGCGGATCGCGATCACGGTCTTGCCGGCCCCCGTCGGTAGCTCCAACACGCCCCGGTCGTCGGCGTCGTGCCACGCCGCGAGCGCGTCCGCCTGGTACTCGCGGAGGTCGTAGTCGGTCGAGAGCGCGAGTCCGGCGTCGCCGTCTCCGCGCGCCCACGCGAGCACCCGGTCGTCGACCGGAACCCCGGCGACCTCGAGCGCCCGGCGGATCGCCGCGTAGCGGTGGGCGGGGGCTCGACCCGTGCCCGACCGTGGATCGGCGTCGACGCCCGGAAGCGGCGGCAGACCGGGGGCGCCGCGGCAGGCGCCGTCGCGGTCGGCGTCGGGATCCGCCCCGCCGTCGTCGCCGTCGCCGTCGCTCCCGTCGGGGTCGGCCTCGACCCGGATCGTCCCGTTCTCGTACGAGAGCCGGACCGTCATCGGTCGACGTTACCGACCGACTGATAAAGGACCACCGCCTCGGTCCCCGCATGCGCGCGGCCGAACTCGACCCCGAACTCGCGGCGGTCGTCGACGAACTCGAAGCGCTCGGGCTCCCGGAGTGGCACGACCTTTCCGTGGCGGCCGCCAGACGCCTGGAGGACGAGGTGTTCTCGGGCGAGCCGGAGCCCCCCGTCGAGAGCGTTCGGGACCTCGCGTTCGACGGCCCGCACGGGGAGGTCCCCGTACGGGTGTACCGGCCGGCGGCCGCGACCGGATCCGGCGAGCCGGCCGACGCCGACGAGTCGGCCGACGCCGACGCGCCGCCCGCCCGGACCCTCGTCTACTTCCACGGCGGCGGCTGGACGCTCGGGACGCTCGACTCCATCGACGGCCCGTGTCGCGAGCTGGCGACGCGAACCGACGCCGTGGTCGTCTCCGTCGACTACCGGCTCGCGCCCGAACACCCCTTCCCGGTCCCCGTCGACGAGGCGGCCGCGGCGGTGGAGTGGGCCGCCGAGGTCGCGGCCTCGTTCGGCGGCGACCCCGACCGGCTCGGCGTCGCCGGCACCAGCGCCGGCGGAGCGCTCGCCGCCGCCGCGGCGCTTCACGCCCGCGAGTTCGACGGCCCCGAGATCGCGGGACAGTTCCTGTTGTACCCGATCGCCGGGTACGACCTCGAGACGGACTCCTACCGCGAGAACGCCGACGGGCCGCTCCTCACCCGTGCCGACATGGAGTGGTTCTACGAGCAGTACCTCCGGAGCCCGGTCGACGCGGCGAACCCCTTCGCGGTCCCGCTGCGGGCCGACGACCTCGGCGGGCTCCCGCCGGCGACCGTCGTCACTGCCGGCTTCGACCCGCTTCGAGACGACGGGCTGGCGCTCGCGGAGCGGTTCGCCGAGGAGGGGACGCCCGTCGGGAGCCGCCACTACCCCGCGATGGCCCACGGCTTCTGTAGCCTCACGGACCGGGTCGCGACCGCGGAGGAGGCGCTCTCGGCGGTCGCCGCCGACGTCAGGGAACGGTTGTAGTCGCGGCGGGGTCGCGCCGGCGACGCCCGCCGCCCGGATCCGCGTCCCGGAACCCGCTCGACGTCCGCACCGGGCCCTAGAACAGCGCCTCGCTCGCGTCGAGGACGCGAGCCGGCCCGCCGACCTCCCAGACGTCGGTGTCGACCCCGATCTCGGCGATCCGCGACTCCACCTCGTCGACGTGTTCCGCGCGGGTGTTGACGTACACCGACGCGCCCGTATCGGTGGAGAAGTAGACGTCGACGCCCGACTCGCGGAGCTCGCGCACCGCGTTGAACACCGCGATCGTCTCGGGCTGCCAGTACACCCAGCCGGCGGGGCCGGTCATCGTCGTCGCCGTCAGCGACAGCGAGTCGTGTTCGGCGGTGCCGTAGATCCGGTCGAAGTCGCCCTCTCGGAGCGCGTCTGTCATCTCCACGAGCTGGTCTTGAACGTGGGCGACCCGCGCGTCCATCATGTGGCTCGCGGCCGCCTCGCGGTGGGCCTCCTCGGTCTCCTTGTAGGCGGGGACGTGCGCGGCCACGATCCGGAGGTCCTCTTCGGGGTCGAAGCCGTCGTCGCCGACGCCGACGTCGAGGCGACGCGAGCGGCAGTCCGCGTCGTTGAGCCCGGTCTCGAGGAGCGAGTACGCGCCCGTCACGGCGCGGGCCGCCGAGGAGGAGCCGAGCCGGGCGACCGCCGAGACCGCGGGTAAGTCGAGATCGAGCCCCGCGGCCTCGACGAGGGCGAGCGCGGCGGCGGCGAACCCGGACGCCGAGGAGCCGAAGCCGATGTTCGACGGGAAGGAGTTCTCGCTCTCCAGCCGGACGGCCGCGTCGGTGCCCGCGCGCTCGCGGACCTCGTCGACGACCGCCGCGATCCGCTCGGCCGCCCGTCCCTCGACAGCCTCGCCGCCGATGACGTAGGTGTCCTCCGGGGCGTCCGGCTCCCACTCCACCGTCGTCGTGGTGGCGGTCGGGGCGGTACAGAGGCTGATGCTGTCGTGGTACGGGTAGCGACGCTCCTCGTCGCGCAGTCCGTGGTACTTGACGAGCCCCTGGATGGGGTGGGCGCGCGCGGTGGCCTTGCCGGTCATACCTCGGGAAGCGTCCGGCGGGGGATTAGTCGTTGCGATGGACGAGGGAAGCTCCCGATGAATCAGAAGTACGGCGGCGCGTGCCTCCGAACGCCCTCCGGGCGTGAGCAGCACGCGCGAGGGAGTCGGTCGGCCGGAGCGGAGGCCGGCCGACGAGGCTGGGGAGGTGTGAGGTGCTGATCGGCGATCGATCGTATATGGATGATCCGTACGACGGTCAGTCCGAACTCCGAAGCAACAGGTAGATCACGACCACCAACAGCATCACGTCCAGCCCCGCGATCAGCGTCAGCGGGGTGCCGAACCCCCACTGCCACGCCCACTCGCTTCCCCGAGTCGTCGCGTCCCTATAGATCCACCTCCCGAGCGTCGCCCAGAGGACGAGAAGCGCCGCGAGAAGGAACAGTTCGTCGCGGACGACGGTGACGCCCCAGAACCGATACGTCGGCAACCCTGCGACGGAGGGAGCGAGGACCATTGACGGGTTCGATCTCTCGTCCCCTGTATAAAAAACCGACATCGAAAACCGACCGAAACCGGACGCGTCGCGACGTGTCTCGCCCGTTTCCGACCCCGCGACGGCGACGCGATCGAGGGGAACCCTTTTTGACCGGTCGGCGGGTACGTCGCTCCATGACCGAGTACACCGTCGAGTTCGTCGGCACCGGCGAGACGATCGAGGTGTCCGACACGGAGACGATCCTTCAGCCCTGTATCGAGGAGGGGATCGCCCAGGAGTACTCCTGCCGCGTCGGCATGTGTCTCGCCTGCTCCGCGGAGATCGTCGAGGGCGAGGTCACCCAGCCCGCGGCCCGCGGACTCACCGACGAGGAGGCCGAGGAGTTCGCGCTCACTTGTATGGCGCGCCCGCAGTCGGACCTGAAACTCGACCGCGGGAAGTACCCGCCGAGCATCGAGGAGGACGCGGGATCGGGCACCCCGGCCGCGCCGGCCGACGACGACTGATCCCGGACGAGGAACCCCGCGACGATCGAGGCGTCCCCCTTGCGGGTCTCCGCACCCCGGTCGCCTACAGGTCCCGCGACCGACCCAGATGGAGCAGCTCCCCGCCGCAGTCACAGCGCCCCGACGTCTGCGAGCGCGTTCCGCATTCGAAACATTCGTACACTTCCTCTCCCGTTTCCGCGGTGTTCGGCCTCATGGTATTCGATAGCATGCCGAAGCGGATAGCTTTGTACCTTATATCCATAGTATTGTTTGATCGGATACGAGGCACCCCGGTTGACGAACGATCGGGTCCGCGGCGACGGTCCCGCGTCGTCGGGAGGCCGGGCGGCGACCGTCGTCAGGGGAGCGACTCGCAGGCGATCCCGTCGCCGTCGCCGTCGAGCCCGTGAGGATCCCCCGAGACCCCGTCCAACACGGCCTGCGCCTGCGCCCGCGTGTCGAAGTGCGAGCAGTCGTAGTCGCCGTCGGGCGGCGGGGGCGGAACGGTCACGTCGCCGGCGTCGGTCGGCACGAGCTCGGTCGCGCGTGACGCCTCGAACCCCCACAGGCCGAGCGACGCCCCGCGGGCGGCCCGTTCCGCCGCGTCGAACTCCGCGCGCATCGTGAACGAGGAGTCGTACACCCGCGCGTATCCGTCGGCGAGGAGCCGTTCGTTGACGTTCGTCCCGTCGAGGTACACGTACGCGAGGAGCCGGCCGAACCCCCCGCGGCGGTCCGTCGCCTCGTCGACCGCGATCCGTACCTCCTCGCCGGCCAGTTCGTCCCTCACGTGGCGCGTCGCCTTCTCACCCCACGCGTAGAGGTGATATCGGCCGGCGGCGGTCTCCGGGATCCCCTCGAACTCGGCCGGCGTCACCGCGTCCAGCGAGGTCTCCGGGGTGTCGACGCCCAACAGTCGAACCGTGTCGGTCTCGCCGTTCGGGAACGCGACCTCGATCGTGTCCCCGTCGATCACTCGGGTGACGGTCACCGTCCACTCGGTCCCGGTCTCCGGGACACGGGGCTCGGCCCCCTCCGTCGAGTCGGCGGGTGACGAGGGAGCGTCGTCGACGACGCCACCGGCACACCCCGCGAGCGCGACGAGCAGGAGGACGGCGAGCGTGGCGCGCCGCCCGCGGAGGTTCATACCGGACGAAACGATCTCGTCCACAAGAGTCGTTTGGTCGGCGAGCGCGACGGCCCGCCGAGGGGCCGGGACGCTCGTCACGGGCGGGGCACGCGACCGGCCGCCTCCCCGTCTCGGTCGGGGGGTCCGTCCGGTCAGCCGCGCTCGTGGGGGCCGCACGCGAACGCTTTCAGCTCCTCGAGGAGGTCGGGCCGTTCCTCGACGATGCGCCTCATCCGCTGGTGGGCCTCGCCGTGGCAGTCGCTACACAGGGTGATCAGATTGTCCGGATGGTCGGGACCGCCGGCGGAGAACGGAACGATGTGGTGGAGCTGGAAGTCCGGCCCGTCCTCGTCCGTCGGCGTGACGTCCGCGCCACAGCGTTGGCAGACGGACGCGTCGCGCTCTATCACTTGCTCCCGAACCGACCGCGCGAGACTTCGCGATTCGGCGATGCTCTCCGCGTGGCGGATCTTGTGATGCGCTCTCATGCCCCCCTCGTTCGCGAAGACCTCGCCACAGGTCGGACACTCCCGCAGGTTCCGATACTCCACGAGCTTCTCCTCGTGAGCGATCGTGTGGTGTGCCTTCATGTCCCGCTCGCGTGCGAAGTCGTCCCGGCCACAGGTGGGGCAGACGTGCGTCGCCATCGTCCCGATCGACGCCGTCTGCGCCGTTAAGCGTTGGCGGCGGAACCGGTGACGAGGGCGGCCGGCGCGCGTGATCCGGTCGGGGAAGCCCGGAGGGGCACGTCGCGAGCCACGGTCAGTCCGCTACGCCCGTTCCCCGATTCAGATCCCTCTCTCAACTTTCAGTCTCGCCACACTCGGCAGGAGAGCCGGAGGAGGGATTTGAACCCTCGACGCGGAGCGGCCCTCCAGGCCGCCCCGCTACCGCCGATCCATCGACGGGCGTGCCTCCAGCAGACCCCGGCAGGAGACCCACCGATGAAACTCAAACCCACGCCGCCGAAAGACGCCGTGAACCGCTACCTCCGAGACGTAGAAGGCCACATCACAGACAAGACCCACTACAACTACAGCACCACCCTCCGCCGCTTCCTCGAATGGTGCGACGAGCGCGGAATCGAGGACATGAACGACCTCGACTCCGAGCTAATCGACCGCTTCAAAGAGTGGAGACTGGAAGACGTGAAGCCCATCACGGCGAAGAACGACATGAACACCGTCCGGAACTTCATCGAATACGCCGCGACAATCCAAGCCGTTCCCACCGGACTCAGCGACCTCATCCGAATCCCCAAAGTCTCCGAAGACGACGAAATCTGCGACGAATACCTCACGCGGCAAGAAGCGAAGTCCATACTCCAGTACCTCTCAAAATACGAATACGCCAGCACGCGTCACGCCGTCATGCTGATCCTCTGGAAAGGCGGGATGCGGCTAAGTGGCCTTCGGGCCTTAGACGTGCGAGACTTCGACCAAGCTCGCCCGGCTCTGGAAATCCGACACCGGCCCGAAACCAAGACCCCCCTCAAGCGGAAAGAGAAGAGCGAACGGGACGTGATCCTCTCACCCGACTCCGCCGAGATAATCTCCGACTACATTAACGACCGGAGAGACGAAACGACCGACAAATTCGGACGAAGGCCCCTAATCAGCACCCGCGAAGGGCGGGCCGCACGGACTACGATCCAAAAGTACGTCTACACGTCAACCCGGCCATGTCACCACAACGGCGGGAAGTGCCCATACAACAGAGACCCCGACACCTGTGAAGCGATCCCGTTCGATCAAGCGAACAAGTGTCCCGGCTCGGTCAGCCCCCACGCCATCCGCCGGGGCTACGTGACCGCCGCCCAAAACGCCGGCCAGCCGAAAGACGTGACCAGCGAACGAGTCAACATGAGCGGGAAGATCCTCGACAAACACTATGACAAAGGTTCGCACGACGAGAAAGCCGAACGTCGTCGAGAATATCTGAAGGATATATGATAAGTTAGAGTCTAAAAAAGAGCCGCCCGAGACTGTCTACACACAGTCCCGGACGGAAATGGAAGCGCACCGGGGGGGTCGGAAAATCGACAGCCCGCCCCCTTACAGCGCGCCCGGTGGAGCTACGGGGCTACCCGCAAGCCGACCAGCCGCAATCCCAGCACGTCGGACACCCGCCGATAGGCTGGACATTTTCAGAACCACACTCTCTACAGCGAGAAGCAAAGCCACCCATCACAGCACCCCCGCCGGAAGCCGAGGGATGATCACGAACGCCGTCAGAAGGAACCCGACCATCGACGCCACCAGCGCGTAGTACGGCTCCTTCTGAACGTGCTTGAGGTGGCCGACTTCCACCTCGGCCGTTCCAAACGCAATCCCCGCAAGGATAATGAACAGCCACGCGGCGTCCTTCCCGCCGGTTAGGGCCGTTGTGAATCCGACAGAGAGACCGATAGCAAAAGCGTGCCATTCAGCCCGCGATGATAGAATCCCATATCGGGGCGTCTCGTCTTCACTACCCGCTCCGAGCCATTTTAGAATACTCATGTTCACCGAACCCCCGGTACCGCGGAGCGTGGGGGGTAATTGTGATACAGAAGCGTTACGCCAATCGCCGAGATGATAGGTGCGACTACCGCACCAAGAGGTATTGTAGAAATCATATGGGTTTATGTCTCATAATATAACATTTCAAATTTCGCGCTCCAAGCGAAGTCAATTGTGCCAAAGTCTACACTATCGACATTGGCAAAACTCGGCAAGGAGTGGGCGGTCAGAGAACCACCTTTATTTCTCCACCTGCGGATAGTGTTACCTCTCCTTCGTAATCGTTGTTCACAATGCCTCCTTTGACTCGTATTTCGTTCGTAATCGCCCCCCCACTAAGACCAGAGAACGACCGCGTTTTTATTTCATCATCATAGCAAAACACAGTATCGTTTATCGTGTCTATCGTCTCCCAATTTCCCGTCTCCGCATTACGTATCTGGACTTCTTGGAGGTCTGCTTGTAATCTATCATTATTACCACCTGCTTCAAGCCTCACGGTACCCGATATATTTCTGACTGAAGAAATGGGGTCGAATCCCGTTTTGATTGGGAACTTTCCATTAGGGTCATTAGTAACGTAGGAACCGAAAAGGTCTGGATCGTTGATGTAGGACACATCTGGTCCCGTTAGTTGGGAAGCATCAAACCCATCTACCGTATCAGCGTTTCCCGCATTATCGGCGTAATCAGCATTAGGAACATCTGCGCTGTTATTGACCCAACTACGGGTCTGAGACTTGGTGTAGTACCTCCCGTCGTGGGTGTGCCCGGACGACGCAAACGAACTCGCGTGGTTTCCGTCGAGGGTGTCCGCGTTTCCGGCCGAGTCGGCGTAGTCGGCGTTCGGAACGTCGGCGTTACCATTGACCCAATTTCGAACCTCGCTTTGGGTGTAGTATCTCCCGTCGTGATTGTGTGTCGGGTCAATCGTTACCGTCCCGTCACCGTCGTCAATCACGTTCAGGTGTCCGGTGAAGTCAATCCCGGTCGAACTGGATACAGCCAGCGAACCATCTTCCTCGATATTCATACCGAGGTCTTCTGCGTGGAAGCCGTCTACCGTGTCGGCGTCCAGACCGCTTCCAGACCCATCGGACACATCAAGGGTAACCAAGCCGCCGAGAGAGACAGAGCCTCCACCAGACAGCCCACTTCCCGCCGCAACAGTCACCGAGTCGTTCGCAAGAGCCGATAGCGGAACCTCTCCAGCAGTCGCGTCCCAAACCGTTGCCGCTCCGTCAACGAGGTCGTTGCCGTCGAGGTCGGCGGTCGCGGCCATGTTGAGCGGCCCGACGTTCTGGGCGGCCTTTCCGTCAAAGTTCAGCGCCCCCTCAAGGGTGTCGCCGTCAGCGGCGAGAAGGCGGTGCCACGAACCAGCCGTTCCATCCCACAGTTTCAGCGCCTCGCTGTCCGTGTCGTGAAACAGGTGAGAAGGATCCGGTGTCGACGGCTCGCTCCCAGCGGTCCCCTTGTCCGTCTCTATCCGCTCGTTCGTAAGCGAGATCAGGTGCTTCAGGTCTTCAATAATATTGTACTTCGCAAAGTTCTCCCACGCGTCTACTGGCTGTTCGCCTTCAAGAACAGAGTAGCCGGTGGGGTATGCTTCTCCGGTGTCGCCCCACGTCTGTAATAGTGTAGAATAATCTGCCATGTGTTATAGAACTCCCGCGTAAGTGCCGCCGTTGTCTTTTGGATCGCCGCTTCCATCAAGCCCGTCATACCCCCTCTCGGGGTCGTGTGCGAACGTTTCGTCGTTGTACGTCTCCGGGCTGATGTACGTGAACGTTCCCTCTTTCAGTACGTCCAGCCGGTAGCTTGCGGGAATTAGCCCGGAAACAATTCGCCCGAACTCGGTATCTGAAAGCGCGATCTGATCGAGTTTCGATAGCGGGACATTGATCCGGGCGCTCCCCCCACCAGCGGTGTACTCCTCGGTGTAGCCAATGTCTTCAATCTCAATGTCCAGAATCGTTGCCGTTGCGTTCAGGAGGTCTTTGACCGTTCCCTGTGAGGTAACTAACTGAAACTCCGCGAGAACCCGCGCCCGGTAATGCTCACGCGTCTCGTCTCGATACGGCCGCAAGTCCACCAGCCGGGCCAATCGCTCCAGTTGATCAACGGTGTCGGCATACTGGACGGTCGTGGCCCGATCGACCGAGGCTATGTCGGCGTCGGTCGCGTCCAGCCGTTCCGCGATCGTTGAGAGAAACTTGTAATTCCCGCTCTCCGGGTCTTTCGGCATGAAGTCGGGGAGTTGGGCCGCCAGCGACTCCTCGGTGGTTTCGTGGTCTAAATAAACACTCATCGGTCACACCGCAGTAATCGTAATCGAGCCGTCCGTCGCGTCCGAAGTCGCAACCTCGGTATCCGCAACAGCGACGTTCGAGACCCCATCCGGAGAAGCCGCCTTCCCGACCCTAAGAGCAGGAACGTCGTCTATCCCGTTAACCGAAAGAACAGCCGACAAGATTTTCGTGTAGATCACGTCGTCACCCACCCGAAGCTCGCCGTCATCGTCTGCTCCGGAGGTAATCGTCCCGCCAATGTACTGTACGATCGCGTCCCGAACGCTGTCGTCGCCTCCGTATTCGTCGTTCGTGGACAGCTCCATGTCGACGAAAATCTGGACGACGTTCGGACGAGAGAACGAAACCGGGTGCGTCTGACCATTACCTATGTCGACTTCGACGGTTACGCTGGTCCCGTGAGCGCCGCCGTGTGTCCCGTCACCGGCCCCTTTTGAGTCGAAAATGGTCTGGCCCACGTCTTGGTCGTCGCCGCCCTCCACGACGCACTCCGTGTGCTGGGACGGGATTCCTGCCGCGTCGGTCTGTTCACCGTCGTTAATGAACAGCGAGACCGATTTGACAGTCGGCATTTTGACCAACTGGTTCCGAATCCCACGAGCCGTTCCCCTCATGCCGTCAGAAAGCTCGTCCTTGGCCCGAGCGCGAAGATCGTCGTCCTCCTCGGCGTCTGTTCCCCCATCGGTCTGGTCTGGATTCGTGACCGCCTCCACCCCCGTAGGCGGATTGGTCATTACAGTCAGCGTGTTCGACCCAACGTTCGCAGAGACTCCAGGCTCGGACGCCCTTACAGGGACACCTGAAACGCTCGTCTGATCGGCAGGAAGTGTGACTGCCTCGGTAGTCTCAAACCGAACCGGATCAACAGCGTCGGTTTGTACCCGCGTCCCTCTCGGGATCGTATAGCTAACCGTCGCGGCGGTCTCCCGACTGAACGTCACTTCCCCGATCGCCCGTGTCGCTGGCCGGCGACGAACGCCAATAAGGGCGGTTAGTAGTTCGAGAGCCTTCCCCTGGGCAAACTCCAGTTGGGCCGAGTCGAGAACCGTCCGTAGTTCGCTTTGGCTCTCCGCCAACAGACGAGACACCGGAATGTAG
Source organism: Halorubrum halodurans (assembly GCF_002252985.1). Lineage (GTDB taxonomy): Archaea > Halobacteriota > Halobacteria > Halobacteriales > Haloferacaceae > Halorubrum > Halorubrum halodurans. Next base: position 19,919 of record NZ_NHPJ01000110.1, on the reverse strand, counting down.
ATAAGTCGTATGACCGCTTCCTCGTCGTCGTTCAGATCTGGCCCGAACACGTCGCGGGCGTTGTTCATCAGAACTTCCAGCACTTCGTCTTCCGCGTCCGGGACGAAGCGCCCGTCTTCCATCGTCATTTTAGTCAGAAATGGGGAACGTGAAGTCGTCTCCCGTGTCGTAGATAATTGTCAAGTTAATCGTGTTCGCCCGCATCCCGTCGTATTCGGTCTGAATCTGAACGACTCGATCTATCTCGGTATACTGCTGGGCAATACGCTGTGCCTGTAGCTCGATCAGTTTCCGTGCGGTTCCCCGGCTCGTGTCCCCAACGACGTTCTTGAAAAATGATGTGACGGAAAGCCGAAGCCGCTGTTCAAACCCCTCTCGGCCCCGGACGAGCGGAAGGTCATTTCTGTCGTCTAATGAGAGATCAAAATTTTCGTTTAGCCCTAAATCCATGAATAATATGAGTACATTATATTGTTAATACAGTGCGCTTAATATGAATCACACTAATAGTGTGGTGTGGCGTTTTGAACTACAGGATCAACTAAAGGGAAGACTGTAAACGGATTTTAACGAGTTCTGCGAGAAGGGCGTCGTTCCAATGTGAACCGCGTTCCTTCTTAGGACGATTTAACGGATGAAGATCCTGTCTCAATCTGTCCGGAGACAGAGGCCCCATCGTAGCCGGTGCCGCTAATGGAGTCTCCCAGTCGGGCAACTGGCTTGAAGTCCCCATTGCTGTCTCCGATCTTAACACTCGGTGCGGTGACTGAGACGTCTCCGTCAGCAGTTACCGATAGATCCACCGTACCGTCTTCTTGAGTCGAGAAGCGTAGCTCGGTTCCCTCATTCAGCTTGATACAGAAGTCCCCTTCTCCCAAGTCTGCGGGAATAGAGAACTCCGGGCTGTTGTGAGGATACCGGGCGTTCGGCTCTCGATTGACGTGGTACACCTCAACCACGTCCCCCTCGTTTGGAACCGCCCACAGCCCCTTCGCTGGGGTCTTGAACGGAATGACCCGCGCCTCTTGTCTCGGTCCAGTAAGAACGCTTACCTTCACCTCGTTGTCGTCGGGGTCAATGAACACCGATGTAACTCGTCCTAATTTAGTTGTCATTTTGGTAAGCGGGTAGGTCAGCGTATTCTTCGTCCTTTTCGGGTAGATACCACACCGACGAGGTGGTGATATTGTCTGGAACCGCGCCGACCTCGGCGGTCACCTTCCAGCCGTTCCGGGTATCTATCCGGTGCTGGACTTCCTCAACGACGAACACGCCGCCGTCCACGTCCTTTGTACAGTATTCACCGATATTGGGTGCTACAACGAGAGTGTCGCCAACAGACATGGTGACCAGCTTCTCCGGCTCCGTAGACGCGAATCCGTTGAGAACGAAATTCCCGTTCCGTTCGGACATAGCCAAGTCGATCAGCCTGTTTCGGGCCGCTCTCTCAAGGGCTTCAGGAGAACGGAGTCGTAACGGTTCGTCCGGGGCGTATGTCCCCCCGTCTTGGCCCTCGATCGTCGCCCGACCGATGGGGTAGAGCGCCTTATTGCCGTCAAACATCCCGTCACCAGTTTTCTGCCACGTCTGCGTTCCCGTGAGGTGGACGTTCGTAATCGGCGTCACGCCCTTCGTGATATTGTAATCGGAAATGACGTAGGGAGACTCCCGAATGTTTGGGGGAACAACGTGTCTGTTGTTGGGTGAGCTTTCGGGACGGCCGACGTACAAGACGCCTTCCTCGTTAACCCACGCCTCAACGCCGTACTCGGCCTCGACTTGTTTGAGAGCGTCATTCGGCGATATGTCCTCAAAGTCAAATCCGCCTTTGTCACGACGAATGAACGTCGCGTCGGCTATCAGGCCAGTCAGAAATGCTCCGGCTGTTTCAACGAATCCGAGAAGCCCGCCATCGTTTGCGTCGACGTCTTCTCCGGCCACCGCCTCAACGTACTGCTCTTTCCAACTTTGTGTTTCGGCGTTCGCCGATTCATCTGGGAACGCATATCCCGTGATCGCGTTGAACGGGTCTTCCCTCTCCTCGACGATAAACGATACAACGTCTTCTAATGAGACTTCATCGAACTTGTTAGAGATAACTCCGCTGTTGAGGATTCTCCGGGCGTCGTACAGAGTCAGCCACGCCTTGTCGTTAGCGAGCCGGAGACTATCTGATTCGTAGATGTAGCGATTCTGAACAACGTCGCCGAACTTGAGCAAGACCGGCTCCTCGACTGCCACCTCGTTCTCGATGGTGTCTCCATCTTCCCGCTTAATGCGGATCTTCGCGTGAGAATACTTCCCTCGCTGAGACCGTGTGGACACCTCATAGAGTCCAATAGCAAGGTCTGAATAGGGAAAGTAAAGCCGGGCTTGACTGGCAAGCGAACACGTCATCGCACGAATCCCAGCCCGACGTTGACCGAACCGGGAACGTCGTCGGTCTCGTCGGTACGGAGCGGTCCTTCGTCGCGGCCGGTCGAAACAAGATTCAGCGTAAACTGAAAGAGATTCTGTCGGGAAACCGGGTCGATCCCATTTGGTCCCTCAAACTCTCCGTCCATGACGCGAACCTCACCGGACCAGCCAGGGGAAACCAAATCCATCGGCTCGTCGGTGTCCAGTAGGCCGTTAAAGGCAGGAAGCTCGGGATCACGAACCAGCCCCGAGACGTGAATTTCCCGATTCTTGCTTCCGAGGTCGGTAATGTCTTCGTTTCCACAGAAGTTATCTTCTCGATCGAGGTTTCGTTCCTTCCCCCACGAAAACCGGCGCGGAACGTAGAACGGAGCAAAATCAACGGGTCCAGATAGTTCAAATGAATCCTGTGTCATTTCGTGGTTTTCTCGTCAATTTCGGCCTGTTCTCCGTACAGCGTCGGGAACTCGTCCTTGAGCCGCTGGTACTCGCTGTGCCCAACATTTCCGTAGATATTGATCTGGGTGCCGCCACCAGCCCCAGCCGGAGCCGGCCCCATGCCACTCCCCCGAGAGGCAGGCACGTTCCTGCCGCCAAGGGCGTCCGAGGCGGTCGAGTCAGATTTGAGTGACCTATACGCTCCGTATCCAACCACGGCTCCGGCCGCCAGCAGAACACCTCCCGTGAGGATGTTCGCTAATGTCGCCTTCGCAATGATCGTGTCCAGGATCCCGGCCGTCCAAGCCAGCACCCCGTTCAGGACACCACCAGCCGTCGCCGCCGCGTATAGACTGGATGCCATTGCCGCAAAGGTCGCAAACCCGGCTTTCGCGGCCACGGCGGCCAAGGCGAAGTCGAGCGCCCACATCGCGGCGATAGCGGCGAGAAGGGCAACCAGCAGGTCGTTCCCGAGGTATTCTGCTAACCGTCCGATGAACGTAAGGAACGGCTCAAGCAGAGCCACGACGAACGCGACCACCTTAGCCAGTTCGTAGATCAGATTGATGATCGAAAGGAACGAGCGGGTAAGCTTCGTCCACATCTCCCAATTCTCGTAGACCTCGTTGGTCATGCGAATCAGGAACCCGATCAACCAATCACCGAACGCCGCCCCGAACGCCGTGCCGATCGCCTGAATCTGCGGGGCCAAGTCGCTTGCGGCCCACAACAGGTCCGAGAGCCATTGAGACGTTCCCTCAAGGGATTCCAGCCACCAAATATCGTAGCCGGTGTCGGTGAGTCCTTGTAGCGGCTCAACCAGCCGGTCCACCATCCTCGGCAGACCGTCGAATAGTTGTGCCGTGAACGGCTGGAAGGCGTTCGCCGCTGGTCGGAGAACGCTGAACAGCTCCTTCTTTAGATTTCCAATCTCTCTCTGGACGTTCCGGAGAGACTCTTCAAGGCTGTCTCCCCAGCCCAGAAGACCTATTCCGCCCATTGCGACTCCCGCCACAGCGAGTGCCCCGAAGGCCGCAACCACGCCCATAGCGGCTCCAGCGAGGGCAATGAGAAGCGGTAGCATCAGCGCGACCAGCTTGTACCACTTCGCCATGTTGGTCGGGAGAATCTTCTTCAGCGTGTCACCAATCCCCTTGAACTGGCGATTTGCGAAGAAATTGGACGTGTCCAACTCCGCTCCGGAAGGCATGGCTCCCCGCGCCCGCGTGAACAACCCATTAACACCGGCCCGAGCGCGACCATACGCCCGCCCGGTTCGTCGGCCGACCCGCTGAGGAATTGACCACGAGTAGTTTCCGCGGGACCCGTCCGGGAAGAACAGGCCCGGATCAAAGCCGCTCGCCTGGAAGTCGAGATCGCCAAAGCGGCCCCCGTTGAAGATCGCCTCTCCCACGTCAATGTTCCCCGTCGCCCGATTGATCGAGCGAAGGAAGTCTATCTCGGCGGCGTTCCGATTGCTGTCCGGGTCACCGAGGCCCGTTTTCAACGGGAAGGAGTAATCGTCGGGATCGATATTCGGCCCGACGCCCTCAAGCTCGTCCAGCGAATCAGTCATCTCCTTCACGCCACGAAGGAAGTCTGTCGCTGGGTCGAGCCGCTTCTTGTCACCAAGGTAGCGGGGTTCCGGCCCCCACTTTTCCCCAATACCGAAATCCCAATTCGACGGTCCAATCCATCCGTCGCGGTCTTTCGCCGGGATACCTCGGTTGTGGGCTTTCGCAACGGCCGGATTAATCAACCAGTCATTGACGGCTTCTTGCTCTTCCGGCGAAAAGCGACGAACTGAATCCGCGTAGTCTCCAGACGACCCCTCAAATCCACGTAGGTTCTCAAGGGTGTGGTCGAAAACATCATCCGCAAGATCAAGACCTTCCAATCCGGTAAGGCCGGCCAAGCCGCTCCCCTTTCCGGGCGGATTGAATCCCTCTCCACCGTTCAGATTCCCGAGTCCACGGAGTTGATCCTTGTCTACCCCGAGGTGGAGGGTTGAAAACATGTCCCCCTCCAAGTCCTCTTTCTGGGCCTTCGCCTTCCCATAACCCCGAGTTTTGAATTTCAGGGTCGCGTTGATGTCTTCCTCTAACTTCTCCAAGCGGGCTTCTATTTCCTCCAGTCGCCCGTCATCAATGTCGAGGTCAACGTTCAGGGTCTTCCCGTCGATCTTCTCTAACCAGGCCTCCAGTTCTTTCAGATCATCCGAGAACTTGTCGATAATCTCAACGGCGACTCTAACTGGTTCTGAATTTGCCATATCTGCGAAAAGTGCGGCGTTACGAGCCGCCGTCGTTAACGTAAGTCACCGTCTCGCCGCCCCCGCCACGGGGCTGACGTAACTGGTTCACTTGTCCGGGCCGCTGGGTTTGACCGGATTGGCTCGCCTGTTCCTGCCGCTCAAGTTCCTTCAACAGAACCATTCGCTGAAACGGCGTCAAGTCCTTCTGGGATTCCACCAACGGAACCCCAGCGTCAAGTAGAGCGACTACCTTAGACGCTTCCCCGGCTTCCACGAAATTTCGTGGCGTCCCGAACATCACCCGAGATTTCGAGAACCTTTCCGCCAAGCTCGACGGAGTAGCCGCCGACCATCATCTTGACCATCTTCCGGGCGTCGTCTTCGTCGTACTCAACAAGATCTCCGTCTTCATCGTAAGACCCCTTGATACCCAGAATTGCCGCTCTCTGGAGTGTAATAACGAACTCCTCGTCCATCTTCGAAATGTCGATCGAGTCTTCGCCATCTTCCTCGGCTTGCTCCTTTGCCTCCTCAACAGCCTCGACGGCCTCCTCCTCGTCAATGCCGATGTGTTCCTTAAGGAACGCCGAGATCGGCAGGAAGTGTTCGTCTGCCAGCGGGGCCAGCGAAGCAATCACTTCCTCGCCCATCATTTCGAGATCGTAGTCTTCGCGGTAGTCACGGCCGCGAACACACATGTCGTACAGTTTGCCTTTGGATGCGCTCATAGTCTCAAAAAGTGTAGAAATTCGTATTCAGTAGCCTATGCTTCAGGCGTCGGTCGGGTCCGTATCGGCGGTCCCGTTACGGGCCTTCTTCATCGCGATAAATTCGAATGAAGTCTCGACAGTCTCGCCGGCAGACATTTCGTAGCCCTCGCTGATCAGGATAATCTCCAGAAGCGAAGACGAACTGCCGTCGTGGTGGGTGATCGTGATCGCGTCCAGAACCCTCGGGATACCGTTCTCGTCAAAGAACTTGTCCTCAAGGTCCAGTTTCTGACCCATACAGGTCATGTCCCCCTCATAGGAGACCTGGTTGATCGCGTACCCATCAGGGAGAGTCTGTCCCGAACCGTAGATCGTGTCCACGTCGACGTTCTTCGTGACGGACAGGCTCTCGACAACGACCTCCTCCTCTCCAACAGTAACAGTAATATCAGCCGCGCTTTCTTTTCGGTTAGCCATAGATGGAAATGATAAAGATTAGTCTCGCAATCGTCCGATAACAGCAGGAAGGCGGCTCTTAGGCCAACGTTCGCTGAACTTCTCCGGCCGCAATCGTGGCGAGAATGTTACGGAGCGGGTCCACCGTGTCAATCCCCACGTCCACCGAAGCGGTCATGGCGTCAACCTTCTCGACGGTCACGCTGTAGTCCAGAATCGAGTTCTGAGTCAGAAGCCGGTCCATCTCCCCACCGATAATCGTCGACAGGGCGTTGCGGGCCGCCTGCGTGTGAAGTTCGCCGATGAACCGCTCCGAAGTGCGGTAGACTACCTCGGTAACGTAGTCAACGATAAGCCGGTGAAGCACCTGTCGCATGGCGTCTTCCTCGGAGTTCTCGTCGCTAACACAGGTCAGGTCTTCCACGATACGCGCCCCACGACTCTCATCAGCAACGGGGACGACCTTCTCGCCGATCAGCTCAAGCTGTTCAGACTTCGAAAGGGTCTCCGAAAGGTCGCGCTGGGTCTGAAGCCGCTTCCACATCGGGCTGTTGTTGATGCCCAGAACCGCCCGAAGGCCGATGTACGACCCAATGATGCTCTCGTCGTCGGCGTTCCGGCTCGGGTAGAGCAACTGGACGCGGGACGAGTCGAACGGGTTGGTGTACCCGGTCGTCGTGAGCCGGGGAGCCGCCCCAGCAACCACGACCGTAAACTCATACCGGCTTTCGTGTTCCTTGGCCTCGTCGTGGGCGTCCGAAACAACATCGCCGTTCTCGTTCAGGACACCAACGAGATCGAGCCGGTCAGCCTCCTCCGAGTACAGGGTCTCGGTCGCGCTCGGGTAATCGAAGTACGCGTAATCAGCCGACCCCGACGTGCTGGGAGCGGCGTCAAGCTCAAACTCTCCAGTCACGGGGTTAACGTACACCTCGTCCGTTCCTGGAGACTTCGTGCTGGGGTCGTCCATCGTGACAACCGCAGTCTTCTCGGTCGAATCAACCGAGAACGAGTACGCCGACGCTTCTTCCGGGCCGGGGGTGTTCTCCAGAACACCGCTTGTGGAACCAAGGCCGGATAGATCCTCTCCGTCCACCGAAACCCGCTCCGGTGCGACCGCGTAGACCGGGTATGCGCCTTCGGTGAGAGCGTCAACACAGTTCTCCGCAAGTGGCGATCCCTCACCGAACCACGTTCGGGCCTTCACCGGAGTCGTGACCGAATAGACCGTGTTTGCTTCCGCCGTTCCGTTCGCTAAGTCTGCCTGTCCGACGAGTCCGACCTGAGCCGCCGCATTGACGTTAACGCCCGCGCTGGACGCAGATTCAACGTTGCTCTGGACTCCCGGAAGGGTAGTGCTTCCAATAGTAACCATAAAAAATTCTAAAAGTTGTTAGTAGAGTTGTTCGCTATACTCCGCTTCCGTCCACGGTGTATTCCGTAGACGTGAGGGCGCTGGCGTCCTGCTCGACCCGGCTTACGTATCTGAACCGAATCGTCAGCCCTCCTTCGTACCAGTCGGGTTCAACCACGGGATTCGATCGCGGCGAGGGGTCACCGATCTCCCACTCAGTTGTGTCGTCGTGGAAAACAGACGCGTCGTACTCATACGGCAGGAAGGCGTCAGCTACGTCAGAAAGCAACACGTCGCGGTCACTCTCATCATACGTGCGGATCGTCACATCCAGTTCCATCAGATGATACCGATGAAGCTCGCGTCCGGTCGCAGTTCCACCCTCATCCCGGACAATTCCGGCGAGTGGGTTCGCGCCATTCTCGCCGAGTCGGGTCGAATCCCAGCCAAGAAGACACAACGGAGGGCCGGCCCCAGCGTCTCCACCACGAGTCCGAACCGGATACGCAGAAGGGAGTGCCGCCTGTAGGTCAGAAACAGCTTTAAAAATGATTTCCTGTTCTTTCACAGCTTGTTAACCTCCTTCGTAATTTCCCGAGCCGTTACGTCGGCGGCGTTGTCCTCCGCCCACAGCCGGGCGTCCCGCATGAAGTGGATCCCCTCAATACCCTCTCTGTAGATTTTGTCCTGTAACCAGAAGGCAAGCTCACGCACCGCTGGGTCAAGGCTGTCTAAATCAACCGTCATCGGCAAGAAGGGGGCTACTCGTCCGTCAATTCAGTATCCGCAACCGCCGGGTGAGACAGGCGCTCCTGTATCAGTCGGAGATGTTCTTCGGGCGGCCTCGGTAACGTCATGGGGCCGTGATCGGCCGTCCACTCTGGACTATCCATTCCGTAGTCTTCCTCGACTTGGAGCGTCCAATAGTTTTTCAGCCGCCTCTCCAGGTTCTCCCAGTCCGGTTCGGGGTGGGTAATCGCGTAGTTGTACGTCTCTCGATCGGGTTTTTCCACGTACCCAATCTCAACCCCGTTCTCGTCATAGAGCCGGAGAGTCCACACCATTATACCTCAACTCCGAGTTCTATCAAGAAGTCTTTGACCTTTTCTGGGGGGGTATGGCCGTCCAGCCACGTCTCAACGAACCACGGGTACAACGCAACCAGATACTCTAGTCGGTCTTCCCATTCGTCCCACTCTCCCCACATGACTTCCTCAAGCGTAGCGAGAGTTTCAGCGGCATTTTGGGCACTATACGTACTCCGAACGAATATGCTGGCGTCGTTTATCTCCGTGAGGTCGCCTTTCTCTCGATAGAGATCGCGCCCAGCAACTGCTTGAAGCCACCAGACGCGATTCGCCGCTTCGTGAAGCCGTCTATACGGCTGGTCCCGTCCTGTTTCGATATCTGGCTGGTAGGACGCAATTCCGTCTTCGCCACCCTCCGCGGCGGAGTATGCGTCTTTCAGCCACCCCAATCCGCCCAGCACCTTCCCGCTGTTATCGTTATCTCTGAACAGCAGTTCCTCGGCGTGGGACGGAAGCTCTGGATCGGCGTTCGTTTGAAGACCAGACGGGTTCCACTCGGAACTCGTTAACAGCGCCTTGTACGTCGAATCTCCGGTTCTTGCGTATCCCAGAACCGAACTAAGACTGTGTTTGGCTTCATGTCCCAACACCATTCGCCGGTCGCTTAAGCTCCAATGAGAGAGGTTCGCAAACTGGTCGTCGGACAGAAAGAGACCGACAAAGCGAGTCGTTCCGTCGAGATCGAGAATCGCACCACCCCGAGTAGGGTTGCTCTGTAGACTCTGATTCGACGGCGAGACGATCGCCTCAAAGTTCCGCACCTGCTCTCGTACAACGGACTTGTCCTTGTACCGATCGAAAATCGGACCAGTCCACAGGTCTCGGGCACTTTCAATAGCAGACGGATCCGGCTCCGTCATGCCGTAGTTCTGTTTGTAGCTCGGCTGGAGCCACGACTGATAGCTGGTGGAAATGAAGTCGTCAAAGTACCCAGCCAGCCGTTCCCGCTGGGTTTCTTCGTCAAGTTCCTCCCACACCTCCGTCGCTATGAGTCGCCACGGTCCAGCCCCGTTATTAGAGAGTTTGAATAAGGAGCCGTCAACGTCGTCTAATTCAAATTTGAACGACTGGTCCGAACTACCGAACGTCTTGATAGTCGCCCGAAGGTACTCCTTCTCGTTCTCGTTGAAGACGACAATTCGCTGATTCGGGTACAGTTCGTCCCCGTAGAACTCCTCGTTCCGACCATGAGACCGGAAGCCGTCTTCTTCAACGTACAGCCGGTCTTCGTCTATCGGAACGCCGGAGTTGCTATCTGAAGACGTGTTAACGCCACCAGACCCGGAAGAACGAGAACTGCCGGAAGGTGCTGGGCCATCAGGATCGAAGAATCCAGCCGGAGGGTCACCGAGATCGTCGGGCCAGTACGACCCTTGTAGGTTCTCGATCACCCACGGAATCAGCGAATCCAGCGGCGGCTTCTTGTCTTTGTACTTGTAGGGGGTATCTCGCTGAACTTGGGTTCCGCTTACCCCTTCCTCCTGATACGGAGCGTGTTGAGCCAAGTTTCGGAGAGACGCAACGGTGCTGTCTCCGAACGTCACCTTGGCGTCGGTGAACTCAGAGATCAGCTCCCGAGTAAATATCGCGTTCTCTGAACGAATCTTCCCTTTCGCCACCTGCCGCATTTCGTCGTTGATGTCGTCAGCCGCCGAGTCAACGCCGTCCTCAATACGACGCTTGATTTGACGGCCGACCTTCTTGCCGTCTACGTCAACGCGAAATGTAACCATGTGAGATTATCCAACAGAAGTTGTCTCTGCCTCGATGTGGGTCGGATACCGAGTCAGCGAATCTATCTCGTAAACAGAAGTTCCGTAAGAGACCCGGAAACCCTCCGAAACCAGCGAATCCGCGATAAAGATCAGAACCGGACTTTCAGTCAAATACCGTCCCCCGGTAACCCGACCTTGGCTTGGGGCCGCTCCCCGCTGGTAGACCCGAACGACCGGCTCCACGGCTTCCTCTTCCCACGAATCTTCCGCCGTCTTGCCGTATCCATCCACCGCGCTGTCGTCGTCAACTGGGCGTAGAATGAGCGCGTCTTCCCCGTATCGGCTGATAGCGACCGAAGCCGCAGTCTTCTGGGCCGGGAGAATCATAGACCGTTAGACGTAGCGGAGTTGTCGAATCCGTAGGCTCGATCGGGCCGGTTCGACTTCGTGTGACCGACCGGAGCGCCGCCGTCCATAGCTCGGTAGTGCTTCCGGAAGTTGTCCATCCAGATACCGTGCCGCTCCGTGAAGTTCGACTGCCGAACGCTCAACTCGGAGATCGAGAACGAAGGGGCGTAGATCTCGCCGGACTTGACCTTGAGAAAGATACACGACAACCAGAACAATGCCCGTTCCGCGTTCAGGTCGTCGTACAAGTCCACTTCCTGGGTTCCTATGTCGGCGAGAAGTTCGCGCTTCGATAGGTCAACGACTTCCTGGAGGTCATCGTCCGAGATAATCGTCACTCCGTAATCGGTCAAGGCCCGGACCTCTGCTTTCAGGGTATTATCGTCAACTGCCATTAGAGGGTAGAAAGCGCCCGCACCAAGCGGTTACGCCAATGAATGAGTGTTTGATCGTCTTCGTAGTCGAACCGCCGAGCGTGGCTGATCGACGTAGGTCCGGTCTCGGGACTCAAAAAGTACGCCGCCCGAATGAGGCCATAGAACCGAACCGCGTCATAGCCGGGGGTTCCCGGTCCAAGATCCGGTTCGTAGCCCACTTCGGCGTACACTTCATCAGCGAACGCCTCGATCTGCTCGACCAGAAACTCGTCAGAAATCTCAGAGTCGTTGTTAAGACCGTGAGCGGCCCGAAGTTCTGACCGCCCCATCCGAATCAGGTCTTCCTTAGAATATTCGTGTGTCATGGGACGGTTTCAGCAACACCGCTTACGCGATGTTGTCAGCGGTGAACTTGACGGCCGCGAGCGGGTCAGCCATTTTCGCGCCCATCCGCATGGAGCCGTAGGCACCGAGAAGGGCCGCCGGGTCGCCGTAGGAGCCACCAGCGCCCCCGATCGGAGCGCCCGTGTTGTCGGTAAGCTCGACGGGGCGCGGGTAGTTCGTCTTAATCGGAGCGCCGTTCATGCCGTTCTGGGAGATAACGTACACGTCCTGTGCTTCGTCACCGTTGAGCCACGCCGTCTGAACGAGTCGAACGCCGTCCTCGATAAGCGTCTGCTCCGGCAGAGCGCCCTCACGAAGCCCCTCGGCCTCGGGGATGTGGTAGTTCTGCCCATCGGTTCGGGCCGCGACCGCCTCGGCCGCAACGTCATGGGAAACGAGCGCGACCACCGGGCGGTAGCCGTGTTCCCGAAGATCCTTGTTCGCCGCGCGGATGTGATCCGAGACCGCGTGGCCGTTCGCGTCACCGAACAGCGCCTCGGTGTCGGCGTAGGTGTGGTTATGGGTGTTCGAGAACGACTGTCCCGCGTAGTCCTGTGGAATGTACCAGAGTTCGGTGCCGTCAGCGACACCGTTCTTGAGAACGTCGAACAGAACCTCGAACTCCTTGTCGTCGGCACCGCGAATCATCGCGGCCATCTCCTCGCGGAGCATTTCCGAGGGGTTGTCCTCGATAAACTCACGCGAGTAGCCAAGCGAACGTCCGTAGGACTTGACCGAGAACGCCATTTGGCTCCGGTCCAGAGTACCCGTGCGGGCGTGTTCCATCTCCGCCAGTTCGTTCCACGTCATGTCGCCCGTGCGGGCCATGAAGACGCGGCTGGAGACCTCCTGAGTGAAGGTAGAAAGGAAGGTCCGGGGTGCCTCCCGGTAAGTCTCAATCAATTCCATACCGTAGCCGAGCAGGTCGGACAGCGGCACGTCGTCTTTCGTCGTCAGTTCGCGCTTCCGCGAAGGGTTAGCCATTTTAGAAAAACCTCAAATAGAAACTGTTAGCAGTCGTTCAGGCCACAACGTCGTAGCCGGTCTCAACGTCGAGGAACACCGCCTCGCCGTCATCCGTCGCCTCGCCGACGACCTGAACGAGATCGCCAACCGCCGAGGGCTTGGTCTGGGTGAAGCCACCACCGGGGCCGAGATAGACAGGCTCGCCGGGAGTGAAGCCCCAATCCTCGTCGGCGTTCTCCAGAATGACACCGTACTTCACGACGGCAATACGCGTATCGCCGACAAGCTCGCGCTCGCTCTCAACGATAATACGAAGTTCCTCGTTCGGGAAGTCGGCGGGGTCGGTGACGGGAGCCGCAAGGACACCAGACGCCTTCTGGGCAACCCCAGAGTCGGCGTCGGCGGCCACCCAATCCCCGTCTGGATTCATGCCAACGAGATCGCCTTCCTCGCCGGCAAGCTGGGACACGGCGGCGTCACGGTTGATAGGCTGTTCAGCACCAGTCGCAATGCGAATGTGGGCCATTGAAAATCAGATAGAAAATTTAGTAATCGCCCAGAACGGCCCGAAGGTCGCTCTCGGCCTGCTCGCGGAACTTCGTCTTGGTGTCCTCGGGGACAGTAGCGCGCTCCGGCTTGTCGGCGAAGGTCGAACCCTCGCTCTCCTCGGCATCGTCGTCAGCGGCCTCGCCGACTTCCGTAGCCAGCGAGAAGGCCCCGAGGGCGTCGGCCTTCGAAATCAGTTCCTCAAGGGAGAACCGCTCGGCCACTTCATCGGCGTCGAACAGGGGACTCTCCTCGGCGACGACCTCCGCGAACTTCTCCTGGAGCGCCCCGGCAGTCTCGGCGTACTCCGAAACCTCCGCCTCAAGGCTTTCCACCTTCTCGCTGAACTCGTCTCGGTCGGCCTCCACGGCCGAAAACTCCTCAACGTTCTCCTCGTGCTTCTCCATGAACTCGTCGAGGGTCGAACGAAGATCCGCTTCGTCCAGATCCTCAACGGGCGTGTCAAGACTGAACTCGTACATAGTAAATCAGTAGTAGATAATTGTCAGATTTTCCGGGCCAACAGTCGACTCTCGCCCCAAACGGGGGTCATAGATTGGCCGACTACCTCGGAAAAGGCAGGCGTCAGCCCACCGTTGTCGTACCCGGCCGGGAACGGAGTCAAACTAAACTCCTGAAGCCGGGCGTCAACGAACACCGGGTCTTCCCCGCGCTCGCTAGGTCGCTCGACCTCGATCGTCCGGGGGTCGAACCCAACCGATCCGTCGCTGATCGCGGGCGGGTCGTGGGTAAAGTCGTTAATCGTGTCCGTCCGAATCTGAGAACCAGTATTCGGAATGTGAGCCATCACCCGCAAGAACCCGTCTGAGAACCTGACGTTCTCCGGGTCAATCCAGCCGACGTTCGCTCTCTGGGAGCGCGAATGGTCGAACTGAAGCGGAAGACGTCTTCCGTAGTTGTGACGAGAAACGTTCTGGAGGAACGAATCGGTCACTTCCACGCCGCGTCGGACGCCCGGCTCCATCGCCGCAAAAATAACATCAATAGAACCGTCGTCGTGTTCCCGAACCCCGTGCTTGTTGAATCCCTCGTCAAGCGAATCAACGACCGTCTCCGGGAGCGAGAACGTAATGTTCCACCCCACGCTCGCCTCGTCGCCTTCTTGCTGTTTAACGTCGCTATCCATGTTAGAATATCCGTATAAACCCGCCTAACTTCGCCATGACAGCGGCGACAAACGAACCAAAGCCGAAAGTGATCGCATTGATGATAGTCGTATTTCGTTGTATCCTGTCGTCGTGTTCAGAGAGCCGAACGTCCTGCTCTTGAACCCGCCCGTCCATTCGTTCGATTCGACTGTCTATACGCTCGGTTCGCTCATCCAGCCGGTGAAGGATAGCCGATTCTTCCTCCCGCTGTAATGCCTTGAAGTCAAACGGATCTCTCTTGTCGTTTGACATCTCTTATGCTTCCGTCTGGGCTTGCTGATTGCGGCTGTTGCCTCCAGAAGTATCTCGCTCCGGATTCTGTCGGGTCTTCACCTCACCACCTGCCGACTCGGCTCCACCGCCGGTATCGGTCGGGTAGCCACCATCGGGGTTCTGAATGTTATCCCCCTTCCCGGCGAGTTGCTGGATCTTGATGATATGCTCGTCCAAATCCCCCTCCTGGGGAAGCTCCGTTTCTGGGTCAATTCCTATTCGCTCGGCGGCGGCCTCGAAAGTGAGTAGACCATTGTTCACCAGTTTGATCGCCATGTCTGTGTCCAGCCGCTCCTCCTCGCTGGAGTGCTGGCCGAACTCAAAGTCGGGCGGTAAAACGTTAGCCTCCGCAGGGTCCGAATCTCCCGCAAGGATACTAACGAAGATCTGGTGGCGAATGGCTGACTTGATGATACGCCGGTATCGCTGAATCCGCCGATCGAACTTCGGCATGACCGCGACGGCCTCGTTCTTCGTCTCGTCTCCGGTAATGTTGCCCAGGAAGGCAGGAAGGCCGAGAGCCGTGAAGATACGACGAAGTAGGTGGTGGAAGACAGGTTCCAGCCGCATAGCGCCGCTGGTAGACGACGTGCTGGTAACGCCCACAATATCGTGGTCAACGTCGTGGCCGACCGCCAGCATGGACTCCGGCTCGATCTCCGAAACCGTATCGAGCCAGCCGTCAATCTGATCCTGCGTCCACGGGCGTTCGTCCGACCCGAGCTTCCAAATCACGGGCGGATAGGCCTTGGTCGCAATAAACCGGGCCATGTCGATTTCCATGTCCCGGAGCATATCCGCCTGCTCCTCACACCGCTCGATCAGACTCCTTCCGAAGTCCTCGCCAGGGTGCTTGTGGAACGAGAGTACCGCGAGATCGTATGGCTTGAACTTGATCTCGTTGCCGGTCGGAGGTTCAAGGATATACTCAACCGGGTTCCCGAACTTGTCGGCCTGAATCTCCATCAGCTCGGTCGGCAGAACCTTTGGCTTGAACACGTCGTCCTCGACGACAATCTCCAAGAACCCCGTTCCGTCAACCAGAGCGTGCCATACCCATTGAAACAAGACCTCTTCAAAGTCCGACGACTCCACCAACTGCTTCATCGGAGCAACGTCTTCCGGTGTCTGTTCCTCGTCGGTCCCCACGATGTTCGCGGGTGCTATGTTGTAGCCCGAACCAACGAGGTAATCGACCAGCGTATCAATGGCCTCCCCAACGTGGGGATCGGTATCGGCGATAAGGCGGTACTCCGCTATCTTCGCTTCCGGGGCCTCGGATTCACGGGGCTTCCCTCCCTGCCCCGAAGCCCGCCTGACAACCGCTTTGGGCGAATCGAGCGCGAACTGTCCAGGATACTCTTGTCCCGGCAGAGTGCCATTACTGGCCTTTTGTAGTATTTCGTCCTGAATGTCGCCCATGTAGAATAGATTTAGCGCCGAGAGTGGCGCGAGCTGTAGTTAGAACCGCGTCTGTACCCACCGCCTCGTTGTCGTACCCGAGCCGCACCGCACGCCCCGGACGCCGGCTTCGCGGCGGCCTGTTTTGGGTCCGGTCGCGGTGGCTCCGACCCTCCACCGCTTTCAGCGGGTTCTGGAGCCGCTGTCGAACGCTGATCAGCGTTCCGTCCCGGCGCGACCGCATAACCAGGCGGGAAGGCCCCTAACACAGCCGCCATAGCCGTGTCGTCCTTCCCCGTCTCGGAGTTGTCCTTCCCAGAAAACTTGGGAACGGACCAATCCTCCTTCTTCTCCTTGATGATAGACGATAATTCGTCTTTCAAGCGGTCATCCGGAATCAGAGAGACACGCCCGTTCCGCAGGGCGCTGTTCATGTCCCCCATCATCTCCTCGACCTTCCGCTTGTCAGAGAAGTTGAAGCCGACCACCGCCCGGCCGAGCTTGGCCGTCAACTGTCGATCGAACGTCTCCCCCGGACCCGTCCGGTCTAGAACGACCAGATCCGCGTCCATCTGCCGGAACACGTAGGCTATCCGAGCCACCACCTGCTCCGCGTTCGCCCGATCCGGATTCTGGAAGCCGTGGTCTCCAAGCAGATCGTCGGTCACTACCTCCGAGTAGCGGTGAAGACGTCGATCGTCAATGTGATCGAACACCTGAATCACCGTGTCGTCGTGGCTGATGCCAATGTCCACCCCGAGAACACGAAGATCCGCCCTATTCGGGACGTTGAGGCCGGTGAGGAACGACGCCTTCTCGCCGCGCTCCATCGCCCCCTCAATAGATTCGACCGAAAAGAACCGATACTCGTCCACAATCGGACGACAGAGATACTCTTGTCCGAAACCCTCGGGATCGGCCGCTCTCTCCTCCTCGATCCGCTCGATGTTCATGTCCGGCCGCACCGGCCGCGTCTCCTGTTGCGTCAGCGGGGTGTGAACGTCGATCTCCTCGGCGTTCCAGAACGACGGCTGTTCGATCGAGATAACGCCAATCCGATTGCCGTCTTCGTCGTACCCATTCGGCGACCCGCGTCTGTGGGTAGACATGAATAGGTCGTTCTCGACGTTCGGCGTCGAAACTTGGACCATCTTACGGCCCTTCCCGAGCGCGAGGAACGCACCAAACGCCCGCGAGACTTTCTCTTGGTTCTCAATGAAGGCCATTTCATCAAGGAGAACGGCTCTTGCGGAGTCGTCTCCCCGAGAGGCGTCGGGATCGCCGGAATACGCCTTGTACTTGGAGCCGTTCCAGAGGATAATTTCGTCCCGATTGTCCTTATCGGTCGGAATCTCGACTTTCGCGTTGTCGATCAGCTTCTGAATGTCGTTGATTCGGTTGGTGGCCTGCTCGAACTTCCGAGAAACGATAGGATAGACCGAGTTCGGCACCAACATCCCTTCCAGCAGGAAGGCGACCACGTAAACGAACGAATAGCCGATACGCCGGCCCTTGTAGTTGTTAATCGTGTCGGCGTCCCCGTAGAAATAGGCGTGAATGGCCTTCCTCTGGGTGTCGAACAGCTCCAAATCTCGGATCAGGCCGGAATCCATGTCCTGAATCTGGAAAATGTCCTCCGCCAGCCGATCAGGACGCCCCTGCCAACGATCCTCGATAACGTCTTCCTCGACGCCGAGTTGGTCGGCAAAGTCTCTAAGAACGTCCTGATTCATGTATTAGTCTCGGATTTTCTCTATTACTGCCAAGAATCGAGATCGCACGCGGCTTCCTGGTCAATCTGAATCCAGCAGTCGTCGCGCTCGTAGCCGTTTCCGTGCCACATCACGACCACCACAGGACGCTCGTGATCGGCCATATAGCTCTCATCTTCCGGAGTGACCCGGAATACCTCAATGTCGGCCGGTTTCTTCAGGCCGTCCCGTGGACCCGCTGAGGAAGTCGTCGCCATCAGCGGTCCCCGCACTCTCCCGAGTCCCCGGCTGGGGCCTCGGCTCTGCCTCGGCAGAACGAAGCCTGCGGGAACGCGTCGACGAGAAAAATAGCCGCGCTACTCACAGGGAAAACACCTCTCGGCCGTTCCCTTTCGAAATGAGTAACGCGTCCTGTCCGTGAGCAGAAGATCGGTCTTCCGGAAGGGCGACTACGTTGTGCGTAATCCACCCATCCGGGTACAGCGGGTAGCGACGACCGCCGACGAAAGCGACCGGACTCGCGTTGCCGGTCTCCCCCACCAGTTCGTCGTACACGTCATCCTGAATGATAGCACGCTTCCCGCCGTATGTGGTAACCTCCATCTCTGGAGCCAACCAATATCCTGCCGAGAACGACTCAAGCCGCATCCAGATCGTCCGGATCCCACGCGCCGGGATCGTATTCCGTGTCGGCGTCGGCAATGAGAGAAGCCCCGACCTCGGCAAACGACTTCATCACGTCCGTCGCGTCCTGTGCCTGCTCGTTCTTGAGCCGCTTCTTCCGGGAAATCCCCAGATTATCCTCCATCCGCATGATCAGCTTCCGCTGTCTCTGAAGCATATCCGCGAGATAGTGCGGAACGTCTTCGAAGTGGACAGACCCATCCGGGCCAAAGACCTTCTTCTGATTGTCTTCGCCCTCCCGAATCAGGAAGCCCTCTGCCCGCTCCGCACGGACGATCTCGACAGCGAGCGCGTGAAACTCGTAAGCCGCAAGCGGGTCGTCGTCAAGATTCACGTCGTAAGCCACCGGCCACTCCTCCACGATCCACTCGTAGAGTTGTCGATCGGCGTCCGAGAAATCCTTGACCAGATTCTCACGCTTTGCGTTCATTCCGTGCTTCATATTTGCTAAAGGGTCCAGATTGTCGGTGTTCCCGGTAGCCATGCCACCGTGGAACTTACAGCGATTCTTACCGTGTACTAAATTTCGTGAATAGCAGTATCGAGTCGGTCCATCGTACTCCTTCGGCTGGCGAGGAATCTTGGAAAGACAGAAGCTCTCCTCGAAGTCGTAAAGCTGGCCTCGGGTAGACTGCTCAAACTCTCGGCGCAGTTCCCGCAGTTCTTGTTCTGTCTTACCAGTTACTTCCTTTGAGGCCATTGTATGTGGAATCCGAAAAAGGAGAACGAGATCGCCCGAACCGTAACCCAACCACGGACCCGATCTATCCAGAAAAATCCGAGTTCTGCGAGAACGCGACTACCCAACCAGAAAAAGAGGAAACGAGGCTGGAAGACCGCTCTCCGAACTCGGAGTCAAAAGAAAATCCGAGAACAGGGAGTCGATCGGGTCCTATACCAGACTCCCTTTGCTCTCACTAATAGTAATAGACGACCATTTATATAGGGGGTCGGGTGTTTATATACTACCCTCCCAGAATCAGACAGGTTACTCAGGAATATCACTCAGGACACGGCAACTGCTTCCCCTAACCACTCGGTCAGGCGTCTCATGCGCGCCGCTCCGTTGCTCTTATCACTTCTCGCTGGTTAAAACCACACGGGGGATTCTTACTCTGGTTGGGTAGGCCCCCCAATTGGGTTTGGTTGACACTAAGTTCGTCAGCCCACATCGGGTTCGGGTTGAATCGTGGTAGGCAAGCGGTGTGCCCCGGACCCGATTTCTCTCAAAGAATTGAGCGATGACTTCAACTACCGTTTTGGGTAGGTACTATTTTCGCTAACTATATCCCCTGTTACGCAGTATCAGGATACTGTCCCCCATGCGGAGGCCTCGTGGTAGGCAACCATTTTGGGGACCTCCGCTGGGGGACATCCAATTTAGTTTTACTCGTAGGATAAATCCCAGCATTTAGATCGACAACTCTGTCTTTCATCTGAGACCGTTGGTCGCTGAGGCCCGCGTATGGGGCATTATCGCACATTCCCACAGAATGTTTAACACAAGTGAAACTCAACCTGTAAATGGAAGGGAAGAGTCACACGCTCCCTTCCCCCCCTAATGAC
>NZ_NHPJ01000114.1 GCF_002252985.1 Halorubrum halodurans | reverse complement strand
GACCAAGCGGATCGTCTATCTCGCCGACCAACTCGGCATTAATCTCCCGGCGCGTGAGGAACTCGTCGCGTCGTTCACGAGTGGCTATTCCCCACTGGACCCGACGCGGCCCGACACCGGGTCGACCGACAGTACGTATCGCCTCCGGATCAACGTCGAGCCAGCCATGCTGGAGCCCACGGAGTTCTGACACGTAGCAAGCGGAAGCCCACTCCTTCAGGGCTGTCTCATACCCACAAATCGATTGCTAGCAGAGACTGTCCCAGTAACAAGAAACGATTGATGGCCCGTATTCGGCGGCTTTACCAGGTTTAGAACAGATTCCTGTTGTGAACTCGGGGCAATTTGAACACCACCGTGATTAGGAGTCGATCGCATTTCGTCTCCCGCGTGTGTCTCGTCCAGTCACAGATCGCTGTCGAGAGCGGACGAGAGGCTTCTCTAGAGACTCCCAGACTTATGAGTAAGAGACAGTCCTTCAGGGGAGGGTGTAAGCGACAACATAGCCCATCAGTCCACGCGCTACGACTCGTCTGGATGTTCTACCGCCTCTAGACCGGCTTCGATAATCTCCTGATAGGCTTCTTCGAGGGTCACGTCTTGCTGTTCGGCGTAGTCTTTCACGCGCCCGTTCAGCGTGTACGAGATGTCGATGTTCGGTCGCATCGTTTGTGTCCAAAAGACATTTAGACATTCAGGAACAAATGTCTGTTGTCGTGAGGCGAACCAATACGTTCGCGGTGCGACCGCTCTCCGAGCAGGATGAGGAGCTGCTCCGCGAGCTGTTGGACGCCTCCGCCAGCCTCTGGAACGAACTGAACTACGAACGGCGCCAGAACTTCTTCGACGGCGACTCCGTATGGGATACTGCCGACTACCGCAAACAGTACGTCGGTGTCCTCGGCTCCGCTACTGCCCAACAAGTCATCCGCAAGAACAGCGAAGCGTGGCGGTCGTTCTTCGCTTCCCGAGAGGACGACGAGGACACCGCTCCGCCCGGCTACTGGGGTAACGAGGACGAGGGGCGGGAGTTGCGAACGTACATCCGCAACGACCAGTACACCCTCGAAACCGGCGAGCGGAGCCGGCTCGAAGTCCCTGTCGGCCAAGGCCTGAAAGAGGAGTACGGGCTTGGCTACCACGACCGTCTGCGCCTCGAAGTCACTGGCGACCCAAAATGGGACGGCGAGCAGGGTCGGTTGGAACTGTACTACGACGAGGTCGAAGACACGTACAGGGCCATTCAACCCGTCACCGTACCTGATTCTCGACGGGATTCACCACTAGCCGAGGAATCGGCTGCCTTGGATGTCGGCGCGAACAACCTCGTCGCCTGTACAACCACGACCGGCCAGCAGTACCTCTACGAGGGACGCGACCTGTTCGCCCGCTTCCGCGAAACCACCGAGGAGATCGCCCGCTTACAGTCCAAACTCCGTGAGGGTCGGTACGGTAGCCGACGGATTCGACGGCTGTACCGCACGCGGACACGCCGACGCGACCACGCACAGGATGCGCTCGTCCGCGACCTGATCGAACGACTTTACGGCGAGGGTGTTGCCACGGTGTACGTTGGCGACCTCACTGACGTGCTGTCGGAACATTGGTCGGCAGAGGTGAACGAGAAGACGCACCAGTTCTGGGCGTACCGGTCGTTCATCGACCGGCTTGCGACAACTGCTGAGGAGTACGGCATCACAGTCGAAGTCCGCTCAGAAGCGTACACGACGGCGGAATGTCCGGTGTGTGGTGAACGCGACGATACAGAGCGAGACGGCGACGTATTCCGGTGTCCGTGTGGCTACGAGGGACACGCCGATCTCGATGCTTCGCAGACGTTCCTGGAACGACAGGCTGGCGAACACGCAGTCGGGTCGATGGCACGGCCCGTGCGCCTCAAGTGGGACGACCACAACTGGTCGGAGATACCATACTCTCCCGAGAGGGCACGTCCCAACGAGGAGCGCACAAACCGGAGTACCCGCGAGGGGAAACTTGCCTCCGTGGGTGCGGCGTAGCCAACATCCCCACCGGAGGAATCCAACCTCTGAAGGGGTTGGAGGATGTCAACAAGGTACGAAGTCCGCGTACCTTCTCTGCAGCGTCGAGAACGGTGCTGTTCGACGACGAACTACGAGTTTGTGCCACCATCGGCGGCGTCGAGATCGGGCTCGTNNGGAAGCTCCGGGCGAGGGGCCGATTCGTGGCGCTCGATTTTCTCGGTCTTGCGCGTGTTTTCGTAGAGGGCACGTGCGACCGGAAGCCCACGGAGATACTTGTAGTCGTGGAGGACCTCGACGCCCCGCTCTGTGAACCCGTAGAACTGGGCAGGGAGATCACGTTTCCCCTCGCTTGGTTCGTACGTGTAGCGTGCCAGGAGCCCGGCGTCGATCAACGTCTCCAGCTGGTCTTTGATGGCCGCTTGGCTCTTCCCAGTCATATACTCGAGTTCGGCGAGCGACATCAGATGGGTGGGGTGGCCCAGCAACTCCTGAATGATGAGATGGCGCGTATCCTGGGACAGCAGCTTGAACAGCCGCTGCTGTTCCGCGAACGGCCCTGCATCGGCCGCGCCAGTGTCGGTTTCGCTCATACGTGCTGGTACGAGGTAGGGCGCTATAACAGTTAGGGTCGCCCAAGTTGGTTAATCCAGAAAAAACCAAAGTGATTCAGAAGGGATAAGGTGGTGTGGTTTGAATCGGCAGTTAATGACCGACCCAAGCCCGCCGCCGGACGCTGGGGAGATTATGACTGTCGTTCACGAGGCCGTCGGGGGCATCGAACTTGAGCCTGCAGAGAAACGGGAAATCTGGCGGTTCACTCAGCGTGAATTGCCGTATCTCTGGAGTCAGCGGACATCGTATTTCATCTTGGGGAGCTATCGCGATCCCTATATCCGCCGGCTTCGCGCCGTCCAGAACGAACTCACGAAGCAGCTCGGTGCCTATCCGTTCATCATGGGTGATCTCCTCGAACTTCCGACTGACCGCCTCAATACGTTCGATATCATGTTTTCGTTGCTCGCGACGTACAGCGACTACATCGTTGGGGTCTTCGAGAAGGAGAGTGGTGGGGAGGCGCCTGAATTAGGCGAGATCGATGACCCGCCGTATTTCGACAAGTCGTACGTGTTCCCACGGGATTACGCGTGGGTGACTGACGAGAACCTTGACTCGACACAGCACGTCGTTCAGGCCGCCCTCGAGATTGCGTTCGCAGACGATTTGTCGGAGGATGACGTCCAAGCAAAAGTCGAGTCGCTCGTTGATCGCGCCCAAGAAAGCGGTCTCGACATCGACGAACAAGAGGTGTGGGATGTGATCGACGACCGGGCGGATGAGGACGAAGAGCCGGCAACGTACAGTTGGGTCCATCTCAACAAGTTCCGCAAATTCGAACTTCACGAACGGTGCTTCCCGTGGACGACAGAGGACGAACTTCGAACTAAGGTTGACGAACTCCCGTCCCCGACACCACGTCCGGAGTGGGAAGAGCGTGAGGACCAGTGAATTATCCTGTCCTACTCGCTTGGCGGTACACTCATCATAGTGAGTCGGCTCGGTAGTTTACTCTCGGGTAAACTACTTTACTACGCCCGGTCGAATACATCGTTATGGAGGCTGGTTCGGGTGTCGGTGACGACACGACACCACGGGAAGTCATCCACTTCATTACACAGCAGACACGGTTTTCGCTTATCAGCGATATTCTCGCTCACCCCCAACAGCTCCCATCGATGTACGAACTCGAGGAGCTCAATCCCAGTGTGAGCGATGCGACCGTCTACAAGCACATCCAGAAGCTGATCGACGCCGGCATCGTCACGGAGGTCGCTTTGGACGACGACCAGCGCCGGCAGGGGTATCCCTGGAAGTTCTACGGCCTCACCGAAGACGGCCGCGAGTTCTTGGAGACGCACAATCTGCTCGCCGCGGAGGAGACACTTCAGCAGATCTACGACACCATCGCCGATAAGCCCGAGAAGATAGTCAAGTACGAGAACGCGCCCCGTCCAGATTAGGAGTGGTTGTCAGAGAATAGGGAGCGATAGTCTGCCGTTATTCCTGGAGGTTAGCCTGACTGACCGACTTCACGGACGTAGCCGCTCCGCTCAAGATCAAATTCATCGGCTACGAGTCGAGGCTCATCGAGGACACCGCGGTGAACGTCGCAGATGTGGAAAAGACGACGGTTGACTGTACCGACCATCTCGAACTCTGTGGTGGTATCCGAGAACTCGTACAGGCGATAGTCGTCGCGGAGGATCGAGACTATTCGTGGGCGACGGTCTTGAGTGCCTCCAGCGACCCGACAACGGCGCTGCGACCAAGCGGATCGTCTATCGCCGACCAGCTCGGCATTGACCTCTCGGCGCGTGAGACGCACCTCAAGTCATTCACGAGCGAGTGTCCGCTCCTCGACCCAATGCGATCCGAACAGGGAAGCTACGACAGTGAGTATCATCTCCGAATCAACGTCGACTGGGAGAGACTCGATTCGATGGAACCCCGATGCCAGATCGGTCCGAAAGGTAGCGTGAATTAAGATGCTCCCCCAAGCACAGCGAATCAGGTAGATGGGTCACGTCTATTATCACCATCCGGGCGACAATCAGTTCTCTCTTGATTTTGTCCACGAGGCTCCATCAGAGATCGTTGCCAGGATTGTCGAGTACGACGATGACGTGGCGGTGAAGGTTCGCAAGTACGATCTTGACAGCGAGTTCTTCGGTATCTATACGTCTCGCGTCGGTGGTGGGGACGTCGGGGATCTCGAATTCGATCTTGGCGAGGCACTCTCAGAGATGGGTGCTGATAACGGTACCATCGTTGCTCGGCTCCTCGAGATCTATCAAGCACTCATAGCCCAGAACGAGGAAGAAGAAGGAGTTCCCGTTGAAGCGTACAAGAACATCGACATCGATGCACTCCCAGACGCGCTCAACCGGGTGTCGTGGGAGGGCAACGCGACTGATGTTGCAGGCCGTCTCGCCTCAAATCTCATTCTCAAACACGCGCTTCCGAATGCGAACCATCGGACTGCTGTTGCCCTGATTCAGTTCTACCTCCGTCGGATTGCTCCCGATTTCTCGATGCCAGAGACCTCCGTGGAAATCGACTCAGAGACATACGACTGGCGGGAGTGGGTAAACGAGTATATTAACGAGTCAAAGCGTCTCTTGACGGTTCGTCGGAAGAATGTGCTCCTCAAGCATCTCTCTGACTTCGGAGCGACAACGCTTGAGCGGAAACACGAGGTCCAGATCGACCTGACGGCATACGAGCTGGATATGTATCCCGCAGAAGCGAAAACAGTCTACGCATCAGCGCATGAGGAGCTCTGGATCGAATTCGTCGAAGAGGCGGTTGAGCGCACCGATAACCCCGAACTAATGGAAACCCCTGGGCTATCCAAAGCGGAGTTCGCAGAGAAAATTCGGACTCTCGAGTAAGCGGCGTGCGCTAGTCTTGGAGCGTCGCGACCGTGCGGCCGGTTTCTTCGGCCTCTTCGCTCCGCGACATCCCGTATGTTGCGAGAGCCTCCTCAACCGCGTCGTCCAGACTCATTGGTCAGGCAAATCTTGGCTCTGCCGACGGATAAAGTCTCGCACGATTTGCGTTTATCATTGCATCGGCTAACTCGTCAACCGTGCAGGACCGATCCCGCAAACAGTCGATAACCCGTAGCTCCGCCCCCTCTCACAAATTCCAATCTCTCTGATGTATTCATAACCATATCGGTGAGAGTGGAATACAGATTCTTGGCGCTCAGATCGAGTCGTCAAATAGTGGGACGGTTGTGCAACCGTATTTTGGAGAGGCAATTCGATCTGCGAGTCCGAACTACTCGGGAGGCGACGTGAACAGGCGCCGATACTCATCAAGCCACTCGATCTCGTGGTAAGTGACGTCATTCTGAATGTCGTATTCAAGCGGGAGTGGATCCGAACGGTGGGTCGTGAATGTGAGGTTGATTTCGACACAGGGGCCGTGCTCTGAGACGCATTCGAAGCCATCGTCAACGGGGAATACAACGCTAAACCAGCGAATCTGGAACCCAAAGTGGTCACACACATCTCTGACGACGGCAGCGTCACAATAGGGCGTGTGGACCCACAGTTCCCCGCCAGCGTAGGCCTGATCTTTGACACACCAGACTGCATCGAGGGAGCGGAGAAACTCCGCAGCGCGATTGTAGTGCGCTTCAGTCAGGCGGTCCCACCAGTGGTACTCCTCGACGTCGTCAACGAGGAGCTGGAGGCAATCTCCACACACATCATGCGCCCGCTCACCAAGAGAGACTTCGTGGAGTTTGTCGTACTGGGTGGTGTCACACGCATCGCACGGCGGGGAAGCACCACTACCCTGGCATCCAGTGGATGATCGCTGTTCGGTGTGGTTGGAACACCCGCTGTTTGCACTCCCTGGCTTCTGGGATTCGTTTGAGTCGGTATTCTCGGTCATTGGTATCTAACCGAGAACCGTCAGTCACGCCGTGTGACTGGGCTCCCGGCTAGCACCGGACCGGCGATCGGCCACTCATCTATCGCCACAGAGAGCAGGTTGGTGTAAATAGTTTCTGTGGGTCCAACCGAGAACACCGGCCAGCGTCCGGCTATCGACGACAGCCAATGCTAGGACATTAAACGTCGTGTGCAACCGCATCTTGGAGTGTGACTGGCGTGTCTGTGGGTAACACACCCTAACTAATTTTAATACAATTGCCACGACATTCCAGGTTGACGTCCGATACACCCCTCAAACCGAGAGAGTTCAACACGATGATCATCACTCGCCTCACCCCGCGGCGTGCTCGTTCTCACTTAGCCGCGGGTCCCGTGTTCGGCGAGTGCCTACAAGATCAGCGTGCGAAGAACCCGGGCGCAAACCGCCGGATCCACGTCGACTTCGAATACGAGAGTTCGACGCAATCCGGCGACGTCCGGACACTCTCACCCGCATAACTCGGCCCCCATACGGACTACCCGTCACGGGTCGGGGAACACGGGATTGCCGCCTGCCTGTGCCCAGTACTCGCTCAGGACACAGCCTGATGCGAGTGCGGGGTGCCAGGCTCGCGGCTGATTGGTTTCCGTTCGTTCGATACAGGAGCGAGCGGACTTCGTCCGCGCTGAGCGTACGGAAGTCGTTAGCCAACAGCCCCGCAGCGAGAGCTGCGGCTACGTCGAGCCCCGGAGTCTCCGCTGGCGAGGGACGCCGGACTTTGAATCCGGAGGTCGCCGGTTCGATTCCGGCCGGGGCGACATGCCGACGTGGTGTAATCCGGCGAGCATACGGTCCTGTCACGGCCGTGATCCGGGTTCAAATCCCGGCGTCGGCGTGGATGCGTGGCGTGGCCACGTGGGGATACCCATCGAGGTAGGCAGCCCGTTGGTGCGGTCAGCTGGATCGTTCCGACGATGCTGGGCCCAGCAGGGTCTGCAACCTACATGAGCCGGTGTGGTATTCCCGGGAACACCCGAAATACGCCCCCGCAATGAGACGCGCAACCACGACTACTCGGTCGCGGTTGCGCAGTTGGAAAATCGTACAGATAGATAATCAGCTGCCGAACGCTCGGCAGTCCCGTGAGCCGATGGTCCAGCGGACGACGATCTGTGCCTTGGGCGCACAGGACCGAGGTTCGAATCCTCGTCGGCTCACTGTGCCGTGACTGGGTATTGGGGAACCCAGCGGCCTGCTATGCCGTGGCCGTCTGCTATCGGTCTCCCGGTTCGAATCCGGGTCGCGGCGTCATGACAACGAATGTCTGCCCTACCTGCGAGGAGGAAGCGTTCCGTCACGTCCCGCTCGGTGAAACAACGTCCATCGACACGATTGGAAGCGTGAAAATCTGCGTCACCGAGGACGGCGCATACTTCCACGGAACGAGGTGACCGCCATCCATCCACTGGCGGACGATCCGTTCCAGACGAGGCCAACCCGCTCCAGTGGAGTAGCGGCCAAACTCACGGCCCTCTCACGGCCGAGCCCCCGGTTCGAATCCGGGCTGGAGCATTCTCCAACAGTCCGAGACCTCTCACTTCCAGCCGACGAGACTGAGGGACGGACAGCTGTGGAGAACTGAGAGATGCCCATGAGTGGGTTCCGAATTGTGGTGCTGCGGGATAGGGTAATGGCAGTCCACGGGGCTCATATCCCCGAGGTCCAGGTTCGACTCCTGGTCCCGCAATGGAGGACAACAATGGGACTATTCGATACAGTTGAACTCTACGACGGCGTCCATCTACCGGAGTACCCCGACGGGCTTGCTCCTGCCGAGGACGTCGACTGGCAAACGAAAGGCATCGATCGACCGACTATGACCACATTTCGGATTACGGCGGACGGTCGGCTCCTCGAAGAGGAGTGGCACACCGAAGCGGTCCCGCCGGAAGACCGGCCATACGCGAGCCGTGACGACGTCGACGAGGAAGATCTCCTCTACATGGCCGGCTGTCGGAACCGAGTCCACGACGGCTGGATCGAACGAGACGACTACCACGGCCGTTTCAAGCTCAAACACTCCTTCGAGAATCTCGATACACTCGTCACGTATCAAGTGACGTTCACGCACGGGCAACTCGAGGGTTTCGAACGCCTGCGATAATCCGTGGGTGTCCGCCGCACCTCAGCGCTTGATTTCGTCCCTACTGCGCTCCCGGAGTCTCCGTTGGCGAGAGACGCCACCCTTTCAAGGTGGAGGCCAGGGGTTCGATTCCCCTCGGGAGCACTTGGGGAGGCTGGCCCTGACAGCGTTTTTCCGTGGCTGACATAGCGGGCAGCCACGGATCCGTGACGCTGTCACGGTCGGCTTTCCCCAAGCGTGTGGTCGTCCAGGTGGTGCGTTTCTTCGCCCGCAAAGCACACCAACGGGAGTCATAGCCCGTCGCACCACCGGTTGCCCGACCGCACGTGGCGACCGTCGAGTCGGAGCGTTGCTTCGCCAGGTACTCGCAGGTTCAAATCCTGTCGGTGGCACAGTCCATCGAGAACATCCCGGACAAAAAGCGTACGAGAGGACGCTCGACACCGGTTCCGCTCTGACAGTTTTCCGGTCGCCGTGTCGCCAGTGGCCGTCGATCTGGAGCGCTACGTCGATGGCACATTACGGGTTCGAATCCCGTCGTTCGCTCCAGAAATTGTCCGGCCACTCGTGTTCCCGTAGCTCAGTTAGGACAGAGCACCGGCCTTCGAAGCCGGGTGTCGCACGTTCGAATCGTGCCGGGAACGTCCAGCCGAGCGATGCGAGGCTGGTTCGGGACGTTTTGCTCCCGAGACTCGTTGCTCACAGAGCGTGTGGGCAGCCGCGATCGGAGTCGCCTGTTGCGGCTCCGGGTGAGAGTATGGAATTCAACACGCCAAAGCAAACGGTCGCGGAGGCAACGCGGACCACCAACTACGAAGGTGGGGAAGCGTTCGAGCCTGCCGACCCCCGACTCGCACTGTACAAGCGCACGATCAACCAGCTGCTGGAGGGCTCGTTCTACGAGACCGATGACGAACAGCTCGCTGCTGTCGTTCGCCAGTTCGATGCCGCCGCAAACGAGGACCCGGAGTTCGTCCTGAAGCTCGCTGCGTACGCGCGTCAGGAACTCTACCTGCGGGACATCCCCCAGGTCCTGCTCGTGCTGGCAGCCAACGACGACCGGTTCAAGGACGACTCCCCTGAGTCGCTCATCCGCGAATGGGCACCAGCGATCATCCAGCGGATGGACGAGACGGCGACCGCCCTCGCTGTCCACGACCAGCTGTTCGGCGGGACTGCCCCGTGGCCGCTTCGACGCGGGATCGAGGATGCGCTGGTGGAGATGGCCGACGCCTACACGCTGGGCAAGTACGAGCTGTCGCGGCGCGAGGTGACGCTGCACGACGTCTTCAACCGCGTCCACCCCACGCCCGTCGACGCTGAGCAGGAAGCGCTCTTCGAGCGGTTCATGCGTGGTGGCCTCGACGATTATCCCGACGTCGACCCGTTGCCGGCGCCGAACACGTGGGAGACGGTTATCTCCGAGCGCGGCAACACCCAAGCCGCCTGGGAACTGCTCATCGAGGACGACGAGTACACGCTGCCCATCTTCGCGTCGATCCGGAACCTCCGGAACATGCTCGAAGCCGGCGTGCCGGAGGACACCGTCGTGGATCACCTCGACCTGGAGGCAGTCCGGCACGCGCCGCTGTACCCGTTCCGGTACTACCAGGCCTACACCGCGCTGCAAGACGCGGCTGTCCAGGCACCGACGGTCGAGCAGTGGCTCGAAGACGCAATTGATGTCGCGGTCGAGACGGTGCCTGGCGGATTCGGCGATACCTTTGTCGCGGTCGACCTGTCGGGGTCGATGGATCAGCCGCTGTCCGCGAACAGCACGCTCCGACTGAAGGAGATCGGTGCGTTGTTCGGTGCGATCCTGGCCGACCAGGGTGCTGACATCGGCGGGTTCGGCGACGACTTCCAGACCGTTCCGATGCACGTCGACACGCCAGTCCTGCAGCGCCAAGCGGCGGTGTTGGCGATCGACAAAGACATCGGGAACTCGACGAACGGCTGGAAGGCAATCGATTACCTCCGCGAGCGAGGTGAGCCCGTCGAACGCATCGTCGTCTTCACCGATATGCAGATCTGGGACAACACGCCGTTCACGGCCCGCGATTCCCAGACGGTCAAAGACGCGTTCGATGCGTATCGGGACGAGGTGTCTGCTGACACCACGCTGTATCTCGTCGACCTCGCGGCCTACGGCGACCTGGTGACGCCAGAAGGCTACGAGAACGTCTACAACATCTCGGGATGGTCGGAGAACGTCCTCTCGTTCATCGAACACGCCGAGGATCCGAAGCAGATCATCGATGAGATCGAGGCGTTCGAGCCGACCTAGCCCTGTCTGTATCTTTTCTTTGAGGATGCGCGAGTGGTGGAGTTCGGAAACACGCGGTCGTGCCACGACTGAGACGGGCGTTCGAATCGTCCCTCGCGCACTCGGAGTACAGTTGTCGAACATCTGGCCCGTGAGACGCGTCTCAACGGAGATGATAGTATGGCAGTATCCAATACCACCGACCCAGAATCGACGACAATTGCAGTCGTGACGATTCGAATCCCCTGCGGCACGGATGGGGACCTCGTCACTGACGCTGAGAAGCGTCTCTCGCGGCCCGAAACTATCGATGACGTCACGATTGACGAACTGGATAGTATCGAGCCACAGCTGTCGGCAACACTCATTACCGTCGAAATTACGGTCCGGTGGGCTACGGCGATTGGCGAGGAGGAAGTCAGAGACAGACTGGCTGGTGTCTCGGGACTTGAGTCAGTCAGACGGATTGCGTGACATCCTCCTCGCGGTAAACGGCGAGGCTTCCCACGCATGGGGAATACCAGTCAGTCGTCGTCACCAGAACCTCCGGTTCTGGTTGGTTCACGAGACTGCGTCTCGTGAACGCTGGCAGAGGGTTCCGACTCTTCGTAGGCTGTGAGCGTCATCTGCGCTGGTACGCTCTTCTCACGGTGAGTCGTGGCGGTGTCACAACCGCGCCCATCCCGAGGCGAGTCATCGCGTCCCGCCTTGTCAAGCGGGACGCTCTCTCCCCACGGGTCAACCCGTCGTGCGATATTCGCGGAAGCGTTGATGTCGGCCTGAAACGTTGAAACGTGGCAGTCGTCGTTCGGACACCGAAACTCGGCTTGGGAGTCCCGCTGACCGATTCGGTGGCACGAGTGGCACGTCTGCGAGGTGTACGCCGGATTCACGTACTCGACCGGGACGCCTTCTTCCGTCGCCTTGTCCTCGATGCGCCCTTGGAGTCGGGCGAACGCCCACGAGTGAAGGCGACGATTTATGTATTTCCCGTAGTCGAGACGCTCACGGATGTACGTCAAGTCCTCCATCACCAACACGGGGTTCTCGAACTGTGTGGCGTACTCAACGGCTTGCCGAGACGTCTTCTCCACGATGTCGGTGAGCGCGTTCTGGTAGTGGCTGAATCGGTCGTCAATCCGCCACACGGATGCGTCACGCTCTTGGAGTCGTTTCAGGGTCGTGTGCATCTCTTTGCGGAGATGCTTCGCTCTGCTTCCGCTACTCACGAACGGGTCAGTCGGAGAACCGCCCTTGAGGGCACAGCCCGTGATGAGGGCGGTTTCTCCGATGTCTAAGCCGATGTGTGTGGCGTCACCGTCCGTCGCTGGTTCTTCGACCGGGTACTCGACGGTGACGTGCAGTACCCAGTTCTTCCGATGCTGTTGAAGCCGTATCTCTCCCGCCTTCGCATCCTCAGATACGAGGTCGTGCCAGAGGTCTTCCTGTTCGGGGTTGATACGGAGCGGTATCCAGAAGTTCGTTCCCCGACCGAGACGCGGAACCCACCACGTGAACTCGTAGTCGCGTTCGTCGGAGTGGTCAAACTTCGCGGCTTGGTTCGTGAGCCGTATCGGGTGGTCGTCGTCCACCTCCTTGGCGTCGTATGTCTTGCGGAGTTTCGGGACGTAGTTGCAGAGAGCGGCTTTGGCCTGATATGGCAGGTCGTAGGGCGTCACGATGTCACTCACCGCCGACATGGTACTCGCCCCGGCGTCGAACGCCTCTTGCAGACCGTCACGGTACGTGTCGAGCAGGTCGTTGAGTTTCGACTGCTTGTGCGCAGTCGGTGGCGCGAACGTTGCTTGAAGCGTCTTAGTTATCGTCGTCACTGGCGTCTAATCCTTTCTCGATTAGTTCAGCGTAGGCACGAGGATGTCGGATGCCATTGTCGCGGGCGTAGTCTTTCACCCGTTCGTGGAGATCGCTCCCTCGTTCCATATCGATTTCAGTTCGCACAATTCTTTGTACGTTTTCTTGGAACTAATAGATTCCGTCTGGTATTCGGACTGGTTGAGTCTGTGGGTTGCGTAGTCAAGTGACGCGATTCACGCCCGCCGTGAACGGTGGGATCCTCTCGCTGTTCAAAGATAGGCCGTTCAGAACGGCATAGCCGAAAGTGTAGTAATCTATTTGACTGTTCCCAGAATATTGGTAATTATTAGATGTACGAACCGTTTGATGGGACGGCTGTTAGAGTGTTGCTCGCGGTCAATCCTGGAGATTCGATCCGAACGGTAGCCCAACATCTCCACACCCCCTACGAAACGGTTCGACAAGCAGTCAATCAACTAGAGGATGCAGGGTATCTTCGATATGGTGATGGACTGTTCGTGACCGACGATCGCGTCCGTAAGGCGGCACGAGACCTGCTGGCCACGAGTGCCGCCGTGAATCCACCGTCCATCGAAGAGGCGTACGTACTCCCACAGTTCGGTGACTGGCCCTTCGCCTTTACACAGGTGGACGCCGTCTACGTGTGGACCCAGGGCGGCTATCAGGTTGGTCGCGAGCCCGGAGACTACCCGCTCTTTCTTGCCGTCCTTGAGAAGGACATCGACGCTTGGCAGCGTTTTTTCGAACGATTTGGAATCCCGACAGGATTTGAGCGTCGACCGGAGGACTCGTTTGAAGGCCCTCTCCAAGTCGTCCTCGACGAGCGTTCCGTGCTCGACCCCGACCACGTCGAAGGATATCCAGTCATCTCTCGGCGCGAGACGTTAGCGTTCATGCGGGAGCATTATGCGACGTTTCAGTCGGCACTTGCTATGCTCAATCGTATGTACGACGATCTCGATCTCGACGTTTCCTACCGTGAGTCAGAAAGAGAATGCTCGTGAGTTTTCTCAGCAGCAATTGAATTATCGACCTCCTCCACGGTGAGGTTTAATTGATCGCTGTTGGTTTGACATCGACAGCGTTCCCGGGTTGCTATTTGTGAATAGTTTGCTATTCATACTCTTCAGCCCGTGACGGGGCGATATCTTATTAACCAACAAATCTATGCCGATACGGTCTTTGTTGGTTAACACGAGGCGACCGCTGATGTCCTACGAGCCACCGACGCCGCCGGCGGAACTCCCGACAGACCTCGTCAATACGCTCAACGAGTCCTCTTCTGAGCAGCTCCAGCACGTTGCCCGCTACGCTGAAGAGCTAGCTGAGCACAAAGCTCGCGAGGCCCGTCTCGAAGAGGACTCAGATGAAAGCGAAATCGAAGAACGTCCCGACGATCTGCCGGACGACGTCCCGGCGAAGGCCACGATCACGATCAAGGAGATTAACGACAACCGCTACTACTACTGGCAGTGGAGAGAGGGGGACAAGGTCACGTCCAAATATAAACGGCCAGTCAATCCGGACGAATGAGGGGGTCAATACATCCGATTATCGATTTCTCACACCCCGTGTGCTATTTGATTTTGGTGCACTTGGAAAAGTGGTGACTACACACCCCTCGTCCAGAGTGAAAACAGTAGGAACGAGAAAGAATTTGAGATTAGATTAAGCCGTTAATAGTCGATAGAGCCGTTTTCAGGCACGAACAGTCGAACAGGGTTCCACAGTTGAAGCATGGTTTTTCTATTTGAGACAGACCACACCCCTGATCACGAGTGTATCCACTGATAGGTTCTCATCACACACCCCGTGTGCAAAGTGTAAATGTGCCGTATTCCGACGGTAGAGAGTTATTAGGCTGGTTTTGTATATTGAATATAGCCTACAATCGGTGGGATGACACAGACGTACTGGACTCCGTGTAAGAGATGAATTGAGTAACAAGTCGAGCGGGAACACCCTGTGTGCAAAATGAAATCCGAACGGTGAACATCAAGAGAGTCGGAGACTGAACCGATTTTCACTTCGATGACGGGGGGATGGTCGACCCTGCGTTTACACTTCGATGACGGGGGGTGTCAGACGTGCGGCTTGCACTTCGATGATGGGGGTGGAACAACTAAGTCCAATCACAGATGCGCAAATTCACATGAGGGCCGCCGATTTTGCGTTACACATCGATGACGGGGGGTCTCCCACCGGATGTACTTCGGTGTCGGTTGTAACTAACGAGCCGGGAAAACGCCGAATTCAGGCGAAATATTCGATACAGCGGACGAATAAACATCGACGGAGGTTAATCTTTTTAATGCTCCGGCGTACAGCAGGCATATGGCCGGTAGTGATCAAGAAGGGGCGGACCAATCCACCCTTGATGAAGAAACTAGTTCTACATCGGATGGACAGCAGTTAGAATCCGCCCGTGAGGATGCTGCCGGAGACGCAAGCCAAAATCAGGGATCGACCGAAGAGACCGCTCAGCGGTCGATCCGTGATATGCTCGATGATGAAGGGGAGGCATCGGTGTTTGTCAACCGGGACCTCGTTGAGCCTGACACGATTATCGATGAGGAGCGAATCGTCGGCCGTGACGACCAGCTCGAGTCCGTCGTCTCATTTCTGAAGCCGACTCTCCAAGGAAATCGACCACCGAATATGCTGCTGTACGGTCCCGCAGGGACAGGTAAGTCACTCATCATCGGGGCCGTCACGCAACAGATCATCGAGCTCTGTCAATCCAAAGGCGAACGTTTCGGCGTTGTCGATATCAACTGCCAACCAATCAATACGCTCGATCAGGCCGTCTACGAACTCGTCCAAACTGTCGCCCAGGACGTTGGTACTGAAGTCGGAGTTCCAGAGACCGGCGTATCGACGAAGCGTAAGTACCGACGTCTGTACGAACTCATCAACGAGTACTACGATTCGGTTATCTTCATTCTCGACGAAATCGATCTCTTGGTCGGTCGACGCGAAAACGACGAACCCGCATACTCGAAGCTTCTCTATCAGCTATCGCGTGCGAGCAACACGAACGAAATCGAAGGTCGCGTGTCCGTCGCAGCGCTGACGAACGATCCAAAATTCATGGAAGATATCGACGGGCGTGCCGAGAGTTCATTCAATCCACGTGACATCTATTTCCCTGACTACGACGCAAACCAGCTGCGCGAAATTCTCGAAAATCGACGCGATGCGTTCCGTCAACATGCTCTCGAGGACGACGTGATTCCACTCGTGGCGGCGTTCGCTGCACAAAGTCACGGTGACGCACGGAAGGCGATCGACCTGTTCCGCGGGGCTGGTGACCTCGCAGACGAACGGGGAGATGAAGTGGTCACGGAGGACCACGTCCGAGAATCTCAGGAGGAGATTGACAAAGACCGGTCGCTGAAGCTCGTTGAGGGGCTTACGACACAAAAGAAGATTTCACTGTACGCAACTGCAGCCGTTGCGTATCACTCGAGCCGGACGGGAAGCTCCGTCCCAAGCCCGGTTGGATTCAAAGTCTATCAGTGGGTGACGAACGAGCTCGATGCAGATCAGATGACTCGTGAGACGTACGTCAAATATGTCAAAGAACTCTCGACGTACGGGTTGATTTCAACATCCCGGAAAAGCCGCGGACGAGGTGGCGGGATGTATATGGAGTTCACATTCACGGGCGATCCTGAAGCGATGATGACCCGGATCGTCGATGATACACGCCTGGAAGGAATAGCCCAGCAGGGAGAACTCCTGAGTTCAGTCGTGAATGCTCAACTGAAAGAATTTCACGAGGAGTGAGGTCCGGTCGAGCATCCGATGGAGAACACACCCCCCGTGTTCGATGTGTAAAGTCGAGATAGGAGCGGGACAGAATTCGAGAGAGTCCTGAACTGTGATCGGTGAGTCAGAGAACATGAACCAGCCGCTTCCACACCGGATCCTCCTAACGGACTGGAAATGAGATCAAGCCACGAAGTCTCTTGACCCCCACCCCCCATCATCGATGTGTAAACAGAAGGGGGTGGAAGGGGGAACTAACGTGGAGCAAATCATGAAAGTCGGGTTTGACACCACGAGACGGTTGAAAACAAGAGAGATCGTGTATGAAGACGAGAGGCGTGGTGGAGCCATCCGTGTTCGGTTAGTCGAAGTTTCACTTCTCCTAACCTTCACATTTAATTCCAGTACGGGTCCGGTTATAACGCACTATATATAAAACTTCGTCAGACAATATGCATTGCTTACGAGAATATAGATTCGACCGCTGAGGCGTCCTGCTTCGTGTTTGTGGTCTCATCGCCGGTTTTCGCCGTTCTCCGCTCGTCACCCCCCTCCCTCCTCTCATGGTTTTACACATCGATGACGGGGGGAGGGAGTGTGACCGTGGTTCTCTGTTAGAAACTATTCGCTGATCGGTCACTAGAAATCGGTTAGCTCTGGCTCACGTGTCCCTGCAAGCTCTTGTTGAATCTCCGTCCGATCCCAGCCAAGCGGTGCCAGCACACTCTCGACAGCTCTGACGAGTTCCGTCTCGTAGTACGACGCATCGTACGACGCTATCTCCTCGTGGGCTAACGCGACTCGCTCTCGCGAGCTTTTCTCGTCGTCGACGACCACGTACTCGATGTCCTGACCGGGGTGAATAGCGAGGTCCTGCTCGCGAGCCCGTTTCAACGCGGCCACGTTTTGGGTATTCTGTGAGTAGCCTTCCAGCGGCTTGGAGACCCGATTCCGTTCGACGAGCTGCTCGACCGGTACCGTTCCAGCGTGGAGCCGCTTGATTGCGTCTTGGAGACAGTCGAGTACGGCGTCCGGTGACCGTGTGGCATCGAGCCGGTCGAGACAGTCCCGCTGGACGGCCTCGATGAACGGCGGGGTCGAGCGCTGCCGGGCTTCGATGCCCCTGATCTTGAACTCGTCGTCGCCGGCGACCTTCCCGAAGTACTTCGTCAACGCCCCGGCGTCGCTCTCGCGCTGCGGCACGAACGCCACCCAGTCGTAGTGGGCTTCGTGTTCGAGCCGGATTTCGACCT
Organism: Halorubrum halodurans; assembly: GCF_002252985.1. GTDB lineage: Archaea > Halobacteriota > Halobacteria > Halobacteriales > Haloferacaceae > Halorubrum > Halorubrum halodurans. The sequence continues at coordinate 55,862 of NZ_NHPJ01000114.1, read as the reverse complement.
CTTCCGTGATTGCCGTCGCGAGCGTCTCGAGGTCCTCGCGACCCTCGTCGTCGACGTCGGGATCCGGGGTCACCCAGATAGAGTCGACGATGCCGTGGACGACACGCCAGCCGCCGTCCTCCAGCTGCTGTTTCGCCGTTAGTAGGATCTCACGAGCGAACGCGTTGATTGCTTCGTGGCACTCAATGCGGCCGAACTTCGCGTTGCTGAACCCCTGGTAGCCAAAGCAGGCGACCAGGATCCACTTTAGCGCGCCCGACCGCCCCTCAAGTTCCGCTAGGCGATCCTCGTCGGGGTCATCCCGAGCCTTCTCGCGACGGATGGCCGCCTTGATCTCGTCGCGAGCGTCGATGATCGGCTGGAGGACGTCGACGAGGTAGCCTTGGTCGTCACAAATTGAGTACCCGAGGCCGGGGACGTCGTCGCGGTCGCTGTGGCAGTCACACCGAATGACGTCCGGTGAGACGTTTCGCGTACAGATGATATTCGGATACAATGAGGAGAAGTCGAGTTCGTGGACGTTCTCGTGGAGGCCGACCTCGGGCGCGAAGATGAAGCCGCCACGGTCGGCGTCGTGGAGCGTCCCCATCGGCTTGTAGAACTCGTGTCGCCAGGAGTTCCACGGGACGAGGACACCGCGGTCGTGGGCCTCGCAGATCTGGATCGCAGTGAGGACGTTCCCGATCGACGCCCACGCGAGCTCCTGGACGGGCTTGTTTGAGCGCGACACAAGGTCGAGGACGCCGTCGAGGTTTGTCTCCCCGTAGAAGAACGTGTTTGACTCGACGATGATCGCGCGGCCGGGCACGTTGTACCGCGCCGGCGAGTGGCCGACGCGGCCGTAGCTCGAGTACGTCGACCGGCTCGCGAGCTGCTGGTAGTCGACGTCCGGCCACCGACTCAGCGAGAAGTCGTCGACGCCGGCAGCCGTCGCCATCTCGTACAGCGTCGGGACGATCTCGCTCGTCGAGCAGACGAGGATGTCTGGGTCGTGTGTCTCGATCGCCGCTTGAACGGTGGTGAGGATGTCTCCTGCTGACCCGGTTACAGTCTCGCCGGAAATTGTGAGCTCGCTGTACGTGTCTTGGCCTGTCTCGGTTACAGGAATACCGAGCCGGAGCGTCGACAGTTCCGCCGTCGGCGTTGGATCGCGATTCGTCTCCAGACAGTAGCGAAACTCCCGTGAGAAATCGACGTTGAAGCAGGCAAGATCCCCGACTGGATAGGCCGACAGCTGGCGCGCTTGCCGGGCGAGTGGGGTGACGCGGTCGATGTGGGCAACGTCGACCGCGAGAACGGCCTCCTCGTCCCGTCGAAAGCCGGGCCGGAGGGATACGATCTCGGTTGCGACGACATCCGGATGTCGTTCATATTGTGTACGAAGTTGTGTGGGATCGATGTCGGTGTCAGGGTCACGTGCTGCGACGTAAAACCGGGGCGTGTAGTCGTCGCGTTCGGTCGCGGTCGCGCCGTCGTTGGTCGCCTCCCACTCGAGGACGCGACCATCGTCAAGGAAATCAATTGTGAACGGCATTTCGTAAGTCACCCACCTACCATTCTATACACCGAAATCTCGCATAATCGCGGGCGTGTCTGTTCCGGATTTCGGGAAATGGAGATTGTATCGACAAGAACAGCGGACTCTCGCGGATTCGCTCTGTTAACCCTACTTCCAGAATAGTTTCCGAGTTTGTTAGCTGAACATCCGGTAGCGCGTTAACCAACAGATCGGCCGTTTCACAGATGTTTGTTGGTTAAGACTGCTCGCTCTTATGTAGAAACGCGGAAAGACGCAGTAGAGCGGCTGTTAGTGTGCTTTCTCGGCAAAGTGAATTCTGTCGAGACCGGCCGTCAAACAGCTCCTCAAACACATAACTCTCATCGGCGATCGATCGTTTTCCGCAGCTCTACACAAGAGCGAGACTGCTGTGGATAGTCCTTCATCTCTTGGATTTGGTGATCAATATACTACCCCACAGATTATTATACCGCTCTCCCGTTGGTTGGCACATAATGTCCGAGGAGCCGTCCCCGCCCCACCGAATGAGCCCGGATGGCGGCACTGAACACCGTGACGTGAACGATGTCGTCGAAGAGGAATGGATCGAGGAGACGACGCCCTTTGAACGAGTGTACGAAGTCATCTCTCGTGTGTACGATCCGCTGTCTGCAGCACAGATCGCCGAGCGTGCCCGCGTCTCACCGACCACGGCGCGAAAGCACCTGCGAACGCTCGAGAGCGCTGGTGAGGTAACGACGTCACAGGATGGTCAGACGACGCACTACCGACGGTCGGAAACCGCTATCGTCACCGAACACGCCCAGTCGATCCTCGCGGAACGGACGCCCGAAGAGATCGCGTCCGGTATCGCTGATATGAAGGCGCAAATACAGGCGTGGCGCGAGGAATACGGTGTCGACTCGCCCGAGGAATTCGCCCGAGAACTGGATATCCGCGACGCCGACGGTGACCACGGGGCGCTCCTCACAGAATGGCAAACGACGCGACGCAACCTCGCGCTCGCACAGGCAACACTCGCGATCGGTGAAGTGAGTCAAACTGGTCACCTTACCGGGACGGACACAGATGACGATGGTAATGGCGATACATCCATCGTCGTATGACTGACGACGGAGACCCCGCTCACCATATTCAGCCAGACGAGCAGTCTGAGGTATTTGGTCCTATCGACGCTGGGGCATTACGGGAAATACGAGACCTGTTTGCGGACCTCGAGCCGCTGGTCCAGACCGCGTCATTGGACGACCCGCTGAATCCACAAACACTTTCGGTTGAACTATCTGACGGCGTCGGAGCGGCGGCAACCGCCCGGATAGACGTCCGGTGGAGTCTCACCGGAAACTACGCCGCACACTACACAGATGCCCGAGACCGAAATTTTCGGTTCGACTGCCATCCGAAACCCGACGCGCCGCGCCGACACTTCCATTCACCTCCCGATGCGCCAAGCCGCCCCGTTGACCCGTCCTGTATATCTGTGTCCGAGACAAGCCTCGTGACACGAGCGATTCTCCAGCGGTGGCGATACGCCTACACCAATGGAACATTCGAGGGACTCAATGACGCAGAAAATCCGCCATGATAGAGATACAAGCGCATACCTCTGTCTTTAGGCGGAGGTCAAGCGACACTCGGATTTGTTTTCTCCGTAATTTTATTACGGTGATGTACGTTATAGTAAGTAGTACGGAATCGGTGAGATGCCGACCCGAACCACAAGGGGCGGTGAACTGCGGTGGTTCACCCGGCAATGACACGGATTCCGATGGGGCGTTGTTGACCGCGCCACAGCCCTATAAAGGGGAGAAAACGAGAGTTTCGCCCGTATGTTTGCGGGTTCCCCTTGAGTGCGGGTTGGAACCAAAAGGCATCGACAGCCCGAATCCGGTGGACGGATTCCACGTCTTTCAGGGCGTGGAGGAGGTCAAATCTTCCTCGCTGTTTAGAGACTACATGGTGTGTATGTAGTGCGAACCGAGGTTAATTTTCGGGAGATAGTGATCGCTCAGTACAGGGTACATATTTCGCACTCTGGTCAGTAGTGTATTGACACGGGGTTCGTTACAATTACAGCAGTTTCAGACGGGGCTTGTTGTAGTGAAGCAGAGGATAGTACACTTGGATGATGGCCAGCTGCTAGGTCCTGTTAGTATGGCCTATAGCTGAATTCGCAGCCACACTGAGAAGCTGATTCAGCTGAAAGTAGCTGAAAGAAACGAAGCCGCTGCGCTGACTGTACGCTCTGTATCTCGCAAGGCGTTCCTAACAGAATTGGGAAAGGAGTAGACTGGCTGTAGTATGTAATTTCCCTGTACTGAGCGATTGAAGATAAAATATCAAATCTAGAGTATTTCAAGTTACCAGCCACTCATCACCGGTTCAAGTGACTTCATCGAAAAATCTGATTTCGAACAGTACCGCTCCGCAACGTCCATCAGCGCTCGAGTGCGCCGTATATCGGCGACGTTGTGGAGTACGACCGCTTCGAAATCACCAGTCTCCCACGCGTTGACCGCTTCGCTACTTTCTTCAAATGGATCGACAGTACCGTGGCCGGAAGCCACGAGCTCGTCATACACTCCAGTGAGGCTGTTCTCGCTCGTGTTGAATCGTGAGGAGAAGACCTCCATCACGTCGATGTACGGCAGCTCGGTGAACGGCCACTCGCGTTCATGATGACTTAACCGCGTTCGAAGAAATGGCAGATCGAATCCGCCCTTCCAGGTTTCCCCATTATACGCTACGAGTTTGACATCTCGCTGTGCGATCGTGGTATCGACGAACGTCTTGACGGCGTCCAACAGCGCGCCCTCATCGTCATGAACAGAGAGCGTCACTGGCGTAGTGAGATGGTCGTTCACGCGTTCTTCGATATCTGAAGCACACGCACTCCCGGCTGTATTGAGGAACACTCGCGAGCCGACCTCGGCGTCGAAGCCGACGACGGTCAGCTGGTCCGTTGTCGAAAACCCCGTTGTCTCGATGTCGAATGCGATCGTCGCGAGTGTACTCACTGGGGTTCCTCGCTGGTTTCTTCATCGGATACTTGTGTATCGGTGCGCTGTTCGTCGAGCCGGTGTTCGAGCGCTTTGAGGCGTTCCTCGTGGTCTTCCAATGTGGCCTCCTGTTCGAGATCGATACTGAACAGCGCCGGCACCAGCGGGTTCTGGTGGTTCAACAGCCCGCTCGCGTCGGCGTGCTCGCGGGCGTACTCGAACAGCCGGTCGAAGCGTGGTTGGTCGTGACGACGGAGTGCCCGACGGAACTCCGCCCAGCGCTCTTCGATAGCCCGCAGTGCATCCCGATATGTCAGGTTCGTGCGTCCCATTGTTAGCGCCCCCCAGATGCTGTCCACGCATCGAGGAGCGGACTTGCGGTGAGCGACGTCGTCTCGCCGTCAGTGGTCACGCCTGTTCCGACACCTGGCGGACTCGACGTCGACGACGGGGGTGTCGCCGGTTCGAGCCCGACCTGTGTCGCCCGCGTAGCGAGCAGCTGTCGCCAGTAGGCGAACGTGGTCTGGTAGTACGCACCGTCATCAACGGGATAGACGAGTGTCTCGAACTCGTCACCGACGAGTCGCGGCCCCATCCGGGTTTGCTCACACTCAAGATGATGATTAGCGGCCGTCGCGACCGGTGCTGTGAACTCATCGATTGTACTCCGAGTCACGAGTACCGGGATGTCGTAGCCGTCGGCGTACGTCGCTAGTCGGGCAAGGGTTCTCGCTTGGAGTGTTTCCGCGTGCTGTTCCCTGAGTGTGTCATCGCTGCGATACTGGGCGTCGACAGCCGGTGCGACGATGAGCGACGGGGTGTGTGGAGACGAGTTTTCGTTTTGTACCGTTGACTGTCGACCGGATGTGTCGGTGACAGCGGTCGATTTCTGGATGCTCTGGTTTACTGTCGTCGGGAGATCGTCGACAGCGCCGTAGTGCTGGTACGCGGTAAATCCGCGTGCGACGTGGATCCGGTCGAGCAACCGCTGGCTCGGTGTGATCTGAGCCAACGTTGTCGTTGTCGCGTGGCCGTTCGCATCAACCCAGAAGGCGGGCCCGTCGTGTAGGAGGAGATGGTCGAGCACGAGCGACTGGAGGATCGGGACGCCGCGGCCTCCCTCGACGTCGAGCAGCGTGATGCCGTCGTTGAGTGATGGCAACAACATCTCGTCCGTACCCGGATCGGCCTGGTCAGCAAGGGGCCGATTGCGGTCTGCGCCCCGAGTTGGCTGGTCCACTGCCAACCGATTCGACGTTGAGTGTTCTTCCATACTCGACTAATTGTCTATATTCCCGATAAGCCGCGGCGTGGCGCTTCCGTGTTTCAGGGAAGGGCCGAGACAGATGGTAGCCTGCCCTCAGTCGTCGTATCTCTGTGGGCGATTGACTGTTTCCGAGAACGTTTCCAGCGACCGAATTCACCCGGCGGCAAATACTTAACCAACAAAATGGTGTTCCGTGTAGTCTGTTGGTTAATCTCTCACAGTTGATCTCGCTGCTTGGACAGAAAGGAAACGAGATCGTTAACCGCATCTACTGGCAGTTCCTCTTGTTGGAAGACTCCCTTGAACGAGTCTTCGAACCCATCCTCTTCGAGTTGATCCAAGACCATCTCGATCTGTCTATCGAGCTTCTCTGGGTCGCCCCGATGGACGTGTCGCTCGATGCGGTCAAAATCCGCACGCAAGCTAATCACGACGAGGTCACGGGTATCAGCCTTTCGCCCGCTGTGGAGTTTCATCGCGAACAGAAGGGCCGGTTCCGGGATTCGCCCGTCGAGGTCTTCGGCGACGTCAAGTGATTCAATCGTACTGTGTTCGTGAAGATAGCGATATGACCACTCTGCGTCCGTCTGTCGACACCCCATCGCATCTACGAGTGCCTCGAACTTGATTTTGTTTTCTCCGACATGCTTCGTGTACTGGATCATTCGGCCGTCGTACTCGTTCGAGACATCCTGCTCGAACTGTTTCTCGTATCCGAGGTCACGAAGAAGCGTATCGTAGTCGTCGAGTGCAGTATCTGGAATTACGGTGTCGATATCGGTCGTGAACCGTGTTTGGAATGCGGACACTGCCCAACCGCCAACGAGAACGTACGGCAGATCGGCATCCTGTACCGCGCGGTGGGTGTTGATAAGTTCGGATTGTCGCTCGGGAAGACTCATTCCATCATCTCTGTTCGTTCGCACTCATGGCACTGTGATGTGACGCATCGATGTCCCTGTCGTACTCGTCGGCGATGATCTCCAAGGCGGGCTCATACGCTGGCCGATTCTCCATCATCTGGCTGACGGTATCGTCCAACCGGATGACGGGGTTGCCGTCGACCCACTCGGCGTCGATATCGCCGGTCTTGGGGAACAACACGTAGTGGACGTTCCCATCGACGTCGCTGGCGTCCGGGCGCTCGTTGATCGTTGTATCGACGCCAAACTGCTGGAAGAACGCAATCCATCGTTCGACGTCACGATCGTGTACTTCGATGAACACCGGATAGTCGTCGTGGCTCCGCGCGATCTGGAAGCCGCCGTGTGTCCAGACGTATGCCGCGTCAATTTCTGTGTACGCGAACTCCATTCCGGCGAAGTGTGGAATGACGTACGCATCTTCCTGAGAGATGGTATCCCGGCTGTACAACGCAGCCATCATCTCGGCGTACTGCTGGCGCATCTCATGATCGACGATCTGGATTCCATTATCGGTATTAGCGATAATTTTTGCGTCATCTAATCGCTCAATCCAGTCGTATACCCACGAGTACGAGACGTCGATCTTGCTCGCGATACGATTGATAGAATCGCCACGCTGGACCGCTAAAACAATTTTCGCAGCGGTGGCATCCATTAACTCGTTCATTATTGAAATCACCTCCTGCTCGTGCTGTCGTTTTTGCTTCTAGCTATCTCTAAAGAGATACCAATACATAGAACTTCCGCCTAAATCGGCTACCTGCGGGACGCACGTACGCGACCCTTTCCGGTCACTACATCGGCGACGTAGCTGCCGAGTCGACGACCTCGTCGCTCAGGACGTCGTCGAGTGACGGCAGCAGCATCTCGTCCGTGGCTGGATCGGCTTGATCTGTCAAGCCTAGATTGCGGTCAGCGCCCCGTGTCGGCTTGTCAGCCGCCATTCGATTCGATGGTGGGTGGTCTCCCATACTCCATAAGCGGCGGCGCGGCGCTTCCGGACTTCCAGAAAAGAATGTACCAGACGCCAATTCGAACTCTGTCACCGGATCTTGAGGAGTGGTAGACTGTTTCCAAGACTCTTTCCGAGGTGGCCGTCGCCTTTGATCGCCGAATTAACCAACATTTCGGTATGTCCCGGCAGATTGTTGGTTAATTTAGTATCCTCATTGTTCCGAGCCCGTCGATAATATCCCTAGATATGATATTCCAGAATATGATTATTCAGAATATTTTTATCATACACCCACTAATTCAGCGCCATGACAGACTTCGTGAACCGCTCGGAGGAGTTAGATCGGCTTCACGGCCTGTTTGACTCGGAGACCGCGGATCTCGCTGTCGTGTACGGGCGGCGGCGGCTGGGAAAGACGAGACTCGTCAAGAAGGCGCTTGAGGGACGAGAGAACGCGGTCTTCTATCAGGCACGACAGAAGACGCGGGAGCTCCAACTGGAACAGTTTGTCGAGGCTGCGGCCGACACTGTTCCTGGTATCGAAGATATCCGTCCTGATTGGGAGCGCCTGTTCCGGTATCTGGCCGACCGGAATGCGATCGTCGTCCTTGACGAGTTTCCGTACCTGATTGAACAGGACGAGAGCCTCCCGTCGGTGTTACAGGCCCTGTTCGACCACGAGTTCGACGAGTCGGAGACGACGTTCGTGCTTGTCGGGTCGTCGATCAGCATGATGGAGGAAGCGACGCTGCTCGGAGACAGTCCGCTATACGGGCGGACATCCTTGACACTCGACATCCGTGAACTCTCGTTTGACGCCGCGACGGAGTTTTTCCCGGATGATACGACGGCGGACGAGGCCGTGCGTACGTGGAGCGTGTTCGGTGGTGTTCCCTACTACCTTGAGGAACTCGACGCGGATCGGTCTCTCGGCGAGAACATCCAGCAGACGGTGTTAACTCGCCACGGATCGCTCCGTAACGAGCCGGAGTACGTTCTCCGGATGGAACTAACGGAGCCGACGCGCTACTTCTCGATCCTCGAAGCGATCGCTGGCGGAGCGACAGGCCGCAACGAGATTGCTGGCGTGACAGGTATCGACTACAACCAGCTGTCGACGTATCTGGATCGGCTCTCTCGGCTCCGACTCATTGAACGGCATGTGCCGGTGACTGAGAAACCTGAACGATCCAAGCGGAGTCAGTACCGACTTCGGGATCCCCTGTTCCGATTCTGGTTCCGATTCTTGTACGGGAGTGCGGATCGTTACGACCAGTTCGGTGAGGAGGCCTATGACCGACTCGTCGACCCCGAGCTGGCCGATTTCGTCGCTCCTGCTTTCGAGCAACTGTGCTGTGAGGCCCTGTGGACCCTGTACGACGGAACGCCGATCGTCGATGTTGGGCAGTGGTGGTATCAGGACCACGAGATCGACGTCGTCGGGCTCACTGACGAAGACACGCTCGTCGTCGGCGAGTGTAAGTATCAGGAATCACCACTCGACTACGGCGCGCTGGCATCGCTGGAGACGCACGTCGAGGAACTCCGGTGGCAGCCGTCGGGCGGTGGCTCGCGAACCGTCGAATACGCGCTGTTCTCCCGGAGTGGATTTACCGACAGTATCCGCGACGCCGCCCGTAAGCGCGACGATGTTCGTCTCTATACGATCGACGACGTCGTCGCCGCGCTTGGAGAGTGATGCGATCCAGACGCATTCTGTGGATTCGGCAGGCAGATCAGCGCAAAGAATTGTGACGAACCTACCCGCTCGTCACTCGGCCTTCACGTCGGTCAGATACCACGCAATAAGCCGAGCCTGTGCCCGGCGGACGATCCCGCTCGCGGTCGACTTGTCCACACCGACCGCGTCGGCGAGATCCGCCAGCGTACACTCTCGCGGGACCTCAAAGTACCCCTCTCTGAGGCCGGCGGCGAGGAGTTCCTCTTGTCGGCGTGTGAGGAGTCGGTCTGCCTGCTTCTTGTTTACCTTTGAGAGGAGTTCGTACTCGGTCCCGCTCGATTCTAGCGCCTTCCGGAGCTGGTCGAACTCCTCGCGAGTACCGGTCAGGTCGAACTCGTAGAACCCGTTCCGAACTTCGATCGGAAACTCAGGCGGGAACCCTCCGGACTCGACGAATGCGTAGAGGTCGACGTCGGTCGTCTCGTACGTCGCGAGGAGCCGGTCATCGGTACGTTCCAACACCTCGTACGCGTCGATCGCATCGTGCTCACGAAACGCTGTTGCGACCGACCCAGGAGTTCGAGCCAGCACCTCACCGAGTTCTTTTGCGGTGGCGCCGCTGCGGACGCCGGATAGCAGGCGAAAGGTCGCATCAGGAAATGCCTCCGACAGGTCAGTGATGTACAGGTCTGGGGGGAGGCGAATGCGGAATCGAGCGTCAATCATGCTGGTTACTGCCGCTTCGACAGATACCAACATGTTGGGGTCACGCACACATGAATCGCCCGGTAACACTACGGTATGAACCCCGAGTCGGTCGCTGCGGCCACGAGCGGACGGACGACGCTGCGGACAATCGCGCAAACGATCGCTATGTCGATCGGAGAGCTGCGGCGCCGCGATCCGGTTCTGTCCGCCGTGGCCGCGATCAACGCTGTCCTGTTCGGTGCCTTTGCCGTCGGAATCGTCTTGGATCCAATGGTCGTCAACGGGGAGCCGGCGTGGCTCAAGCCAGCGAAGTTCGCCGGCTCGATCGCGCTCGTGTGCGCGACGCTCGGCTGGCTCAGTGTCCGCCTCCCGGTTGACCCGGACTTTCGCCGCCGTGTCTCCCGGATCGTCAGCGTCGGTCTCCTCATTGAAATAGTCCTTATCGGCGGACAAGCCGCGCGCGGTGTTGGGTCTCACTTTAATCGGGCGACGGTCCTCGACGGGGCGATCGGGGGCGTCATGGGTGTTACAATTGTCGTCGTCACCGTCGCGATCGGCGCGTTGGCGGTTCGAGCGCGCTACAACGAGTTCGATGTCCACCCAGCGTTCGCCGCGGGCATTCTTCTCGGCATCGGGTGGTTCGTCGTTGGCGCGTTCGAAGGAGCGGCGATGATCGCGATCCAGTCTCGGGTCGTCGAGACGGCGGAGCCGACGGTCCCGGTCGTCGGCTGGCAACTCGTCGGAGACTTCCGCCTAGCGCACTTCGTCGGCCTCCACGCCCTCCAGCTGTTGCCGCTGACTGGCTACCTCGCGGCAGTTGGACACCGCCGGGGCCTCGTCGACCATCCGCGACGCGTGGTATTCCTCGTCGCTACCGGATACGTCGCGGTCCTTTTGACGACCGCCGCCATCGGCGTCGCCCCGGCCTTCGTGTGAACCGCCTCACCCAACTCCCTCGGCACAAATGGGGCTCGCCCCGAGAGTGGGGGTTTGATGCGGGCTCCCAGAAATCCGTCGTCAACGGCTCTGTTGAGAATATTTGGAACTGATAGGATCGGTGTGCGAGATACAGAGGATGAATTCAGCGGAGTAAGCCTCGATAGAACCGGGTTACGATCCTACAGAACGCCATATGAAACCGTTAGAAAATAAGAGAGTGATATAAGCCTCATGAGATATTGATAGGGAGTCCTGGCAGGTTCCGGGGGTCTAAGTGTCCAACTACCCTTTCGTGCGGATATAAAATGTTTCGCGCCGCCGCTGAACAGATAGCAGATTCGTTTGAACGGAATCCGCTTGATTTCGTCGCCGAAGCTGACCTACAAGTCGCCCTCGTTGAGGCACTTCGTACACGTTTGTCACCTGTCAAGGCAGCGGCGACTAACATCACGTTAGAAGGGGGTAGCAATGGGTCATTCAAGCGAGAGTATTGGCGGACCGCTCAGGAACAACTCATGTCGACTGGCCAATTGAATCGAGTACACACTGAGGTGAGTGTCGAGAAGGGGGAGCGCATTGATGTCGTGGTGTTCAACTCCGAGTTGACAAAGCCAATCAAATGGGTTTCTGGAGGGTCAAAACGATTCAATACAGCAGATATTGAATGTGCCTTTGAGCTAAAATTCGTTAAGAACAAGACTTCCTTTCCGAAGCAATCCGGTTTTCCTGTTGGTGAATTAGCATCACAAAACCCATCAGTAGAAACGCTGTTACAGCAGCCAGATTCTGACGAGCCGATACTCGACTTCGATGAGAACAAAATAAGAGCCGACATTCAGGAACTCAATCGACTGGAGGACGTGAACCAGCGGTATCTCTTGCTCTTCTCGAATAATAATTATCTCTATCAGAATCCGACAGCCCGCGAATCAGGCGATTATCGATACGGAGACCTATATCATCGGATGGGGAAAGCAGCACGCGAATGGATGCAACGTGAGGCAACCGAAGGAGTTGAAATCCTCTACGTACATCCGCGTGGAAAAGAATGGATTACGGGGTAGGAACCTCTCTATGAACGACTCGCGCGCTGTATTCAGCACAGCTCCAAAAACATATCATCTACTATGAATTTCAACAGACTTACTCTTTCTCATTAGGAATATGATTCCTATTAGGAAACAGTGTGAAAACTCTGGTGGTGAACCGGCCAAATTACGAAACCGGCGACGCAGCTGCTGAATCGACGAGTGAGTACTCACGATCTCGACTCGTGCCTTCTGCTTCGAGGAGGTTGTACTGTGCCATCTTCGAAAGGTAGGTCCGGACGGTGCGCTTCGTCCGCGGATCGTCGACCGCCTCAGTATAGCGGTCGTGAATCTCGCTGGGTCCAAGCGGGCCGTGGTCGCGAATAATATCGTAGACGACTCGCTGATGCGGCGTGAGCGAGTCGAGGCTCTTCTGCTTAATTTGGGCCCGAGCATCTTCAGCAGCGTCTCGGAGGATGTCGTTAGTGACCTCCTCGTGATTTTCGCGGTCAGCCGTGCTGGCTGCGCTGCGAAGCATTCCGATCGCAAGACGAGCGTCGCCAGCGGCGGCATCAGCGATCTGATAGAGTTGCTCGTCGGTGATAACGCCATTTTCAAGGCCCCACTTCGTTCGAGCACTCAGAATGTCGTAGAGTTGCTCGTTGTGGTACTTGTCCATCCGGACGTGTTCGCTGGAGCGCAGCCGGCTCACAAGGCGGTCGTCGACGCGGCTGAACAGTTCTTCTTCTTTGTTCGCGATACAGATCACCGCGAACTGCTCCATACTGTGGAGGTCGTAGATGAGACTCGGGTCTTCGAGTTGGTCGACCTCGTCGAGGATGACGACGGTTCGAGGACCGTCGTACTGTTGGAGGCGATCAATGAGCTCGTCGTGAGGTGTCGACTGGCGATGGATGTCTATCGTCGCGCCGATGTCGTCGAGGATCTGGTACAGCGTTCGGAAGCGGCTGTAGTTTCGCCAGCAATTCACGTAGGTGGCCTCGACGTCGAGCACTTCCTCGCGGAGCCGTTCGGTAACAAACTTTGAGACACAGGTTTTACCGACACCGCTCGGGCCGGTGACGATGGCCGTGTCAGCCGGCTCGCCGTTCGTGATCGGTTCGAGAACGCTCGAGAGGTGGTTGACTTCGGCGTCGCGATGCTCGACTTCTCGAGGGACGAACCCGGCGCGGAGGACGCGAGCATCACGGATCATTTGTTTCTGCCAGAGTAATTTCCGGTCAGGTTATAAAAACTTCACCGGGTAAGTTCCAGAAAGCTCCTCATCGCTGTTGAAGTGCTTCTTCTATAGTGTCGACGTCTCCCGATTTTGATTGTGGAAACGCTCTGTTTCCGGAAACGTCCGAAAACTCACTCGGCGCGCTCTAGTTCGGCGTCCTCACCGTCGATCTCGATGATATCACCGTCGCCGACGTCCAGCGCGTCATGAAGCTTCTCGAGATGTTCGTCTGCCTCCTCGCGGAGCTCTTTCGCGGTGGTGAGATCAACCTCTCCATCTTCGAGTGTCTCGGCAATCTCTTCAAGTCGATCGATTGTCTCGGCGATGTCGACCTCAGCCTCACTCATGGTCGATAGTTATACAGACACGAGCGCATACCCCCGTCTTTAGGCGGGGGTTAAGCGGACAATAGCCTACACCACCATCGACGACGCCACGGCCGGATTTCCAACAGTTTCATGGGCAGTATTAACTCCCTGTTTGACTACAGTGTGTAACACGGATGAAGACCACACGGCACGCGAGCTACAACCTCAACTACCACATAGTGTGGTTGCCGAAGTACCGTCAATCGGTACTCGTCAACGAGGTCGCCAGCCGTGTGAAAACCATCCTCCACGAAATAGCCGACAGCAAAGGCGTCGAAATTCTTGACCTCATTGTTCAGCCCGATCACGTTCACCTGTTCGTCAGTAGTCCACCCAAGAACGAACCGGCGCTCCTCGCCAACTGGTTCAAGGGCATCTCCTCGCGCAAGTACAACCACCAATACGCCGACCACGACGGCGAGAAAATCGGATGGGTGCGAGGCTACTACGCAGCGACCGCCGGGCACGTTTCGAGCGAGACTGTCGAGAACTACGTCCAGCAACACCAGGAGGGCGGTTCGTGACCAAACTCACGAAGACGCTCGAACTCAAGCTTGTGGATCCGAACGCCCACAAGCGGCGGAAACTCCGAGAAACGCGAGATGCCTACCAGCACGCCCTCCAAGACGCCTTCGACGCCCGATGTACCACGCAGACCGAGGCGAACGATGTGGTGGTCAACTACGACCTGAGCGGGTACGCGAAGAACGCGCTCAAAAAGTACGTCCCACAACTCACGACGACGTACAACGCGGGCGAACTTCACGACGACCACCCTGTCCGCTTCACGAACGAGGGGCTCCGGCTCGACCACAAGCCCGAGAACGCAATCGAGTGGTACGTCAAAATCCCGCACCACGAGGACTACCACCTCTGGATGCCAGCCCAGCCGAACCCCGAACAGCGGGACTGGCTCGAAGCGTTGAATGCTGGCGACGCAAAGATGGGCGAGAGTCGGCTGTTCGAGCGGGGCGGGACGTGGTATCTCCACGTCACCGCCACTCGCGACGTAGAGGAACCTTCCGAGGTATCCGCCGAAGAACGGACGCCCATCGGAGTAGACATCGGGGAAGCGTCACTCGTCACGGTGTGTCACCGCGACGATCACGATTCTCCGACCGCGCCCGAACTGTGGGCCGACGAGGGCAAAACGGTCCGCCGGCTCCGTAAGACCTACTTCACCGCCAAGCGCCGACTCCAGACGCGCGGAAGCGAACGTATCGCGGAGTCGTTCGGTGACGACCTGTGGAACCAGATCGACGACGTGTTCCACCGGGTCACCCGCGAAGTCGTGGAGTACGCTGAGTCCGTCGAGAATCCTGTTCTCGTTCTCGAAGACCTGACTTACATCCGGGAGTCGATGGACTACGGCGAGTACATGAATCGGCGTCTCCACGGATGGGGATTCGCCAAACTCCACGCACAGATACGCTACAAGGCCGTCGAGAAGAGCATCCCCATCGAGACGGTGAACCCGCGTAACACGTCGAAGGAGTGTCACGTTTGCGGTGAGGTAGGATACCGCCCGCGACAGGCGACGTTCAAGTGTACGAACGACGCTTGCTGGATGGGCGAGTACCAAGCGGACGTGAACGGCGCGATAAACATTACAGACCGCTACCTCAGCGGAGAGAGCCATTCAAGAGAACACACGAATGGCGATGACTCGGCTGAGGATGGGGGGCGTTTGACCGCCCCACAAGACAGCCACGCCGATGCTGAGACCCAGCAAGAGACGCGTGGAACGTATGCGTCTTGAAACCTTAAGGCCGTGCTCGGCCTGAAATCCCATGGTGGGATTCCCGCGACTTTAGGCGCGGGAGGAGGTCAAGTCGGGTGGTTTAGTTTATTCCTCTGGTCCTTCGAGCTCCATCGCTAGTGCTTCGAGTTCGTCTACTTCATCAATCACTGCTAACCACTGGTCCGGGAGCTGAGACGCGCCAAATCGGGCACCTGCGATGGCACCTGTGATTGCGCCGATCGTATCGGTGTCTCCACCTCGGTTGACGGCTGTCACAATTGCTTCCTCGGCGTCTGTGGTATGTAGCCCATCGTGGAGTGCTGTCTGGAGTGAGTGGATCACGTAACCCGATGTCTCCAGCAGATCGGGTTGATCGCCACGTGCCAGTGGCCTAAGCGCGGCAGTCAGTTCATCCGGGGCGCTTGCGTCGACGTAATCAAGAGCGTTCCGTAACGGGTTGTCGACATCGTTAAGAAGGCCAGCAAGTGTGAGATTCAAAACGGCGCAACCGTAGGTACACCGTGGATCTGCGTGCGTGATCTGTGAAGATTGTCGACTCACTGTGACAAGTCGCTCCCAGTCGGTTGCGTATGGTATCGCGAGCGGTGGACACCGCATCACACTCCCATTGCCTGCGTTTTGGCCTTCAGGACTAGTCTCCCAGACGTGCTGGCCAGCCTCGTTCCAGTCATCGCCGTGTTTGAGTCGACTCAACGACTTCATGGTCATCCGGCCGATATCGAATGGATTACTGTCGTACCAATCGACAAATCGAGACGCGATATCTGCTGGATCGAACGCTTGCTGCTCAACAAGGCTGCGGGCAATACAGAGGGCCTGTTCGGTATCGTCTGTAATCGTTCCTGCTGGCTGATTCCACGTCCCATGGCCAATCATCTCGTCGAGTTGGCCGTGCTCGGCCGCAATTGAGGATGCTGACGAGAACTCAACCGGTCGGCCAAGCGCATCCCCACACGCCAACCCTAAGAGGATCCCACGGGCTCGATTTGAATTCATACGAAGATCAACCACGGCTTTTGTGGAAAAGTGTGGGTAGTGTGGTGTGCTCTATGGTAGTCATCCTCTGCGGTGTTTTGGACACTCCTGTGTGTCGCTAAGTCCACGGTCAGGTGTCGGCAAACTCGACGAATGAGTGGTTCGGGCTCTCACTCAGTGCGAATCAATGAGCCTGGTAGATGAGACGCTGACCCGTGTGACTGGACACTCTATCTTTCTACGAGGAGAGAACCCCGGCGTTTACTCCGGGAGTGAATCCGACAACGCTGACCCAATCCATCACGAACGGCAGGTTGGATATTCCACGCACATCCACACCATTAAGTTAGTTTGTCTACATAGTCTATGTATGGCGATTAAGGCCACACGCACCTACGTTGGTTCCATCCAGAACCACCAACAGGTCTGTGATGGTCTTGATTCGCTCGGAGACTCTGCCTCGAAAATCTGGAACGTCGCACGATGGACAGCCGACCGTATCTGGGACGCAACCGGCGAGATACCAAACGGTAGTGTGCTGAAATCGTACATGAAAAACCAGTCGTGCTGGAAAGATTTGAACGCACAATCCAGTCAGAAAGTCATCGAAGAACTTTCTGACGCTTTCCAGTCGTGGTTCGACTTGCGACACAACTCCAGTGAGGCGAATCCGCCCGGCTACCGCAAACACGGCGACACTCGACCAAAGAGCACGGTGACGTTCAAAGAAGACGGGTTCAAACACGACCCTGAGAACAACCGGGTCCGGCTCTCGAAAGGCTCTAATCTGAAAGAACACTTCTCGGATTTCCTGCTCTGTGAGTACCAGACTCGACCAGACGTTAATCTCTCAGAAGTCAACAGCGTACAGAACATTCGTGCCGTCTGGACTGGTGAGAGTTGGGAACTCCACTTCGTCTGTAAAGTCGAGCTCGAAACAGCGGATGCGGCTGGCGACGATGTCGCAGGGATCGACCTTGGCATCACCAACATCGCCACGGTCGCGTTCCCCGACGAATACGTGTTGTACCCCGGCAACTCGCTCAAAGAAGACAAACAATACTTTACTAGAGCTGAGTACGACACCGAGGGAGAGAACGGCCCGTCAGAGAAGTCGATGTGGGCGCGTCGGAAACTCTCCGAACGTGAGACACACTTCTACCACACGCTGACGGACGCCATCATCACGGAGTGTGTCGAACGCGGTGTCGGTACGCTCGCGGTGAGTTGGCCTGAAGACGTGCGAGCGTCAGACTGGGGTAAAACCGGCAACAAGAAGTTACACTCGTGGGCATTCGACCGCATCTACCAGTACCTCGAATACAAAGGCGAGATGCGGGGTGTTGAGGTACTGAAAGAGAACGAGTGGAACACTTCAAAAACGTGTTCACGATGTGGAGACGACACGAAATCGAACCGTGTCGAACGTGGCCTGTACGTCTGCTCGTCGTGTGAGTTAGTAGCTAACGCGGATTGTAACGGGGCAGAGAATATGCGTCAGAAGATAACTCCGAGTCCTCACGGCGAGGATAGGAGTAACGGCTGTGTGGCACAGCCATCGACACACTTGTTCGACCGCGAGAGCGGGACGTTTCATACGAGAGAACAGGTCGTGTCGTAGACCGGCAAATATCCCACCTGCGGTACGGGAAGCCTCGCCGTTTACGGCGAGGAGGATGTCACTAGCAGCGTGCTGTGATGAACGACGAAAGGACGTGGTTGAACTGCTCAGGCTCTTCAAGGAACGGACAGTGACCACTATTGGAGAAACGTTCAAGCTGAGCGTCAGGTGTATTGTCGGCAACGTATTCGACACCACCGTTCTCTAGCATCGTTTCGTCTTCACCAAGACACACGAGGGTGGGAACATCCACATCGGGGACCACTTCCCGATAGTCGCGTACTGATTGGTCGAAGAGAATTGCGCTCGTGATCGGTGGTGGGACTCGTGTGATCTCATCGAAGAGCATCTGTTCGACAGCATCTGATTCATCCACGAGCATCTCGTCAATGAGGGACCACGCCAGCTCGTGTGGGCTGGATTGTGCGAGCTCCATGAGTCCGCGAAGTTCATCAAAGCCGAATACACCGTGCTCGTAATCCTCTTGTTCAAGATCGAGTGGCTGTTGTTCAACACTCACGAAGCCCCGGAACCGGTCTGTCCCAAACTGGCGGACGTACTCCCATGCCACAAGCGATCCCATCGACCACCCGACAAGGACAACATCAGAAAGATCCTGTGCGTCAAGGAACGCTTCCAGGTCACGAGCATACTGTGGCAGCGTATGTCCGGTTTCGGTTTTCTCGGAGCGACCGTGGCCTCTGAAATCGAGGGTGATAACCTGATACTCGTCGCTGAGCGATTTCTGTTCGCTGAAGAATCGACTACTCATCAACACCCCGTGGAGGAAAACAACCGGTACTCCGTCGCCATCTGATTCGTAGTACAACTCAGCCCCGTTGACCGATTCCGTTGGCATATTGGCAAATATGTCTAATAGTTGTTAGCTGTTATGACGGCGACGTGTTCAAATGCGATCGTTGTACCACGCGAGGGTTTCACCGAACTGTAACCCGTCGATCGGGACTGTGAATTCAACACTCGTCTCGGAAAGCAACGGTGTGAGTTCCTCGTGGTAATCTCGTCCAGCGTGGAAGACGAGCCGATTCCTGTCACCAAGCAGGCCTTCTTTGCGTAACTGCTCAAACACGGTTTCTGCCCACTCTCGCTTCGTATCCACAGACGCACCACTCAGCGTCTCATCATACGGTTCGATCGGGTCTCCGTCCGGATCGAGCAGATGGTGTTTCGCGGAGAGGATATACCACGTATCGTGATTTGCCTCGACGTACTGCTGTGCCTTCCTGAAAAACGCCGACTCAAGATACAGATTCTTCGGTTTCGCCGCCTCCTCACGCTTACTCTTTGTACAGCTGATGAGTCCGACTTCCATACGGGGCGGTTGTGTTGTCGATCCTATAATCGTATTTGATGAGATGCCTGCGAGTACGCTGTAAGTTCCGAGTGTCTCGATCCCCCCAACTATATCATCTAACCGTCAGTGAACAGGATAATGGCAGTCACACTCGCTGAGCCATCGGTGCTTGCTGCCGCGAAAGACACGCTGTATCCTGCTATCGACACGAGCCCGGATCAGTACGCGGTCACGGAGACGCAGTTCACGCAATCCACATGGGGCGGCTGGACTATTCCGCAGGCGCTTCGAGACCGGCTTGCACCGTACAACACGATCCGGCTTGCTGCCGGCGAACCTGACTTACTCGGCGTCGGGATGCCAGCCACCGAGGTGCTGAACGGTGATGCGGCGACGAAACCAGTCACGGTGATCGAAGCGAAAGGGCATAATTCTGACCCGGCCGCCGCAGACGTCGCTCGCGGTATCACCCAGGCACACGCTCACCTTCCCGAGGTCAACCTTGGATACGTCGCTGCGCCGGCTCCCAGTGTCACCGATACGGCGCGGGCACAAGCGAGGAATCTCAACGTTGGTATCATCGCCGTCGACGACATGGAAACGACCCGCGTCGTCGAGCCCGCCCGTGTTACTGGGGCTGGTGAGTTCTCAACCACGATCGATGCGGTGCGACTCCAAGCAACTACACATCGACTCACCGACGGGAGTTTTCCGGTAAATCACCCGAAAAACTATCTGGGGTACGCGCTCGCGCTTGCTGCTGATGGCGATACTGACGCTGTCTACGCCAACAATGTCATCAACGCCATTTCTGGTGGGCGACGTGGGGCGATTCTGTTGAACCTCGTCGACGATCAGCCCAACGGGGACTCACTCACACACCTTGGCGCAGAAGTTGTGCGCTTCGCCCGCAATCAACACGGTAGTGTCACGGCTGCGCTCGCCGAGTTCGACACGTGGACTGGTAGTCGAACACGGTTCACTGAGCTCGCTCCGCGATGGGCACAGCTCGCACGCTCTGTCGCTATCCAGTACGAGCCGACGCGACTCATCATCACCGCACTCGAACGGCTTCACGAAAACGGGGTCTCTGAGCCGACGCTTGCCGATGTCGCTCTGGAAGCTACGCGTATTAATCAGCCACTCGCCGTTGAGGTGTTCTTCACACAACATCGTCGTGATGCTGTCCTCACCGCTGACGGAGAGATTGCTGAATCAGAGCTTGCTGACCCTACCGTGTATAAATCTGGCATCCACTTCCAATTCAAGTATCAGCTCTACCACCTTGGCATCCTCACTACTGGTGGCACAGACGACAAGGACGCTGTGTTGAGCAACACGTGGCGGTTAGAGTATGCTATCAAGAGCGGGAGCTCTCAAAGCTAATCTTGGAGCGATTATTACACCGATCAATCACTCTTGCTACTGGGCGAGTAAGCCGCCGTCGACAATGATCGGCTGTCCCATCACGTAGGACGCATCCTCGGAACACAGCCAGACGACGGTATCAGCTATCTCTCGGGGATCACCGAGACGGCCTGCGGGGATACCCGCAGTGATGCGGTCCAACTCCTCAGAGTTGTCCTCGCCCGCCTGTTGGACCATCGGCGTGTCGATGACGCCGGGACAGACCGCGTTGAAGCGGATGCCGTCGTCAGCATAATCAACCGTCGCCCGTCGAGTCAGTCCGATAACGCCGTGTTTGCTGGCGGCGTAGTGTGCGCTCCCGTTCGCGCTCACGCCGGCGACCGAAGAGGTGTTCACGACGGCTCCGCCGCCCCGTTCGATCATCTCCGGGATCTCGGCTTTCAGACACCGCCAGACTCCTTTCAAGTTCACGTCGATCATTTGGTCCCACTCCGCCTCGTCGTACTCCGCGAGGCGGGTCCCCTCGTCCGCGATGCCGGCGTTGTTGTGGGCGAAGTCAAGCCCACCATACTCGTCGAGCGCCGTCTGTACCATCGCGGCGACGTCGTCGGAGTCGGTGACGTCTGTCCTGACGAACGTCGCTTCGCCGCCGTCACTCTCAATCATCTCGGTCGTTTCGTGACCGCCGTCCTCGTCGACATCGGCGACGACGACTCTCGCCCCCTCCTCAGCGAACCGAAGTGAGGACTGTCGACCAATTCCCGATCCACCGCCAGTGACGACCGCGACTCCGTCCTGTATCCCGTTCATGATTTTAATCGCCACATCGTTGGACGTGGCCTGGTATCTATTAGCAAACTTTCGTGATATATGTATCGGAAATGTGAGCGAGAGTGAATTACTGGTTCGTGTGCCACAACCATGTCGACGACATTATCGAGAGATATTAATTGAGTCATACAGTGAACTGAGTTTGTGAAGAGAATGTATGATGTGAAAATAAACGGCGTATCTACTATGAGCGGACTACGGGAGATAATATCGGTAGCTCTCACACCCCATATTCGATATGAAATCGAAGATTGACGTAGTAGTTAGATGACTCTCACACACCGTCTTCGATATGAAATTGGTTCTTCCACAGCGAAAATTGCTCTAAATCTAATTTGTACGGTCTAATACGGCAGTATTAGTGTTTTGCTCGAGCATTTCATCTCGAAGAACCTGCTGCCATTCCTCACGATGAAATCTCGTGGACGGGTTCGGACACAGTGTTTTTGTATTTCATTTCGATGACGGGGTGTGTGGACGGGGACAATTTCCGGGCTAAATGATTTCATATCGGCGGAGGGGTGCTCACTTCGAAGAAGATCTACTGCGGACAGGACTCTGAGGTGGGATTTCATTTCGAAGAAGGGGTGTCTGTCTTGCTGTCTGAGATTTCATATCGATGGCGGGGTCTTCACTTCGAAGTTGGTGTGTAATGATATGAAAGAGGCAGGAAATTCATTTCGACGGAGGGGTGTTCATATCGACAACACCCACTTCATTTCGACTCTACCCTCTTCATTTCGACAAAGGTTATTAGCGGTTAGATCACAATGACCGTTATGCAAGGCGACGAACCCGACTCGGGGCAGCCAGATACCGAGTCTGGTGGGTCACAAGAATCCGGATCATCTGTCGTGGATAGCATCCTCGATGGCGACGTACAGACTGTTTTCGAAAACAAGGACCTCGTAGACTCGAGTACGATTGTCGATCAGGATCGGATCTACGGCCGGGACGAGCAACTCGCTGCCGAAGCTCGGGCGTTTCGGGACACTCTCGATGGTGAGCGACCGCCGGATCTGCTTTTGTACGGTCCTAGTGGCACAGGCAAGACGCTGACAGTGAAAGCCGTCGCGAACAAAGTCAAAGAACGAGCTCAGGAGAGCGGTATTGAGTTTGACTTTGTGGCAGTCAATTTCAAAACGATGGAGTCTCACACGCTTGACCGCGCTGTGTGGAAGCTAGGCCACCAGACGGCGCGGAAAGCGGGCGTGGTTTGGGATGTCCCTCGGTCAGGCGTCTCGACCGATATGAAATACACCCGGCTCTACGAAATCGTCGACGATCACTTCGACTCACTCGTGTTCATCCTCGACGAGATCGACGCGCTGACCGGCAGTACGGGCGCAGACGAACCGGCGTACTCTCGACTACTCTATAGTTTGAGCCGAGTCATGTCTGAACAGCATGTTGATACGCAGCTGTCAACGGTGGTTGTCACTAACTACCCGAAGTTCCGCGAGAACCTGGACAGCCGGACTGACAGCTCCTACAATCCGAACGGAATTCACTTCTCGGATTACGACGCCAACGAACTCATCGAAATTCTCGAACGACGTCGAGATGCGTTTAAACAAGACGCCCTCGAAGACGGAGTAATCGAGATCGTGGCTGCGTATGGTGCTCAAAACGAAGGTGACGCGCGTCGCGCGATCGACCTGCTACGAGATGCTGGAGAGATCGCGAACCGGGCAGGCGATACGGTGGTAACGCAGGACCACGTCAGATCGGCAAACGACTCTGTGGTAAAGAATCGGGTCCTTGAGATCGTTGGCGGGATGTCTGTCCAAAAGAAGCTGTCTCTGTACGCTGCCGCACTTGTCGCGAAAGAGAATGAAGGAGCGGCTCCGAGCCCTGTGGTGTACGACATCTACAAAATTCTCTGTGAGGGAAGCGACATGGAAATCTACACACAAGAAACAGTCAACAGCCACATCAATAAGGCCGGAACGTACGGTGTTCTGGAAAGCGAACGGGTCAGTGGTGGATTCAAATCGGGTGTTCACTTGGTTTTCAAGTTCACCGAGCCCGTTGGGGCTGTTCTAGATACATTGAGCGAAGACGAGCGACTCCAAGAGATTCCTGCGAAAGAACTTGTAGAGGTCGTGAAAAGACGGTTGCGGGATTAGTAGTCCGGTCCACATAGCCAGTTCGTACTCTTTATCAACCGGCTGTTTCAGATGTAGTGCGAAATAGTTCGAGGCCCTCGTCATTGAGATATGACTCAATATCCACAATTGGGTGCCCATCTCGGATGAACTGTTTGTAGTCCTCAAACGCGTCGTCGCGACCAGCGGGGAGGATCACGATTCCGGTCATGCTTGAGTGGAAATCATCGGTGGGAGGAAAATAATTGGCTACAACTTCATTGACTCTGTTGACTCGATGGACACGCTGCTACCCTAGGAGAGCGTGAAACAAGATATGGGGCGCAAGAGACCGACCTGGATTTCGTGCCACAGAGCACGTTTTGTTGACTGGTCCGTGTGCGAAAGAAGCCGAGCCATGGGCGCTACAGCCCAGATGCCGCGTCCGCGGCATCCGGGAAAGCCCGAATAGGTGAATCTCTGCTTCACGCACTGGGGAGAGACACGTTACGACCGACGTCAGTCTTAACCTGAGTACTTTTCAACGGTCGACGCGAGTCCCTCGAGGCTCTCCAGGACAGGGTAGTTTATCCGTCTGATGTGAGAATTGCTGTTATGGGTGACCCGGACTCTCCAACCGTCTCGGTATCTCTCTCTGGTCGCACGGATATCCCAGCAGTTCTGAACCGGGCTGGCATCGATCACGTGAGTGTCCATGACCACCGACTCCTTGCTATCTACCATACAGCAATTCTCAATGTAAGGACTGATCCGCATCAGCTATCGGATGCACAAACACTTGAGATTGAATGCTGGGAAGATCCAATTCCATCTCGTGCTGATGGAAAGTCGTCACACGATATTCTTCAGGACTTTAGTGACGTGTTCGACTGAAGATAGGGTATACACTGTTATTGTGACTACTCAGTCGGTGACTCGTTCGCGAGTCACAGCGATGAGTAGCCACAAGAACAGCCACGCGAACAGAAACACGACGAGGAGCCCAGTTGGAGACAGGGCTCCAAGCGGACTCATAAGATCGGCTAACACTGGGAGAGAGAGGAGGAAGATAATTCCAGCCCCCACGCTCCCACCGAGGCACTCAACGAGTGGCCAGACTGCAGTTTCACCTGTTTCAATGTCTCTATCTGGGTGGTGGTGCGACTCTGCCCCCGCATAGCTTGGTGTGGCCATACATACCACCTATCAAAAAATACATATTCGATCGTTATAAATTTGTCTCCGGAAGTCTCAGAGAGTGAAACGGCTTCTTAAGCTGATTTCAGCTCTGGATAAGCCGTACCGCGCTACAACTGGCGACGTGACGAGATGGACAGACAGGCCACGGTCGGTGTCGACTGTGGCGTGGGCTCAGCATTCACTTGTCAGCGATGCCTGCCGCCTCATGTAACATTTACCGCCCCCTATTCACCGGATTTCTACATAAGGCATTGATTTACAATATCGGTTGGATAAACCCGAAAAACGCCCGTTGCGGGTTTGTCGTGCTACCGAGTGGGAAATCAGCACAATAATCTCGGCCAATCTCATAACGAGTGTTAGCGACAGAAAGAACGATTATAATGGATACACGTTAGCTGTTGGAATATGAGTGCGTCACAGGGTGAAGCCGATCTATCAGCGGACGAGCGTGCGGGTCTTGAACTGGTCCGCGAGACGGGTGGGATTCACCAGAGCGACTTTTGGAAAGAGCTGGATGTCTCTTCGCGAAAGGGAAGCCGACTAGTCGAAGCGCTTGAGAGTGCCGAGCTGATCGAGCGTGAGGAAACGGTGTACGAAGGTCAACGGACCTACTATCTCGAACCAACAGCATCTGAGCTTGACTTTTCATTGCTGATGGCGGGTGATATGCTCTCGCCATTCATCGGTGAGGAAGATGTCGATCCGCAGTCAGACGCCTTCTCCCAGTGGCTGATGAACCTCGCGTACGAGAAAGAGTGACTCTGTTCTCAAGGGCTTCTGACGGCTCTTAGTCACCAACTCTCAATTGTTGAGGGTTTCATCAACGGCTTGGAGACCGATTCCGAGTTCTTCAAACCGGCGTCAGATTATCCAGTAGTATGGACAAAGATGACTCTCACAGCGACGTCGTTCCTGGGAGTGATGAGGAACCTGACACGCCGGATGTTCGTGGCTACGACTTTCGTGGAGAATTTGATTTTGGCGAGATGCTCGACGCCTATGGGACAACAGGGTTCCAGGCGACGCAGCTCGCAGAGGCAATCGACATCGCCGAACGTATGCAGGAGGCGGACGCCACTGTCTACCTCACGTTCACGTCAAACATCATCTCGTCGGGGCTGCGCGAGACCGTCGCGTATCTCGTTCGAGAGGGGTATGTGGACGTAGTTATTACGACGTCTGGATCGCTGACCGAGGACGTGATCAAGACGGCAAAGCCATTCAAGATGGGAAAATGGGACGCAGACGAGGCATCGCTCCGTGAGCGTGGGATCAATCGGCTCGGGAATCTCTTCGTTCCTTCTGACCGGTATGTGTGGTTGGAAGAGTATCTGTATGATTTCTTTGAGGACTTTTTCGCAGAGGAGAAAGTGAGAACACCGACGTCGTTCGCACGCGAGTTAGGTGAAACTCTTGAGGATGAGGATTCGGTTCTGAAGCAGGCCGCGGACAACGACGTACCGGTGTACTGTCCAGCGTTGACGGACTCCGAGGTCGGGAACTTCCTCTACTATTACCGTCAAGGGTACGATTCAGAAGTGGGTATTGAGGTTTTGGACGACTATGACTCGCTAAT
Source organism: Halorubrum halodurans (assembly GCF_002252985.1). Lineage (GTDB taxonomy): Archaea > Halobacteriota > Halobacteria > Halobacteriales > Haloferacaceae > Halorubrum > Halorubrum halodurans. The sequence goes on along the minus strand of NZ_NHPJ01000114.1, from coordinate 29,494 downwards.
TGAAGATGGGCTGCTCGCGGACTCGACGGGGCTCATCGCGGTGGGGGGTGGAGTACCGAAACACCATGCAATCATGACGAACCTCTTTCGAGGAGGAGCGGATTACGTGGTGTATATCTCAACGGGGATGGAGGGTGATGGGTCATTATCGGGTGCACCGCCGAACGAGGCGGTTTCTTGGGGGAAGATCAAAGAAAACCAGACGAACTACACACAAGTGGAAGCAGAGGCCACACTTGTTTTCCCACTGCTTGTGGCGAAAGCGTTCAAACAATAACCACTCACACACCGGTTTCGGGCCTGCTATGATATCGAGTGGGAGGAATTAGCGCAATAATCACGACCACAAGAAGCTACTTGATCGGTAATCGCTTCTTCCACGATCTCGATCTCCCCGTTAGTGAGCTTGTACAGCTCGCAGACGATCCCTCTCGTCGATCAGATGTTAAGTTTCAGACCACTACTAGACTCGGCAACAGTTATAACATCTTGTGAAAGTGATAGAATCATCTGAATGATTCGGAAGCGAATCACGAACCACACAGGAAGCTTCAGACGGGCAAGTTTATCCAGTCCTGTGATTAACAAACGAGATACGGAAGCCGAGGACGGGACTAAGTTGATGCTGTGGAGACGCCGAATATCGCCTACCCGAATGTTGAAAAGAAACAAAACGGATTCGTTACCGCATCGAGACCAGCAGAATCGAAAACGGCGAGGTCAGAATGAGTAACGCAGAATTTCCAACGCTATTCGACAATTGTACACCGCGAAATGATGTCCTCGACGGAACGCTTCAGGAAGACCAATTTGCAGCTAGTCTAGCTACGGTCGCACACTCTCCTGACGAGGCCGCTCCAGTATATCGCAATGGGGACCTCTTCTTCGATATGACTTACCCAACCGACGGGTTACAGACGCTTCTCAGCAACCTTACCGGGCGATTTCTTGCTAGTGGTGGACATGATAGTGGGGGGTATTCGAACAGCATTCTCTGTCTTGACACCCGGTTCGGAGGGGGTAAGACACACGACTTGATCGCTTCGTATCACCTTGCTACCCATCCGGGTGACATAGAGAATCTCGAAGATCATCTCAACGACGGCGATGAGGGACTCGCTTCGTCCTACCATGATGCTGCCGTCGCCGGGGAGCTTGACGTCGACACTGCGGTCTTCGTCGGCGGGCACGTCGACGGCCGAAACACACGTAGTGACCGCACGGATCCGGACGCCCCGAACACCCGGACCATGTGGGGGGAGATCGCTTATCAGCTCTACGGGTTGGAGGGGTACGAGTACATCAAAGAGTACGATCAAGACCGAAACGCCCCGGGCGGAAATACGCTGAAAGGACTGTTCGAGATCGGCGACGGGGCGTCGCTCGTCCTCATCGACGAAATTGCGGCGTATCTCGAAGCAGCGTCCGCCGTCGAAGTCGGAAACGCAACGCTAGCAAGCCAGACGCTGAGCTTCGTTCTATCACTCCTTGAGACGGCGTCGGAGACGGACGACGTTACCGTCGTGTACAGTATCGCTGACACGGCCTTCGAAGAGGAGGCTGACGAGATCCGAACGCTCGTTGACGAACTCAATCAAATCGGCCGTCGACAACACAAGACGGTCACGCCTACTTCCGAAACGGAGGTGGGACAAGTCCTTCAGCACAGGCTCTTCGAGGAGATTGACCATGACCAAGCTCAGTCTGTCGCAGAGTCATACTTTCAGTTCTACACCGGTGGAGACCGCCAGTTCCCACAGGAAGCTACTGACGCGAGCTTCGTCGACCGGCTTGAACGAGAGTACCCGTTCCATCCGACGATCATCGATACCCTCACCGAGAAGATCGACACGATCCCGAAGTTCCAGCGCACCCGTGGCGCACTGAAGCTCCTCGCTCGGGCCGTATTCTACCTTTGGAACCACCAGCCGGCCAACTACGACCGACACTGGATCCGGCTGTACGATCTGACGCCGGCAGACGATGCTCCGGGCGGCAGCATCGATGGGACCCTCCGAGAGACGCTGTTCGAGTTCGTCGATCTCAGCTCTGCCGTCACTGCTGACATCTACAGTGAGGACGAGAACGCCCACGCACAACTCGAGGACCGTAAGTGGACGGAGAAAGGGATTCCACCGCTCGGAAGCCACCTGACGACAACCGTTCTCTGGCATAGTCTCGCGTACGGCGAGCAGGCAACCGGACTCACACGTGCGGAAATGAACGCGGCGCTCGGTCATCCCGACATCCGCTTCGACAACTACGACTCCGCACTGGACGCGCTGGCCGGAGGCGACATGGGCGTCGCGTGTTACTACCTCTACGACGAGGAGCGCGTCCGGTTCAAGTCTGACCCGAACCTCATTCGTATCATCGACCAGCGGGTCGACAACACCCCCGACGCGCAGGCGCGCTCTCGGTTCGAAGCTCGGCTCGACAGCGAGACAGGGACCGGAGCGTTCGAGCCGGTGTCGCATCCGGAGTCGCCGGCCGACCTTCCGGACAAGGCGTCGACGCCTCAGCTCGCGGTTATGCACATGGATACGGCTCCGGTCACCGAAGAGCTGCTCAACGACGATTCAAACCCGCAGGCGGTCCCGGAGAAGGTCCAGTCACTTTATCAGAAGTCGGCGTCGAAACAGGGCGGGGACGTCCAAAGTCGCGTTTACAAAAACTACGTCCTATTTCTCGCACCCGACGACGAACGTGTGAAGAGTGCGGTCGACGAGGCCCGCCACCTCGAGGCCATCGAGGCGCTGCTCGACGACAGCCAACAGACCGCCGATCTTTCTCCCGACCAGATTGAAGACCTGAAGGAGCGTCGGAAGACGAAGTACGGCCTACTCGGCGAGCTCGTCCGCGGGGTGTACCGCCACCTCTACTACGTTGACCGCGACGGCCTCACGCACATCACTATCAACGCGACCGAGGCCAACGGAGGGACGTCGCTCGTCAACGCTGTCGAAGAGACGCTCGACGACCGGCTGATTCGGGCTGACGCCGGACCCAAGGGCATCGCGTTCTTCAAACAGAAGCTCTGGCAGCAGACCCAGGACTCGATGACGACCCAGCAGCTCGTCGAGCAGTTCGCGAAGAAGCCGGGGCTCCCCTACCTCCTGAGCACGAAGCCCCTCCGGAAGACCGTCGCGAAGATGGTCGACGACGGTGGATACACCTACTGGGACGCGGAGTCCGAAACCGTGTACTGGGACGCCGACGCCGACGATCATCCCGAGAACTGGCGGAAGCGAAGCCCCCTTGCGGAGTCGCCGGACGTTCGGACGTCGATCAGGGACACCGACGTGAAGATCGGGAACGAGTACGTGGTCTACACGGGTATCGAGTCCCTTCTCGACGTTCACCACGACTCGATTCGGCCGCCCGAAGCGGAAAAAGTCCAGTGCGCCGAAGACGGTTGTACGACGATGGTTGAGCCCTCCGGCGACGGGCCGGCGTACTGCGAGGACCACAAAAAGACTATCGAGAAAGCTCGCTGTCAGAGCTGCGGCAAGGAGTACGCCGAGAGCGAGCTCAACGCCCAGGGTATCTGTCCCGACTGCGCGCGACCGTCGGGCTGGGACACCGCGACCAGTCAGATGGCCGCCTCCCGCGCGTTCAACGAAGTGCGAACCCACGCACTCTCGAAAGCGCCTTCAGACGGAACACCTGGTGTCTCGCAGGTCACTGTCGAAGTAATGGGCGAGGACCGACTCTCGAAGGGGTCGTTCATCGCTCAGCGCGACGCATTCACCGACCGTGCGGACGCGGTCTCGGTTCGGATGAGTTACGACGTGAAGACGTCGACTGGGACGAGCTACAGCGCGAGCTACCAAGGCGGACTCGACGACTTCTCCCGCGTGACGAACCAGCCCGACCCGTTCGGCGAGTCGATCAACGTCACGCTGAAGTTCCGCGTCGATCTCGACGAACCCGAAGCCATAACCGACGACGAGGACGACGTGCTCGCAGAGTTACAGGCGGGGCTCGGCCAGACCAACATCGACGTGAAGGTTCAAGCCAGAGGACCGGTCGAAGTACCCCCCGAGGCCACTCAATGACTACCGAATTCGATTCGCCGCACGCCGGGACGCCGACCGAGGACGCTCCCGTGTCCTCGTTCGGGAGCAGCGTCTACGGCGGACGGCCGACGTTCGCGATGGTACGCTGCGAAGGCTCGAACGGCGGCGAGGTGACGCTGTACGAACTCCTTCCCGAGGATCAGGCGGCCGCGCGTCGCGTCCGGCTCGAACGCCGTGGGCGCTCGCTCAGCGTCGAATCCTTCGAAGCGGTCTTCGAGGACTCCACGACCGAGGAGGCGACACGTTGGGACTGGGACGGGTGGACTGCGGTGAAGGTCGCGCGTATCGACGGCGGACGCTTCCGAGCGCTCTCCCCGCTCATCGAGGAGACCGTCGACGGCGCGGAACTCGATCCGTCAGCCGTGACCACCAGCGGTGTCGGCGACCTCTTCCTCCCGGAGACTGTCGGCGTCCGGCTGGCACTCGCGTTCCGCGGCATCAAGCCGCTCCAGCGCGTCGATAGGATGCGTGCCCTCTGTCGCGGCGTCGCTCACATGGGCGACGAGGAGTGTTACTACTGGCATGCGAAGTGTCGGTCCCCGTCCAGTCCGAACGGCGAAAAAGCCCTGCGGACACTGCTGACTGACCACTTATGACAGACCACAACGATGACCTGAAGCCGCTCGCCATTGAAGGGAAGCTCCCACTAAAGGCGGTGGGTATTGAGAATCTACGAGAAGCAAATCCCCAGTATCTTCCTCCACATCGCTATCTCCATCCGTGGTTCGCACGGCGTCCGACTCCTGCCTCCAGATTGGCTATATTGGCGTCAGTGCTACCCAAAGGTGTGAAATCAGATGATCTACTAGACTGGATGCAAATCGGGCCCAAAGAAGGGATTAATGAGGATATTGCAAGTTTTGTGGAAAGGAAGAAAGCCACAGAAAATGAACGAAGTGGCAATCTAGAGAGTCACTATCAATATCCTCGGCCGTTCACTCGCTCTCCTACTAAGGCCCAACGGGAGGAATTACACGAAACGCTGAGGCAACATTGGGACGGAGAAATCCCATCAGTTCTTGATCCAACAGCGGGCGGTGGTGTGATCCCTTACGAGTCACTTCGTTACGGGCTTCCAACACACGCTAATGAACTCAATCCAGTCCCCTCCTTGATCCTCAAAGTGATGCTCGAGTACGCACCCGAGGTTGGGGATATTGAATCAGAGGTTACCAAGTGGGCGGAAGAGGTCAATAGTAGAGCAGCTAGCAAGATTGAAGATTACTTCCCAAGTGACGCGAGGGGACAAACACCGGATAATTACGTCTGTACATACAGCGTCCAATGTAATTCTTGTGGAACCAGTATTCCACTCGTCCCAAAGTGGTGGATACGAACAAGAAGCGATGGAATAGATGTGGTTTCCAAGCCAATAATTGAAGAAGATGGATCGATCACCTATGAAGTTATTGTGGATCCTAGTGAAGGGGATCTAGAAGAGTTTGATCCTAGTGAAGGGCCTGTTTCCCGCGGTGGCGATGCAGAATGTATAAATTGCGGTGTTGTCACAGAGGATGACCAAGTGCGCGCGTGCTTCCAAACTGGTGATTTTGAATACGAGGTATACTGTGTTCGGTACGTTACCGAAGATGGAAGTCACGGCTTCCGATCCCCAACTGAGGAGGATGAGGCAGCGTTTGAAGCTGCTGAAGACAGAATCAACTCAGACTTTGAGCTCTCTACTTTTCTCACTGATCCGATACCAGATGGGAACAAAACCTCGGAACCGAAAAACTATGGAATGGAGGAGTGGCGAGACCTCTTTTCACCTCGGCAATTAGTCTGTAACTACGAGTACGTTAGAGTAATCAACGAGGTTGAGCCATCTATCCGCGAGGAATACGATGATCAGACTGCTGAGTCAATTGTTACACTACTTGTACTTGCCTTTACGAAGCTTATTGACCGAAACATCCGGCTAGCAGATTGGGATACCACAAAGGGGTACCCCAATCCTATGTTTAAAGGGAAGAATTTTGCTTTCAAGCGTGTCTTTGTAGAGAATAACATCTCTGTGGGAGGCCTTGATTTCCTATCAAGTGTAGAGAAAATCTACGGCTCATACTCTGAGCTGGTTGACTACCTCCCTCAGGAATCACAGTCGGCATTCCTTTCTGTAGGTGACGCTCGTTCTTTACCCCAAGAGAACAATAGTATCTCCGCAGTTGTAGCTGATCCACCGTATTACAGTAGTATTCAGTACGCAGAGTTATCTGACGTGTTCTATGTCTGGATGAGAGAGTGTCTCCAAGGTGTGTTCCCGGATGTATTTTCGAGATCTCTCACGGATAAGGACGCAGAAGCTGTGGCCAACCCGGACCGATTTACCGACGTTGCTGGTGAAGGAACCTCAAAGCGAGAGTTGGCAAATCAGGATTATGAGCAGAAGATGAGTGAGATATTTTCAGAACTTTATCGCGTGCTTGAGCCGGGTGGGGTTATGACAGTAATGTTCACTCATAAGGAAACAGATGCCTGGGATACGCTGACTATGTCGCTAATCAACTCCGGGTTCATAATCACATCTACTCACCCAATAACAAGTGAAATGCCACAACGGGCAGGAATGAAGAATAGCGCCTCCGCCGATTCCACTCTCCTCCTCACGGGCCGCAAACCTCACGAAGAAAAGGACCCCGACAACGTGGTTCCTACCCTCTGGAGCGACGTCGAGGCCGACACGCGAGCGGCCGCGAAGGAGGCCGCCCGGGACCTGCTTGAATCCGGAATCTCCCTGACGAAGACCGACGTCATCATCTCGGCGTTCGGGCCAACGCTCCGGGTCTTCGCCGATGCCTACCCCGTTGTCGACGACGAAGACGAGGAAGTTCCCCCGCGGAAGGCCCTTGAAACGGCACGCGAGGCCGTGACCCAAATCCTCGTCGACGAGTACCTGGAGGGGATGGACGTCGACACCCTCGACGACGTCACCGAGTGGTACGTCCTCTGCTGGCTCGTCCACGAGTCCGAGACGTTCTCCTACGACGACGGCCGCCAGCTCGGCCTCGGCATCGGTGTCGACATCGACGAGATCAAGCGCTCGACGAAGACCTGGCGTAAGAGCCGCGGCGACATCAGTCTCCGCGGGCACGACGGTCGCGTCCAGAACATCAACGAGAAGCCCGAAGACCGGTCGAGTCGGCTGCCAATCGACCCGGACGACCTCTCGTTCCCCCGTTCGCTGGACGCCGTCCACGCCGCGATGCACGTCTACGACAAAAAGGGCGAAACGGTGACCATCGAGTGGCTCCGGGAACGAAACTACGACACAGACAGTCAGTTCAAGGCTACGCTGAAGGCGCTGCTTCAGGTACTACCGAAGAACCACGAGGACTGGGAACTCGCTCGCGATCTGGCTGTCGGTCGGACGAGTGACGTGCTCGACCTCGACTTCGGTCCAAACATCTTCGCGGACGATCGCAAGGATACGTCACAGCAGAGTCTCGAAGAGTTCTGACGCAGGCGGGGGATTTCGGCCGTCTATCTACGTTTTTCGCTGTCGGTGGTGTTTCTTGGAAAAGCTTATACACGTATAGGATAGATGTATGGGTGTAAGCGGGTAAGAAGGCCAATGATTCCGCTAGACGGGGCATGAGGCCTTCGGCACCGCTTCAGCGGGTACGGAAGACGATGATTCCGCTAGACGGGGTATGAGTCTTCCCGCACCGCTGAAGTTTTCTAAAACTCCAGACTGGATAGCGTATCGAGCGCGTTATCGAAGTCGGATCCACGTCGAGCAGTGAATCGAAGGTTCGCTGCGACGTCCGCGAACTGGATACCTGGTACCTTCTTGCTATCTTTGATCGAAAAGTCGAATTCACCGGCTCGGTCCGTTGCCTCGAGCGATTCCTTCGGCTGAGACCAGATATCGCCGTCCAAAACGATTCGAACGTCATCGTAAGTTTCGGTCGTAAATCCGGAGTTGTACAGGATAGGATTGAGAACAGAGAGCAACAGCAGTGTTCGCATCGACATTTCTACCGGAATGTCTCCGTGAAGATCCCTCAGTGCGTTTCGGCCGACGGAGACGTCTAATTCGACGGTTCGATACCGAACCGGGAATCCCGACCACGGCAAAATACTCTGTTCGATAGTATTGTCCCCTCGAACCGTCTGCTGAAAGCTCCGGAACAGGAGGTCCGTTCCCGTCGGCTGTAGGTTCTTCCCCTTTAGCTCGTCAACACCACTCGGTAGCTCCTCACAATCTATGAGCAGACTCCTGAGAGTAGTCTGTGTCTCATTGAGTGCAGCGCGCGGCCCATTTGACGAGACAAACCAACACGCTGCGACGGTAAAGTACTCATCTGTCGACTCAGATCCGCTTTCGTCGACACAAATATAGAGAGATCTGTGTGTCATTACAGGCCGGTTAGCCTCTTGTTCGAAGATATGTATTGACTAATATAATTATTGTGTAAATCCGGGAAGGAGCGCGATTTAGTATCCATACGGGGTCTGTTATTGTAGAGTGCCGAGAATAACTGATGACGTACCTTGTTAGTGACGAGCAAGATTAAGGGGGAACGGTGTCGAGTCAATACACGACTCACAGAATGCAGCATCTCAACGATCGGTCATGGTCCCCGATTTACGAAAGCAGGCCCAACAGTCGCGGGACATATCTTGTCGACGAGTTCTACGTTCCGGCGCTTGAACGGAGCGTCCAGTACGACCGTATTGCCGGATACTTTTCGAGTACAGCCCTCGCTGTTGCTTCCCAAGGAATCGATGCCCTCCTCGAACACGGCGGCGAGATGCGACTCGTCGTCGGAACCGACCTGTACAAATCTGACAAACCGGTCCTCGAACGACTAAGCGACGAACTTCGGGATTCCCTCGAAGAGCTTGACGACGAACAGCTCGATGCCCATCTTCAACTTCTCGCCCGGCTTCTCCGGGAGGAGCGACTCCACATCAAGGTCGCCGTTCCCCGAGAAGGGAGCTGGCAGATATTCCACCCGAAGATGGGCATCTTCCGTGATGACGATGATAACGCGCTCTCCTTCGAAGGGAGTGTCAACGAGACCATCGGGGGCTGGAAGCGAAACTACGAGCGATTCAAAGTCCATCGGTCGTGGGAGGATGGCGAGGACGCCTACGTCGATGCCGACGTCGATACGTTCGAACAGCTCTGGTCGAACGAGCACCCCTTCGTCGAGGTGTACGACCTGCCGGAAGCCATCGAGAGAGAGCTGATCGACTGGAAGGATCCCGATTCGGAATCTGAGATCAAGGAAGCGATTCAGATCGCGAGAGGAGAGGCACCAGCAACCGAACTGGACAAAGCGAACATCATCGCCGACGGTCCGCTCACGCCCGGTGGCCTCGCACTCGCGGAAGAGGCCTGTACGATCACCCCCTGGCCTCACCAACGCGTCGTCTCCGACACGCTCGTGAACACCTACCCGAACAGCTTCCTCCTCTGTGACGAGGTCGGCCTCGGGAAGACCATCGAAGCCGGTCTCACGCTCTCCCGGCTTGGGCTCACGGACGAACTCGAAACCGGTCTCCTCCTCGTCCCGGCAAGCCTCCGACAGCAGTGGCAGGAAGAGCTATGGGAGAAATTCAATATCAACGCCTACCGGTTCGAACGTGGCAGCACCAACGAGTACGCCTTCATCGACGCCTTCGGGCAGGAACACGCGCCGCCGTCTCCGTCGGAACTGAACATCTCTGATGAGGAGCGAGAGCGCGCGTGGGTTGAGAGTCCGATATGGCGGTTCATCAATCGACAGTCTGCGACCACGGACTCAGAGTCCGTGTCTCAGACGCCGACGATTGTCATCATGTCGTGGCACACGGCGCGACTCGAGGACCGTTGGGATCAAGTTGCGCCTCGTGACAGCGGCCGAGTCCGAACCCGAGATAGTGTCCCTGCGAGTGGACGCGGACGGGGCCCGAACAATCGTGAGGGCGTCTGGGATGCCGTGATCGTCGACGAGGCCCACAACGCTCGGAAGGGCAGCAGTTTCTACGGTATGCTCGACCGGCTCCGGGACCACACGCAGTGCTACTACTTCCTTACTGCGACGCCGATGCAACTGCACGCTGGCGAGCTCTACGATCTGATGGCTCTTCTCGACCTCCCAGAACAGTGGGACAACGAGGACCGGTTCGTCGATTTCTTCGAAACTCGACAGGCGCTCTCTCAGGCGATCCATACGGTCGTCGATACGGATGGATCTGAATCGGACACCTCCTCCTGGTCAGCGCAAGCGACGCTTGACGAGAACCGATATCAAGACCGACTGCCCGCCGAACGAACCCTCTCCGACGACATCTTCGATGAAGTGGCGGGACTACTCGAAATCAAAGCAGATGGGAGCCAGGCACGTTCTATCGCGAAGGAACGCGTGCTAAAGGCATGTACGCTTGCCGCAGGGTACGGTGAACACTTCGACGGATACATCGAGGTCTTCGAGACGGCTCTCGATGAGCATGACATCGACCCGTTCGAGGCGAAAGAAGACGAGAAGCTCAAATATCTCCTGTATCCGGAGTGGAAAGCGGACGACGAATGGCTCACCTATGGGCGGAACGACCGGTTGAACGCCCTCGATGATCTCTCCGAATCTGGTTGGAGGGTTGTTCAGGATGTTCTCGCCGGATCCACGCCTGTCGACGCGCTTATCCACCGGAACACACGAGACACGCTCCGGAAGTACGAACAGGTTGGGCTACTCGACGAGACGGTCCCGAACCGGGACCCTGAACAGCGCCAGATTGAGCTGACCGACGAGACGCGTCGCGTATACGACCGGATCGACGACTACACACGGAAGTTCTACAAACTCGCGCAGCAGTCTGACGAGGTCGAAAATCGGGCGATCGGGTTCGTAATGACGACGTATCGGCAGCGACTGACTAGCAGCATCTACGCGATTTCACAGAGCCTCCAGCACCGCCTTGAAAAACTTCGTACACAACAAGCGGTTCTCGAACAGAAACAGCAGGCTGTGAAACAAGCAAGAGGACCGACGTTTGGCTCAGATTCGAACACCGGTCAAGTGTTACTGGACTCCTTGTCGGAGCAAGACCTCACAGACTTCGATAGCTTGGACGATATTGACGGTGGATTTGAGGATATAGACCTCACCGAGATAATTCCGAATGTCACAGAGGCAGGGGTGGATCTACTTGAACAGGAGATCGAGGAGCTCGAATCCTTCGTCAGTGATCTGCGGCAGATCGATCGTGATCCGAAAGTCGATCAGCTGATTGACGACCTCGGTGAACTTGATCGCGAGGGCCACAACCGAGTCATCATCTTCACCCAGTATACGGACACGATGGATTTCATTCGCAGCAGTCTCGTCTCGATACACGGTGAAACCGTCGCTACCTACTCTGGCCGTGGAGGAGAGATGTACGACGCGGATGAAGAGTCGTGGAGAACGGTCGGGAAAGAGCGGGTCAAACGCGAATTCGCTACCGATGAAGGTCAAGTGGACATTCTCGTCTGTACGGACTCAGCCAGTGAAGGCCTCAATCTTCAGGAGTGTGGGGCCCTCATCAACTACGATCTTCCGTGGAATCCGATGCGTGTTGAGCAGCGTATTGGACGCATTGACCGCATCGGACAGCGATACGATGAGGTCGAAATCCTCAATTACAGCTACAAGGACACTGTCGAGACAGACATTTACGAGCGCCTTGACGACCGGATCGATCTCTTCGAGAACGTCGTTGGTGAGATGCAGCCTGTCCTCTCTGGAGTGAGCAAACAGATTCGAACAGCGACTCTGGAAAAGGATAGAGATGAGAGCCACGAGGCAGTCGCGGAAGCTGACCGTGAGTTTTCCGAACAGATAGAGAACCAAGATCAGAGCGACCGTGTGGATGTAGGGGAGTCCCTTGAGACGGTGGAGCCATTGGTCGCACAGGACGTTATCGACGAGGCGAGACTCGACGCGTGGCAGTCGTACAGCCATCCGGACATCGGGGAAACACGAGAAGAGGATTATCGATATCCAGCACCGTATCAAAAATCAAGTCTGGAAGCTGTTCTCGTCGAGAATGAGACGCTTGCTGACACTGGGGTGACTTTCACTCCGGTCACTGAGATTGATATCGACATTACAAACAGCGAATATGGGGGCGAGTTCGAACACGAAGAAACGACCTACTGTCTGAGATGGAACGGTATGGAACTACCGGAGCCAGACGGCGAGCAGACGTTTGCCCAGTTTATTGCCCCAAGCGAGGATTCGGTTGCTGTGACGTTTTCGTCAGATTGCGCCGACGAATTCCCATCGATACATCACTTCGCGCCAGGGAACCCTCTCCTCCGTGAATTGATTGAGACGCTCCGTGAGACAAGCGATGAGCCAAGGCGGTTAGTGCGGCAGGCTGAATTCAGAGAGACAGTCACGGAACGCCCCACTGTCTGTGGGTGGACGCGTAACGAGAAAATCGGACGAGTGAGCAGCGACGGTGAAGTTATTGAAGATCTCGACATAGACCTTATCGATTCGTGGTTTACTGAATTTCAGGAAAACTATGAGAAAACGACCTCACAGTAGGAAGAGATAGCAATCTGGCCGTCGCCGGCGTCGGCGGGCTCAGTTCTCTTCTACGGAGAACTCAATTTCCGGGTGTTCGTACGTGTAGCACTTTATGCCGTTATCCGCACAGTAGTCCGCTAGTCCCATGGGAAGCACGTCAATTTCTTCGAAGTCAGTAAAGAACGCGACTGTCACCTCACTACTCCCATCCGGACTCTACAACGACTGACGTGTCCGGATCGTTGACCTCGGTCGCGATGGTGCGGCCCGACCGGCTGTTAGTCCGGATCAGATTTCACCACTCTGTATTTGAGAAACTAGGTCATCCGCGAATAATTTGTAATAGCGCTCGGAATCGTTCTTTCCACTCAGGCCACTCAGATCGATTTCTTCCTTCGTTTCTGGCCGGACGCCCCGAGACGGGTGTGCAGTTGGGATGTATTTGAAACTGTAGCCGTCAACATCGAGCACTCTAAGGCCGGATTCTGAGTTACCTGTCGCGATCGGTCTATTAAATTCGCCTCCTAGTGAGTCGATATCAAATACATCGGAGAAGATACGATAGACATCTGCTCCAAGTCCAACTACGTAACCCGGATTTACCGCAGAGAGTTCATCAGCAAGATACCCCTCGTGGTTATCTCCTATTCCCGCACACTGTCTCTCTGCTGAACTGTTATTCTGTACCAGTTCATTACATTTCTTAGCTTGAGTCCAGTAAGCCGATAACTCGGAATCAATTCGCTCGAACAGAGGCTTGGTCAGAGATAGGCTTCCCGCGTTATCTGGGACTTCGCTTATCTTGGGATTCCGAACATCCTCGAATGAGTTTTTTGTATGGTTCGTTTCGTTGTCCCCTTCGTCCCCGATACTACCTCTACCGGGTTCATGACCAAGAATCACAATCTCAACGTCGTCAAGATCTCCATCGCCGTACCAAGGGCGGTGACCGTGAGAGCTTTGTCGCGTGTCGCGATCTCCCGGAAAGTCAGATCGATTTGACCAGTGTGCTGGACAGTCTTCACACTGATTATCTCCGTCTCTTGGTGCCCAATTGTCCCAGAGCCGGTTACAAAATTCAAGTGTCGCTTCACTTGATCCCATGCGAGTTGATATTAGCCTATCATAATGAATATGTAGGCTTAATTTCAAGAAAGGATCAGTCTGGGGACACTCACGTAGCCGACAACCCAGTCAGCTCTCTTCAGTAAATATCCCCAGTTCGGCCCTGTCGTACTCGTATGTGTCCGGAACCCGTTCAATGACCCGAACAACCGTATTTGCGGAAAAGTTGGCTTCGAGGTATAGATCGGTGTCCGGTATCTTGTGGGGCGCGACAACCTCGGACTGTCGCTCCTCTTCCACGAAGTAACTCCGCGTCCGGCCGTCGATGTCGGTGATACGCTCGGGATCCTCTACATTACGAAGGAGCGCGACGACGGCCGCCGTCAGCGCGTCCCCCCAGCTGTCAACATCGCGCGCCTCACCGAGGATCTTGATCGCCGAGAGCGTCGTACCAGTGTAGTCGTCGACGTCGTCGGACTCGCTCGACGCTGACTCGGTGATGAGATCCTCGCAACTGACGTTTTGGAGAAGCATGTTGACCACTTCGGCGAACTCCTGGTACGCGCCGTGGGGGAAGACGTACTTCTCGCTCTGTTTGTTGTAGGCGGCTCTGTTGAAATCCTCAGTAGGTGATCTGTTCTTGGAGACGTGCTGAATACAGAGCGCGAATCAGTCGCATATCAGTGCCGTATACCTCTACGCCGGAGGTACCCACACATCCTGTAGGATTTTGTGCGCCTCTGCCATAACCTGGGCGCGGCGTTCATTATCGGCATGCTGTGCTTCTCGGAGCATTCGCAACACACGGTCGATCTCTTGTTGACTCTCTTCTGGTGCGGACTGAATCTTTTCCAGTTCCTCAATCGCAACGTAAAAACACGAATCGCGGAGCGTCACTCCTTGACCCGCACTATCCGGCTCATCGTAGCCGGTCGATCCGGGTTGAGCGCTCCCTTCACGTGTCATATCTATCGCCTCTGCAAGGTGCGTATTATCTGTAACATCATCTCCACTTACGTAATCCATACCTGCTTGTTGGTATGAATGGTAATTAACACTTGTTGAGGTGAATACATCGCCTCAGAACGTAAGGGAGGTACTGAATCTCTCTTCTGTATCTCGCACGCTGAACTCATCAGTTCTTAAGGATTTCAACGGAGCCAGATTTATTCTAATTGGACAACCCGAACTATCAATTAGCCCGCTAGATACCACACAGAGACGATGGACGAAACGACCGCTCGCAAGCTCCTCTCGGAGATCGACAAGCCGACAGAGCCAACGCTTCAAGAGCTACAGGAGACGGCGATCGGAAGCGTCGAGACGGTCCTTTCGGACGCTGGGTTCCCTATCCGAGAGGAGGTCAGCCGGCGGCTCTCATACACGTACTACTACGACTGGGAGACTGACGATCCGGACATCGTCCTCCTCGTTCAGGATCCAGGGAACCTCCATGAACGTCACCTGTCGGAACTGCGTCCGCAGAATCCACTCGCCGGCGAATGTTCGGCTCGCGATCAGATCGGCGTCTACCGCGAGTTTGCCAAGAGCTGGCTGACCGGTCGAAACGCCGACTTCTCGGAGCGTTTTTTCGAGACGCTCGCCCGTCATGATCTTATTTCGCTCCCAAACGGCTGGCACCAGTACGTCGACTCCGGGCAGTTCTATCGAGACTTCTACCTCGGCGACGTCGTGAAGTACCGCGTCGACGGTTTCGGAGTTGCCGACGAGCGCGCCTCGTATCAACACCTCCTTGAACGGGAACTCCGAGCGTTGAATCCGGAGCTTGTGATCACCTTCGGCGGAAACGCGTGGCCGGCACTCCAACGCTCGACTACACCCGAACCCGTCGTGGATACCGACGCCGACCCGGAGAGCATTATGTCCATCCATGGGACACTCCACCGAATCTCCGAACCAGTCAATACTCACGTCCTCCCGCTGGCTCACATGAGTGGACAGGTCTGGTGGCGGTTCCCACCTGACGAGTACATCTCACGACTTAGCGAGGCGCTTGAACTTCTCGAACGCCAGTAGCGAAAGCGACGGAGCGTGACACGGATCGTCTCGATATGAGATAGCGACTCAACTGATTGTGGGGATTCACGTGTTTGGGCGGACTACATGTCGTGATAGGGGCCGCAAGCCCGAAATCCGGCACTACTACCGATCGTCCAACACGAGTTCAGTAATATACGCCGACGACCGACGCGGTTATCGCTCCAAAGTCAGCGGCTATCAGGCCCACTCATCGAGTTGTTGAGAACCTACTATTTCATCTGGTGAAACAGCTGTTGGCCTAGTGATATTGTGATGGGTTGGCGTGCAAGATGTAGGGCGCATATCGGTCACGAAGATTCAACCAATTGTAGCTGGGAGAATCGGTCAGTATAGAGGTCTCATACAGCACTGACTGTCTGTGTCAGTCATATTTGAATTGAATTAGGGCCAGAGGCCTCGCGCCTCGTGGGCCTCAGCAATACGTGTGAGTGCCACGATGTAGGCTGCATCTCGCCAGGTGACGTCTCGGTGTTCGAACTCTGTCTGGACGGCCTGCCAAGCGGCCTGCATCTCCGTTTCCAGTTCGTCGTTCACCCGTTCGAGCGACCAAGACCGTCGATTAATGTCCTGGAGCCACTCGAAATAGCTCACCGTAACGCCGCCCGCATTGGCGAGAATATCGGGAATCACCGCGATATCTCGCTCTGCGAGGATCGAATCGGCCGTCGAGGTCGTCGGGCCATTAGCGCCTTCGACGACGATGTCTGTAGCGATCGCCTCCGCATTCTCTTCGGTGATCACATTCCCCAGTGCCGCTGGAATGAGTACGTCGACGTCGAGTGTGAGCAATTCGTCGTTCGAGATTACGGTGTCCGCATACGTGGTGACGGCTTCCGGTTCCTCATCGTGCGACGGGACAGAAGCTGTATCGATCCCCTCAGGATCGTACATCGCCCCGTTCACGTCGCTGATCGCGACGACGGTCGCGCCCCACTCGTCGAGCAATCGTGCGGCATTCGCCCCGACGCTCCCGTAGCCCTGGACTGCGACAGTTGTGTCTGTGAGTTCCCGGTCGTAGTACTCGCAGACTAACTGCGTAATGATCGCGACACTTCGACCAGGGGCTTCTTCACGCCCTTTACTGCCGCCAACGATCGGCGGTTTGCCGGTGACAACACCCGGTGTTGTCTCACCTTCCTGCATCGAGTACGCGTCCATCAACCACGCCATAGTTTGTGGATCCGTTCCCATATCAGGCGCGGGAATATCCTGATTGGGGCCGATGGCGTCACGAAGTTCCTGCGCGAACCGACGAGTGAGCCGCTCCTTTTCGTCCGAACTCAGGTCCTTTGGATTGACAGCGATGCCGCCTTTGGCCCCGCCGAAGGGCAGGTCCATAACGGCACACTTCCAAGTCATCCACATACCGAGTCCGACACACTCGTCTCGGGTGACGTGCGGGTGGTACCGAAGCCCACCCTTGTACGGACCTCTGACGCTGTCATGTTGGGCTCGATACCCCGTGAACACTTCGACAGTTCCGTCGTCCCGCTCGATGGGGATCGTCACCTCGTGAACCTTTTTCGGATGTTTGAGACGCTCAACGACGTTCGGATCAATGTCGAGGTGATCGGCAGCTTGGTACAGCTGGCGACGGGCCGTTTCGAGCGCAGATTCCGACTCGATCGATGATTCCGCCTCGTCGCCTGACTCGTCGCGGGTAGTATCGGCTTTGGAGGCCATAGTCATTCGAGCGGCATTTGACGGTTTCGCATCGATCCACTACAGTCGGGACACTGGCCGGGGCTGGTCTCTGCGATGATGATTTTTCCACACTCGAAGCACTCGTATATGGTTTCTTCGTCTGTTTCAGGGTCGATATCTTTCATAGTGAGTTCACGAGTGCCAGCACACAGACCAGGGCACTCTACATACGGATAATAAGTGTATAAGGGAATATTGGGATGTTGATTAACAAACCATCTCAATGATTCATAGTTTGTTATTCAACCGTCTTAACAGAAGCAGCAATAGGGAGGTTGTTCTCTTCAAAGATCGTCGCAAACAGTTTGCGCTGGACGGTCCGAGCGTGTGTATAGAATGCGGGCGGAGAAATTCCTAACGTCGCTGCAACGTCTTCTCCGGTGCTCTCGCGTGGCGATTCGAAATACCCACTGTAGTATGCGGTTTGGATCACCTCGAGTTGTCGCTCGGTTAGCTTGTCGAGGAACTTCGAATAGAGATCGTGTGCAGCGGTCTGGTCGAGTGTCTGTTTGGAACGGAGTTCGACAGTGGAAAACGTCTGGCGAACGAGTTGCGTGATCGTTCGGACGTCGATACTGTCCGGGATATCGATGACGAGTGTCGTCGTGATCGGATCAGCCGTCGCTTCACGAAATACGGCGCCATGATCGGCCAGTTCTAAGGCGAGAAACGGCTGTGTAAGCCGGAGTCGTAGAACGCCGCCTTCATCCTCGGTGCTGATTGTCTGAACATCACCGATAGCAACCAACTGCGAGGCGGCTTCTACGACGTCTTCCAGCGATGCGTCTTCAACGGTGACGAACACATAACTCCCCTCTCTAGATTGCTGGACTCCTCCTTGGTATGAGAGAGTACACCCAGCGTCCTTCGCAAGTCGTGAGAGGATGAATACCGGATCATCGATGGTGAACTCGACACGCGTCATCGATGTCGTAAGTAGCGCATTTTTCCGCTCAATCGCACTGAGAGCAGACGCAATTGTTTCGCCGAGTTCGGTCAGGACGGCTTTCGTCGTGTCGCCGAACGCATCTTGGGTCGGCGCGTAGACCGTCAGGACGCCGTGCGTAAGGTCGTTGTACACGAGGGGAATGCTCAATACAGATAGGTAGTCGCGAGCGAGCGCGTCTTTACGCCATAGTTCATCACGGAGCTCGGCAGCGACGTTCGACACCATGGTTACGTCGCCAGTGGCCGCGGTTTGTCCAGCTGGCTCTGTATTTTCTATGTCGACGGCAAATGACTGACTATCCAGATATCCCTGTTCGGAGCCAGCCCAGGCCCGTGGCTCGATAGTGTCGGTCGTCGGGTCAACCGTACCTATCCAGGCGAATCTGAACCGGTCATCGGCAGTCAACAGTTCACAGACGGTATGATCGATCTCATCCCGTGTTTCGGCTTGTACGACTGCTTGATCGATCTCACGAATCGTCTCGTTGATGCGGTTCAGAGCGGTGAGCTGTTCGTTTTGCTGCTGGAGTGTGCGATCCTGTTCACGGAGTCGGGACTCTCGTGTAATGCGGTCGAGGGCTGCCTCAGCGGTTGCGGCGAGTAGATCGGCCAGTTCCCGGGTTACGTCGTCGAAGACGCCAACGTGGTCTGAACCAGCGATGAATACCCCGTGATCACCAAGTGGAATGTAGGCTGTACTGCGAAGGTCAGTCGCCCGGTTTTCGAGTCGGTCAGTCTCGTGTACATCGTCGAAAAACAATGCTTCGTCCTCGACAAAACTGTAACTTGGAAGCGTTTCTCCGTCGGCATGAACAGTGGGGAGCGGCCCGTTGAGTTTTTCCATTGTGGCCGAGTGCGCTGCGGGTCGGAGATTGTTGGTATCGGCATCAAAGAGATAGACCGCACTCGCATTCAGGTTTAGTACACCAGGACTATCGTCGACGATATGCTGGGCAATCTCTTGGTGAGTCTCGGCGTAGAGGAAATCCCGGGCGGTCTCATGGAGCGTTGCGAGTGCTTCCTCACGCTGCTTGCGTTTCGTGATATCCCGACAGCTGAAGAGGAGGCTTCCGTCCTGAATTGAGACTTCGCGAACGTTGACCAAGAGCGTGTGTTCGCGACCAGCCTTGTCCGTGGCCGTGGTTTCGATGTTCTTGAGAACACCGTCTTTCGCGAGTTCGGCACGGTCGAAGAGATCCTCACCCAGGAGGTCGTCGATCGTTCCTTGCTCGTGAATCTCATCGGCCGTGTAGCCGAAGATGAAGTGGACGTTGGGACAGACGTAGGTGTACCCGCCGTCTTCGTTCGTGATGAGAACCGTGTCGGTCATGTTGTTCAGCGTGACACGGTGGAGTTCCTCTGACCGACGGAGGTTACGTTCGAGGTTGACACGCTCGGTGATGTCGACGCCTTCAACGACAATTGAAACGACTTCGCCACGTTCGTTCTCGACTGGGCGCACAGAGAGATCGATCACGCGCGGGTCCTCGATATGTGGCGGCTGTGTGACGACCGCGTTGCCAAATTTGTTACCTAGTGCGTCCTCCACGATCTGTTGGATATCTGTGTTCGTTGTATCGGTCTGTGACCACCACGGAAGTGTCTCGAAGGGCTCGCCAACGACCGATTCAACGTCTGTATCGATCATCTCGCGTGCGGTTTCGTTCACACGGGTGAGTATACCATCCTGGTCAAGCACCCACGTTGCGGTCCGCAAATCGTTAAATATCGCGTCAAACTGTCTGGCTCGCTCCAGTTGTGTGGCCGACCGCTGAGCAGATCGGAGGGCACACTCAGTTCGCTCGATGAGTTCGTCGGCCATCTCCTCAACTGGTTCCACGAGTGCGATGTAATCGGTGACACCGGCTCCGATCGCCTCGCTGGCAATGGCCTCGTTCCCGGCAGTAGTACCTAGTAGTACTGGTAGCGCAGTCGTTTCCTCGCGGATCTCTCTAAGGAGATCGAGTCCGGTCATCTCTTTGAGTGCGTACTCACTAATGAGACAGTCAGCGGTCCCCTTTTCCACGATGTCAAGTGCCTCCGTTTTGCCCTCGACTGTATGTACAGTCGCGTTAGTCCGTGTCTCGAGCGTCGTGGCGAATCGCGTGAGCCAGTCGTCTGTTCCGACGAGCAACACCGTCGACGAATCGATGACTGGGGAAGAAGCGATCATTATTCGACCACACAGATACAGCAATTGGTCCTCTCGGTGCCGATTCGAACTCGCCACCAGTTCTGCTGCTGGCCCAAGCCGGAATACTGGTACATAGCTTATTTACTATCAAACAGTCCTAGAACAAAGATATTTGCTACCTAACCCCCAGAAGTATGCGGAGCGGTATGTAAGGTTGAAGTACCGAGCTGCTGATTCATCAGTAGAAACGTGAAATAATTGGGGGAAATACTTGCCTCACCCTCTGTATCTTACACTGATCGACCTACCAAATCCTGAATACATACCGCTGTTTCACTATCCCTCTGTACTGGACAGCTGATCTCAAGATTCATCGAGAAGGTAGTGCTATACACAAAACCGCAGTAACCCCCACTTGTTTAAATCAATAGCATGTCCTCGAAAACGTGAGCGAAAACGGACCCTCAGACGCAGCAATCTACGCCCGAGTTTCGACATCGGACCAGGATGTCTCTCGGCAACTCGACGAAGCCCACGAACATCTGGAGCGTCTCGATGTCAAAGACATCGAAGAGTATCCCGAAATCGTCTCCGGCGCCGCCGACACCGACACTCGCGAGGTGTACAACCGACTCCTCGACGATGTCGAGACGGGACAGTTCGACCTCGTGGTCGTTCACGAAATCAGCCGACTTTCTCGGCTCGGTCCGACTGAGATTCACGAGTTCATCCAACACTGCTTGGAACACGACACTGGCGTCGAGGCCCTCGACGTTGGCCTGAAAATTCACGTCGACGATGGCGAGCTCCAGCAAACGATATACAGCATGGTTGCTCGGTTGATGGGCGACCTCGCCCAGATAGAACACCAGCAAAAACTCCAGCGGATACGATCTGGCGTCCGCGCTGCACAGTCTGCCGGAAAGTGGACTGGGAGACCGCCTGCGGGGTTCGTTGTCGAGGATGGTTACCTCCGTGTTGATCCGGCCGAGTTCCTACACGTCCGGGAGGCCCTCACCCGTGTCGACCGCGGTGAGTCGTTCGCGACTGTCACCGGCGACACCGGCATCGCCGAGTCGACGCTCCGGAGTCTCCACCAAGATCGGCGCGACCTTTACCTCGGCGGCGAAGCTGAAGACGACCGTGTCGACGAAGCGCTCACCGACGTCCGTCCGCTACAGGATGCGCGTGCCGAGGATCCCAACCTCGAAGAGCTGCGCGAACGCGTCGAGCGATTAGAGGAGGCCACGGACATCAACAACCGCTAGCGCTTCCACCCCTCAATTTCCGACACACGAGCGATCGTAGACCTGCCTGACGGCAGGCTCAACGGTTTATGTTTCTATCATACCGAGATATCTACCCCTCTACTTTCCCATTTCTCTTCTACTTCATTTACTGACTTCTCGTTGTCAACCACGTCGGCTAAGTCGCGGAGGTACTCCACGATATCATCGTTGTCTACATCCCATCGCTGGTCAGAGATGGATTTGAGACTCGTCGCTAGCTCACGGGCTTCATCAGCCGTGTAAGCTGCGTCAGTCTCACCAATGTAACCGACCGATTATCGGCCGATGAGGGTGGTTTACGGAAAATGTTGTGGCAGGGCGACGAACGGTGCGCTTGCCGGCGGTGGCTCAGCCGCGCGTGTACTGTATCACCCACATGATGAATATCACAAGCGCGGCGAAGACTGTGTGCGGTCCAAACATACCGATGAACGCGTCGATGAGCATGTACATGCTCCAATCGCAGAGACGCCTGCGAGTTCCATATAAACCCACGCGCCGGTTACCGACGTTGAGCGCGTCAGAGTCCGGGATCTCATGGCCGATGTAGACAAGCCCGATAGCGAGGCCGATGAGAGCTCCTAGCGTGGCGTGTACCTTACCTACCACCGGATTGATATGGAACGCTGTACTCCACACGACGCCGGCGAAGACAGTCCACGCACCGATGTGGAGGTTTAGCTGCTAACCACTTATGAAGGTCTGCTCCTGTGAGCACTTACACCGCGGTCTGACTACTCTTTTTACCACTCGTCATTAGATATGCATATGCCGATTGAAACAAGCTCAGATGCTTGGCAGAGCGCGACTGAACCGCCAACTGCGGAAGAAATTGTGACGGATTTCCTGCGAAACAACCCCAATAAGGCATTCACGCTACGGGAACTCGCTAATAAGACCGATATGGCGGACTGGGACAGCGCATTAGAACGTTTTGAGGATAAGGAGAAGATGGATTCAGAGGACTTCTATGATAGGTACCCAGCTGATGAAGACCATCCAACAGTCATCTCGGAATCAGGTATAACGAACGATCTCTATCTGAAAATCAGGCATTTGAGTCAGAGGGGAATTATCGATGTTCGTGAGGTAGATGCCACAGAGATAGAGACACCGTTTGAGGTTTACGGTAATCCTGAGGATCCCGGGACAGTCTTGGCGATCGCGTATACTGCTGATAGTTAGGTACTATGTGGCGGCAAATGTGATTTGAATTATGTTCGGACTCGGCAAGTCTAAGCCTCGGTTTCAGACCGATCAAGAGCTTGCTCAACGTGTCCGTAACGTAGTTCCTGACCGAGTTAATGGTGCCCTCGAAGAGCAATCTGATCGGGACTGTCCCACTCAATGCCTGTGTCACGACGTCGATCAGAGAAGGACTGCTGAACTCGTGAAAGAGTTCTCAAATGGTTTGGTCGATAAGACTGAGGCAGTGTATGTCCTTGAGTGCCAATGGAAAACTGTCCCTCAGAGAGTAGTCCGCGAAGAACTCCGTCTACAGAATGACGTGTCGTGGGTCGGAGAGGCTCAGAAAAACCAGCGGTTGGTCTATGTCGGCGTCTCAACGGATGTTCCGAGTCGTCTCTTGAAACACTCTCTTGGAAGGGGAGCCGGCGCGAATTTCACGCAGATGTTTCCTCCGACTAGGCTGCTCTCTATTCAGTGGTTCAAACACGAGTCAGATGCGTACCGAGCTGAAGAACTAACCGCGGATATCCTCAGAAAAGAGACGCACAGTGGAGTCTACGTCTCTCAGCCGGGATAGTCGACCGGACGGAGTCCAATCCAAAATGCGAGATATAAACCATGGAAACTGACAGTTCGGAAAAATCGCTGGTTCAGATACTAATCGACCGCTCCGATACTGGCTTTGATGGGTTCCCAGTAGACCAGAGTGTCGTAGACCGCTATAGCGAGAATACTACTCACGATGTCTACAAAGATGAGTATGGACAGTATTTTGCTCACCCTCACGACTTCATCTCGACGAGAGCACTAAACGGAAACCCAGCTGGGATTTTTGTTGGAGACGTCGACGGGCGGAACTGTATGGATCACCCGCATTCGGATCTGCCACATCCGATTGGACTGTTCGTGAGGGAAGAGTATCGCTCACAAGGGATAGCGACGGAGTTGATTCATGGATATATGGACTTCGTTGAGTCGAACAGGTGCGTCATCGACTGCGATACGGCGCTTGTTCCATTCTACGAACGGTTCGAGTACGATATGATCTACCTCCAAAGTTACAATCGTGGTATGGACCCGACCACGGTCCCGTGGCCACCTGAATCAAGACAAGTCGACATCGACGCCTCCAACTCACCGAAACACGATATTCCATTCGCCAAGCAGGATGAATTGGGATCTGTTCCTGAGAAGCGTTTAGAGTCAGGCGTACAGATTCGAATTCGGCAGGATCAAAGTGTGGCTCAGCAGTGTGCTATTGACATCCAGATGCCGTACAGAGACGAGGAAGGAAGTGGATATACACCCTATGTGCTTACGTCTGAAGCGATCTCGAAGATAGATGACGTAGTAAGCGATTACACGAGTCAATCGATGGGGAGTGGTGATTTTAGCTCTATTGGGTGGTTGATGCCGGATGACGCGAGAACAATAGCAGATGAGATTTATCCAATTCTAGCTGATGGGTCCAACCTAGAACTCGATGATCGGCTGTGAGCGTTGCTCTGATTAGTCGGCGTGCTCGGCTGAACACTGTCCGCGCCGATAACTGACCTGTGTACCGCGATTTTACCTATTTAGTGGACAGAATGGCTAAATATAGTGTTGCGTATATCTGAGAATTGTGTTCGGATCCCTCTATAACATCAGATTACAATCAATAGTGTTTCAAAACTCGAATGCGAAAATTGCGACATGTACGATCTCACTGGCTTTCAGCGCGATCTGCTGTACGTAGTTGCTGGACTTGATGACCCCCACGGACTCGCGATCAAAGACGAGCTCGAGGACTACTACGAAAAGGAAATCCATCATGGTCGGCTCTATCCCAACCTCGACACGCTCGTTGAGAAGGGACTCATCGAAAAAAGTCAGCGGGACCGACGGACCAACGAGTACAGCACTACTCGCCGTGGCACTAGAGAGATCGAAGCGCGGACTGAATGGGAAGCCGAGTATATTGATCACGACGGGTGACCGAACCGCTGTGTCCAAGGACTGTTTGACCCTAGTATTTCGCGCTCTTAGTATTGAACGCTGAGACAGCGTACCCGCCGACAAGAACGTACTCGTGGCCCTCTTTGGTGAGTTCTCCAAGCAGTTAGATGAGGGCGTCACTTCCGTTGTTGAAGCTCATGGCTGTGCCCGTTCGGTCTCTTGATACGTATCGGCGAGGTCGAGGCCCTCGTACATCCGGTCGAGCATCGCCAGCGCTGACTGGAACTGAGCGTAGTTCTCGCGCATGTACTCGATCGTTTCTGCTCTCGGTATCACCGGGTACCCCTCGACGTATTCGATGCTGAGTGACGGGCGTGGCTCGAGGACAATCTGTAGCGGTCCATCCAATTCGTCTCGGGGCTGTCGTTCGAATGCGGTGGGGAGGTCAAACGAGTCGAAAAACGCCTCCCAGTCGTCGACGTCTTGCTCACGAACAGCGAGGAACAGCGGATAGTCGTCGGGCTTGCGACCGACCTGGTAGCCGCCCTGGGTCCACACGTAGACGGCGTCGATCCGTGTGAATGCGAACGGCCAGTCACCGAACTGCGGGATGACGTAGGCCTCCTCGATGGATGGTGGACTGACGCCGGCGCTGGCAGCGACGAGCTCTCGTGCTGCGTCCCTCACGCGCTCGTCGACGACTGAGAGGCCGTCGTCATAGCGGACGTAGCCTGCGTCTTCGAGTCGGTTGACGGCCTGTCTCACCGTCTCGTAGGGCGTGTGGAGGTGTTGGGCGACACGGCGGATGGAGTCACCACTCTCGATGGCGAGGATAGTCTGTGCCGCCGTGTCGTCGAGCACCTCATACATCTGGTGGTTACCAATAACCCGGTAACAATTAAAAGTCTTACTCGACTGGCCGTAAAGCACGATCTCCCCACTTGTTTCGAAGGTAGTCCAGATCCCCACTGAAAACACGCGGAACGACTATAACGAATTCAACGAGCAAAACGAACAGAACGAGAAAAATGAATGGATTGAACGCATTCTGAGGAACGAACTGGTTGAGGATGAGCTGGCCGGCTTCTACTCGATGAACAGAACGAGTGAAACGAACGTAACGAATAGAACGAATGCATTGATGGCAACGATAGTATTTGCCTCAACGAGCGAAACGAACAATTGGTTTTAACATCGTAGTATTCCTCTCACCGAGTGAAACACCCTCACCGAACCAAACGAACAGAACGACCAAAACGAACGGAACGAACACAACGAGGCAAACGAAAGAAATGACCGACACCAACACCGCACGAATCACCGTGGCGAATCAGAAGGGAGGCGCGGGGAAGACAACCGACGTCATTCATACTGGCGGCGCACTCGCTGCCCGAGACCACGACGTCCTCCTGGTCGATATCGACTACCACGGGGGGCTCACCTGCTCGCTTGGCTACAATGATCTGTACTACGACACCGACCGCACAACGCTGTTCGACGTCCTCGACTTCGATCAGATGGAGTCGGTGAACGACATCATCGTCGAGCACGAGGAATTCGACATTCTTCCCGCCAGCGAGAAGCTCGCGAACAACAAGAACATCCAGACGTTGCTTGAGGCGCCGAAGAGTCGCGAGCGTTTGGAGATGACTCTTGACGAACTCGAGAAGGACTACGACTACATCATCGTCGACACGCCGCCATCCCTGAACGTCCTCACCGACAACGCCCTCGTCGCGACCGGCAACGTCGTCATCCCCGTCATTCCCGAGAAGCTCAACGCCAACAGCCTCCAGATTTTCGCAAAGCAGCTGAGCTCTCTCGAACAGGCGTACGGAGACATCAACCGGCTCGCCATCGTCTGTAACCGTGTCGAGCAGAACGCTGAGCACCGCGATACCATCGAGGAGATCAAGTCGGCGTACTCCCTCCCAGTGTTCGAGATCCCGAAGCGGACCGACCTCTCTCAGTCGATTGGCGAGGGTGTGTCCGTCTTCGGCTTCGGCAAGGAGAACCAGCGCGTCGAGGATGCACGCGACCTGTTCAACGAGATCGCCGACCTGTTCGACGAGACGTTTGAGAAGACCGCACCTGAGGAGGTGGAAGCATGACCGACGGTTGGGGCGATGCATCCGGCATCGAGGGCAACTACGAAGAGGAGGACGACGAGGCTGATTCCAGCGAAACGAGTGAGGTGAGTGAAACGGTGGAAACCAGTTCATCGACCGAAACGACCGAATCGACTTCAACGAAGGAAACGAACGAAACGAGCAAAACGAAGACGAACATCAAGGACGAGTGGAACGGGCGAACGATCTACATTCCCGACGATGTCCTCGACGAGATGGAGGACACCTACCTCGAGTCCCAGCTGAAGCTCCGCAAGGCGGGCCGGAACGAGTTCAAGAAGAACCGCCACTTCTACCCGTTACTCGTCCAGTTCGGTATTAAGGCGCTCTCTGAGGCGGATGCCGAAGAAATCCAGACTCGGCTTTCGGAACTCGGCGACGAATGACCTCACGCAGAATCACAACCTCGGAGGATAGATTTGATGCGTGCCTTCGAATCAGTTCGAAATGAACTGGAAATAAATCATAGTTGACCTCTTGTACCCCGTCAATATCGACGGCACCGACAGGGCGCTCCGACGACTCATACAACGGCATAGATGTGTCCGTAGACGTTGCCGCAGATTATGACTGATGGGTCACGGTCGGTTCTCCAACGACTTCAGAGGCTGTGGAGATCGATATCGACCATTGGAAACACGATTACCTTGCTCCATATGGCAGTTGACGCGGGATGGGCGAGATTCTTGTTTGAGTATTTGGGTTGGCGGTTGTAGCTCGATACTTGGACAACTCTGAGGGGATGGTTTGCGTGGGGTACTCTCATATCGATGTCGGCGAGTTAGGTGATGGCGCTACCAAGGTACCCAAGGAGCCCAACAGTATATCGCGGTAACTCTCATTACGAGTGTGAGGGGTACACCGCCGCGTTCATACCCCTTCGACGGAGAATAGGGTGGCGTCTCTGAGAACAGCCTGCACGCGGCGGTGCCAAGCGTCAGCGAAGGCCTCCCGTTGCTGGTCGCTTGCCGATCCGTCGAGAATCCTCTGGAGGTTCCCGATTGCGGGTCCACCGCTAGGAACGTCGCTGACGTGGTAGGCCACTTCGACGGTCTCGTCCGTGTCGGTTCGCCGGAACCGGAACGTCGGGTCCGCCGTGTCCGGGTCGAACCCGTCGAAGCACAGGAGGTCGCGGCGGCCGCCATAGCCGCCGGCGAGCCCGCTGAATCCGTCATCGCCGGTCGCGCCAGTCACGTACGAGATGATACGGCTCATCACGCCGTACGCAGCATCCTCCTGCGGGCCGGCCGTCTGGACCTCGATTTCGCTCCGGACTGGATAGTCGTCGGGATACAGGGCGTCGAGCCCGAGCTGGACGATCCGGTAGGCGCCCGAGGCAGTCGGACAGGAGTGTCCTGCCTCTTTCACCGCGTCTCTATAAGCGATGACGAACGGCTCGCCCGGTTCGAGGACGTCGAGGGCCTCCGCGACGGGGTCGCGGATTTCGATCGGCTCGACGTCGTAGTCGACCTGCCAATTGGTTCTCGTCTGGGTCGTGTCAGTCGCAGTCGAATTCGATGTCATGAGTTGTGGTTGTGATCGTGTCTCGTGGTCAGTAGCGGAGCAGTCGCATCCCGTTGAGGATGACGAGGAGGACGCTGGCCTCGTGGACCAGCATTCCCGACGCGAGGGTGACGTAGCTGGTGAGCACGCCCGCGAGGAGGACGGTCACGGTCAGCACCGCGATCCCGACGTTCTCGAGGACGTTCCAGCGCGTCGCCTTGCTGAGTTTGACCGCGTACGGGATGCGTTCGAGGTCGTCGGCCATCAACGCCATGTCAGCCGTTTCGATAGCGGTGTCCGTTCCCGCAGCACCCATCGCGATGCCGACATCGGCAGTGGCCAGCGATGGCGCGTCGTTGATGCCGTCGCCGACCATCGCGACGACGTGGCCGTCGGCCTGGTAGCCCTCGATGACGGACTGCTTGTCCTCGGGGAGGAGTTCGGCACGGTACTCGTCGATACCGACCTCCTCGGCAACGGCAGCGGCCGTCCGATCGTTGTCGCCGGTGAGCATCACCGTCTCGATGCCAGCGTCTTGGAGCGCCGCGACGACCCCAGGAGCGGCCTCCCGGAGCTCGTCCCGCATCGCAATCGCGCCGATGATGTCCCCGTCCCGAACGACGTGGACGACTGTCTCGCCGCGCCCCTCACGCTCGCGGACGTAGTCGGCGACCCGATCGGGGACATCGACGTCGCGGTCGTCCAGCAGCGCGCGGTTGCCGACGACGACTTCCTGGCCATCGGCATGGGCGATGACGCCCTTGCCGGCGACCACGTCGAAGTCGTCGGGATCGGGGACCGACCTGCGCCCCACGTCCGTATCGTCCGCTTGGGCGACCGTCGCTCCACCGTCCGTCGCAGCCGTCTGGCGTTCGCGGGCCATGTCGACGATGGCGTCCGCGAGGTGGTGTTCGCTCTTCTTCTCGGCGGTCGCCCAAGCGGACGATACGGA